>JBDUEQ010000054.1:0-22314 GCA_040002315.1 Gammaproteobacteria bacterium
TTGATCACGCCATTGGCCTTCAACAGCCCGATCCAGGCATACACCCGCAGCAGCAGCGAGGTCCAAAACGGCAGGATCACCAGCAATAGGAGCACGTTGCGCGTCGCTGGCTTGGCGCGCGCAATGCCATAGGCCATGGGGTAGCCCACCAATATGCATAGCACCGTGGAAATGAAAGCGACTTTGATCGAGTTCAAGAACGCATTGATGTACAGCCGATCGGTGAACAGGAACGCGTAGTTGTTGAAATTGACCTTGATGGCAAGAGAATTCTTGCCCACCCATTCCAGCAGCGGCTTGTACGGCGGGATGGCGAGGTCGATGTCCGAGAAGGATATTTTCAGGACGATGACGAAGGGCACGACGAAGAACAACAGCAGCCACATGTACGGCAGCACCACGACGAGGCCGCGGCCGGTCACGCCGAAGCGTCGCAACGTCGCGGCAGTCCGGGTGGCGCTAACGGGTCACCACCACCGGGCTGGTCGCATCCCACGAGAGATATACCTGCTGGTCCCAGGTTATAGCCTCGGCGTGGCGCGAAGTATTGGGCTGAGTCACGCGCACCACCTTGCCGGTGGGCAATTTCACCAGATAGATCGACAGGTCGCCGAGATAGGCAATATCTTGCACGGCGCCGCGCGCCACATTCTCGGTTCCGGCCGGCGCCGCCGTAGACATGAAGATCTTCTCCGGCCGCACCGCCGCCCAGACGATGGCCTCGGGAGGCGCGCTGATGCCGTGGCTGACGTAAATCGTGCCGCCGAGTTCGGCGGAACCGATCCGCACATGCTCCGGTTCGTCTTCGATCAGCTTGCCTTCGAACATATTGACGGAGCCGATGAAATCGGCCACGAATTTCGAACTCGGAAATTCGTAGATCTCCGACGGTGTGCCGGCCTGAACGATTTCTCCATGATTCATGACGCCGATGCGGCTCGCCAGGGTCATGGCCTCTTCCTGATCGTGAGTCACGACCACGAATGTCACACCGAGCTTATCCTGCAGGCTGATCAATTCGAATTGCGTGTGCTCGCGCAATTTTTTATCGAGCGCCCCCAGGGGCTCGTCTAGCAGCAGGAGTTTGGGCCGTTTCACCAAGGAGCGCGCAAGCGCTACGCGCTGCCGCTGGCCGCCCGACAATTGGTGCGGCTTGCGCTTGGCGAAATCGCCCAATTTCACCAGGTCGAGCATGGTGGCCACGCGCTCTTGAATTTCTAGCTTGGGCACGCGGTCCTGTTTCAGACCGAAGGCGACGTTCTGCTCGACATTCATGTGCGGGAACAGCGCATACGACTGGAACATCATGTTCACCGGCCGCTCATAGGGCGGAACCCCGGTCATATCCTCGCCGTCGATGAAAATCTTGCCGGAACTCGGCGTCTCGAATCCGCCCAGCATGCGCAACAGGGTGGTCTTGCCGCAGCCCGACGCGCCCAGCAAGCAGAATATTTCGCCCTTGTAGATCTTCAGGCTGACATCGTCGACCGCCTTGAAATCGCCGAAAGACTTGGTGATGCGGTCCACCTGCACATACGGCTTTGCCGCCGGATCTTTCCAAGGCTCAGCTTTGACCGCCCCACCGGATGCCGTCATCGCCTATTGGCCCGTCTTGAATTTTTGCCATACGCGGGTGATGGCGCGGGTTTGGTCCGCCGAATCCGCGAGCTGCACCGCCAGCTTCTGCCGCTGCTCGGGCGGCGGGTAAATCCCCGGATCATTCTTGACGGAGTCCAGCACCTGCGGCTGCGAGGCAATATTGCCGTTGGCGTAGCGCTTGAAATTTGAAATGTCGGCGATGACCTTCGGCTCCATGATGTAGTTCAAGTAGGCGTAGGCACTGTCGGGATTCGGCGCATCCTTCGGAATGGCCAGCATATCGAACCACAAGATCGAGCCTTCCCTGGGTACGACGTATTTGATGTCGATGCCCTTATTCGCCTCGCGGGCCCGGTCGCGCGCCTGCATCACATCACCGTTGTAGCCCACGGCAATGCACAGATCGCCGTTGGCCAGTGCCTCGATATATTCGGAGGAATTGATGTTGCGGATATAGGGCCGGATCTTGATAAGAATAGCTTCCGCTTGCACGAGATCATCCGCGTTCTGCGAGTTCGGATCCTTGCCCAGGTAGCTGTAGACCGCGCGCATCATTTCCGCGGGCGAATCCAGTACGCTGATTCCGCACTTCGCCACTTTCGACGCCACTGCCGGATCGAACACCAGTCGCCAGCTGTCGAGCGGCGCATCCGGCATCAGCGCCTTGACCATTTTCTCGTTGTAGCCGATGCCGTTGGTGCCCCAGGTGTAAATGATGCCGTGGGCGTTATCCGGGTCGTGCAATGCCACCTTCGACATGAGCTGCGGGTCCATGTTCTTGAGGTTCGGCAGCTTGGACTTGTCGAGGGTGAGATAGACACCGGCCTTGATCTGCCTCTCGAAGTACGAGGCCGTGGGCACGACCACGTCGTAGCCGCTGCTGCCCGCCAGCAGCTTGGTCTCCAAGGTTTCATTGGTGTCGAAGTAAGCGACGTGCACCTTGATGCCGGTTTGCTTCTCGAAGTTCGACAGCGTGTCCGCGGCAAGGTAGTCGGACCAGATGTAGAGGTTCAGCACCTTCCCGGTGGCGGCGGCCGTTGCGGGACTGTCGGGGGACTTGCGGTCTCCGCAGGCGCTCAGGGTCAATACGCAGCCAAGGGCCAGAATCGCCATCCGACGAACGCTTACCATCGACCGCTTCCCCTTAATCTTAAGTGCGCGAGGAGGACCGCACGGCGTGCATTGCACCTTGAAGTCTTCAATGTGCTCGCTGCACGCTCCTCCCGAGCCTGGTCACTAGTTATATCGCAGCAGCGCGGGGCGCGCTACACGTTCAACAGTAGATGCTCGCGCTCCCATGAACTGATGACTTGCGCGAAGGTCTCGTACTCCGCTTCCTTGACCGCCGTATAGGCCAGCACGAAGCGATCGCCGAACAGGTCAACCAGCGCCTTGGACTCGCGCAGCAGACGCAACGCCTCCGCCAAGGTGCGCGGCAGGGCAATGGCAAGGTCATAGGCGCTGCCGGAGATCGGTTCGGAGGGCTTCAATCCCTCAACCATGCCGAGATACCCGCAGGCCAGCGATGCTGCGATCGCAAGGTAAGGGTTGGCGTCAGCGCCGCCCACTCGATTCTCGACGCGCCGCGCCTCGGGCCCCGACATGGGAACGCGCAGGCCGGCGGTTCGGTTGTCGTAACCCCAATGCACATTGATGGGCGCCGACGAGTAGCGGCTGATGCGCCGGTAACTGTTCACGTTCGGTGCGAACAGCGACATGGCGCCCGGCAGGTACTTCTGCAGACCTGCGATATGCGCGAAGAACAGCTGCGAGGGCGAGCCGTCGGCATTGCTGAAAATGTTCTTGCGAGTCTTCACATCGATGATGCTCTGGTGCAGATGCATGGCGCTGCCCGGCTCCTTCGCCATCGGCTTGGCCATGAAGGTGGCATACATCTTGTGCCGCAATGCCGCCTCGCGCGCCGTGCGCTTGAACAAGAAGGCTTGGTCGGCGAGGCTCATGGGATAGCCATGCAGCAGATTGATTTCCATCTGCGCCGCGCCGGCCTCATGGATCAAAGTATCGATTTCGATGTCCTGGGCTTCGCAGAACGAGTACATGTCGTCGAACAGCGGATCGAACTCGTTCACGGCCGCGATGCTGTACGCCTGACGGCCGATTTCCGGACGGCCCGAACGGCCCACCGGCGGTTTCAAGGGGTAGTCGGAATCTACATTGGGTTCGACCAAGAAGAACTCGAGCTCCGGCGCCACCACCGGCTCCCAGCCATGCGCCTCGTACAGATCGAGCACCCGCCGCAGCACGTACCGAGGGGCCATGGTGACCGGCCGGCCGTCGCCGTAGAAGCAATCATGAATCACCTGCGCGGTCGGTTCCGCCGCCCAGGGCACGACCCGCACGGTTTTCGGATCCGCCTTGAGGACAATATCTATATCCGACGGATTCATCGCGCTCTGATCGTCGGGATAGTCGCCGGTCACCGTCTGCAGGAAAATGGCCTCCGGCAAGCGCATGCCCTCCTCCTCCGCAAATTTCTCCGCAGGCATGAGCTTGCCGCGAGCGACACCCGCCATGTCCGGGATAATGGCCTCGACTTCCGATATTCCGTGCTCTCTTAAGAATTGCTGAATCGTGCTGGCCATAAATCACCTGTCAACTGTGCGCGCTCGACTGGCTTCACCGAATGCCGCGAACAAGGCGCGCGAAAATGGATTCTTCGCAAACTGCCATTCAGGATGCCACTGCACGCTTACGGCGAAATTCGGTGCGTCTGCGACCCGGAATGCCTCGATGACTCCGTCCGGTGCGCGCGCCTCGACAGCCAAATCCTTCCCCAGGGTCTCTATTCCTTGCCAATGCAGGGAATTGACTTGCAGGCGATCCTGTCCGGCGATGGTGCGCAAGGTTCCTCCAGGCTCCAGGAGGACTTCGTGAGCCGGTCCGTATTGCACGTCCAGCGGCGAGGATTCGTCTTCACGGTGATCGAGGTTTCCGGGTACCTCATGCAGCCGCTGCTGCAGGGTGCCGCCGTAGGCGACATTCATTTCTTGAAATCCGCGGCATATCGCCAATACCGGCAGCCCGGCGGCGACAGCCCGCGGAATCAACGGAAGCGTCGTAGCATCCCGATCTGGGTCATGTAGGGTTCCCGGCTCACTGGCCAGTCCTCCGTAGTGGTGAGGTTCGACATTCGATGCACTCCCGGTGAGCAACAATCCATCGCAGGCTTGTAACAGTGACGTCAAATCGATCTCGGACCCCAGAGCGGGTATGAGCACCGGCACCGCCTTCGCGCCTGCGGCGACGGCTTCGATGTACTTCTCGCCGGCCATGTGGAAGTAGTGATTCCCACACAGCCTGCGGTCGGCTGGAATTCCGATGAGCGGCAAGCGAGACATGTTTAATATATTAAACGTCCAGGTGGACGGTAGAGTTTCCTTAACGACCGTATTACACCACACCACCGCTGACTCGTCCCGCTACTGCTGCGACATTTGGCTAAGATTTAGGCATTTCCATGACTTAGCGATGATTGGTGCGATGCAGCAACATTGCACTTCGATCAAAAAACTGTGTAGGCTCACAGGCACCCAATCCTGTCAATAGCCACAAGATTTTAAACACTCCCACCTCAAACTCAGCCGATGCGCCTGTCCTATCCGCTCCCTCGTTCTTACTACGCGGCTTCCGTCGCGCCTTCGGCAACCCTCGCCGTCGACGCCGCCAAGGGCCATCGTGAACCGCTGCGCGGCGAGCATCGAAAGGATGTCGTGGTGCTCGGTGGCGGCATCGCGGGCTGCTCTGCTGCACTGCACTTGGCGAAGCGTGGCTACCGGGTTGCGCTTCTCGAGGCGCGTATCGTCGGCTACGGCGCCTCAGGACGCAGTGGCGGACAAACGATCTTCGGCCTCGCCACGAGTCAAAAGGCACTGATCGATCAAGTCGGCCGCGACGATGCACGGCATCTGTTTGACCTGTCCATCGAGGCGCTGGATCTCACGCAATCGTTGATCAGCGAGTACGCCATCGACTGCGACTACCAGGCCAACCACGTGCATGTCGCCACCAAGCCGCGGCATCTGCTGGAACTCGAGGATTGGGTCCGCGAATTGCACGAGGACTATGGCTACACTTCGACCCGACTGTTGGATCGCGACGAGTTGCAGGCGCACGTACGCAGCGACCGTTATCTCGGCGGGCTGATCGACTCCCGCAGCGGTCACCTGCACCCCCTCAAGTTCACTCAGGGCGTGGCTCGCGCAGCGGAAGCCGCGGGAGTCGAGATTTTTGAGAATTCCGAGGTACTACGCTACGACGACGGGCCCGAAGTCATCGTGCATACCGCACAGGGCAAGGTGCGCTGCGCGCACCTGGTGCTCTGCGGCAACGCCTATACCGGCGCCGTCGCACCCGCGCTGGCGCGGCGGATTTTGGGGGTGGGTACCTATATTGTCGCTACCGAGCCGCTGGACGAGGAACGGCTGCACTCGCTGCTGCCGAGCAACGCGGCGATCGCCGACATCAATTGGATACTTGACTACTTTAGACGCTCCGCAGATCACCGCCTGCTGTTCGGCGGCCGTGTCAGCTACAGCGCGGTGCAGCCGCCGCGACTGGCCGAGTCCATGCGCCATCGCATGCTGCGCATATTCCCGACTCTCGCCGACGTCAAAGTGGCCTATGCCTGGGGGGGCTACCTCGATATCACCATGAGCCGCGCTCCGGATTTCGGCCGGCTCTCTGCCAATGTGTTCTACCTGCAGGGGTTCTCGGGTCACGGCATGACCCTGACCGGTCTCGCCGGCAAGCTGGTGGCCGAAGCCATCGCGGGTACCGCCGAACGCTTCGATGTGTTCGCGCGTATTCCGCATCGCGACTTCCCGGGAGGCCGGCTGCTGCGGCGCCCGTCGCTGATGATGGCGATGATGTACTACCGCCTGCGCGATTTGCTTTGAAACAGGAGCGCGCGAGCAGGCGCTACTTCAGGCCGGGCATTTCCTTGCCGAAACTCGGCACCAGCTTCTGGCCGGTATCGAGCAACGTCACCGAATTGAGGCTTCCGCCGTGCGAGCCGTCGCGAAGCGGACTGATGGTGACGCTGACCTTATCCCCGGGCTTGAGGGACAGGCGAGTCCATCCAGAACGCGTCAGCACTCCCGGGCTCGTGGTTTCAAGCGACCACTCCTGTGCAGCGCTGCCATCTTCCGGCGGCACGAGTATGGAAAGAACCACGTGCGGATTGGTCCACTGAAAAGTTTTGACGGTGCCCTTGAACGTCAACGTCTTGGTCGGCTCGTACATGGCGAAGGAATGATGCGCGAACGCAGACGTTGCGGCGCAGAGCGCCCCGCCCAGAGCGGCGATAGCCACGACAATCGACGATTGAGCCACAGATATTCGTTTCATTTGGAATCGGAACCCACGGGGACGCCGTTGTGAAATTTGATGGGCGCGAAAATCGCGTTGCCGTTCTTGTCGACGGCATCGGTATACGAACCCTGGGTGCAAACGCCTTCCAAGATATCGTACTTCTGCGCCCGTTGCCGATAGTACTTGCGCGTGGTGTTCCAAGGTTTGGACAACGCTTTATTAGCGGTGATCTGCAGATCATCCAGCAGAGTATCGGGGCCCATTAGGTGCAAGCGTTCGACGATGTGCATGTCGCCGTTATTCGGCACGCCCACGGCTTCGTTCACCGCGAGATACACCTGCGGCAGAAGACCCACGGTGTCCACCACCAACGTGTCGCCCTCCCAGTGCCCGATGGAGTGGCCGTGAAAGCTGGGATCGGGATCAGCCGGATGCGGCCGGCCGTCGGTGTAGATGCGGCGCAGCCGATTGCCATCCCCTTCGCCCAAAATCGTGACGCGCCCGGGTGTGAACAGAATTTCGAGAGCGTTGTGCGTGATGAGCATCCAACTCGGCATGCCGGTGGGAAAACAATGATCGATGATGGGGAACGGGCGGCCGGCGTCCTCCTCGGCATACATGTGCTGAATTTGCTTCGCAACCTGCGGCGCCCAAGGCGGCCGATTGGTCTTCTCCTGGGCCACCTGATCGCTGATCACCGGTGTCCAGACGCCGCTCCAATCGGGGAGCTTGGCGAGCGCCTGCCAATCCTGCGCCGTTGGCCGCGGATTAATTGGATCGTCAGCTGCGAGTGAAATGCCGGGCCGAACACAGACGCCCAAGGCCGTCATCAATGCTATGCGGGTGAGTATGCTCATAGTTCGCGAAGAATACCGCAAGCAAGCTAGTGCTTCGCATTAAATTAACGTGTCTTCGACCCAACATCGACACGTCGCAAGCACAGCGGAGAACGCTGGCTAGGGCGCAGAGCTGTGCTGAGCTTGGGGCTTCGTGGCAGCTTTGCCGAACGGCCACATTCGCTTGAGCACTCCATCATGCAGGTAAAACCGATGCCATAGTGCCGCCAACGCGTGCAAGCCTGCAAGGGCGAACAGCGCATACGCCAAATAGCCGTGAATGTCTTCCGTTGGGCTGAATATGGCGCGGTTTTTTTTGACGCCAAAATCAATATGAAAGAGTCCGAAGTCGAAGATACGGCCGTGAAAAATGAAGGTCACCACGCCTAAGATCGGGGTAAAGAACATCAGCGCATACAGCGCCCAATGCACAGGGCCGGAAAGGCGGCGTGAAAAGGCGCCGATTGCCGCGGGCAGCGCCGGGGGAGCATTACGGACACGCCAGATTAAGCGGGCGACCAGCGTAAACCAAAGCAACAGACCCAGCAGCGCATGCACATTGATCCAAAACCCTTGTGCTTCCTTTGGCCAGTCATCGTGTAACAAACCTAGGATGCCGACAATGACGACGAGTACGAACATCGTCCAATGAAAGGCGATAGCGCCCGTCCCATAGGCCTTGCCGGTTTGTTGTCGTTGCGCTGTTTCCAGGGGGTCGGTGGGCATTTCCACATTCCTGCGTTGCGAGGCCAAAGCCTTCATGTCGCCTTGAAGTTAAGCACAACATCGGCCGTTACTTTGCCATAGAAAGTTTAACTGATAAGCGCTGCCGTCGACACCGATCCGATCATTTGCCGCGAATCACGAAGCAGCGATGGATCCGCGTATGGCGCTCGAAATCCTTCGGAATGGTTTGAGCACTGATGTCCTCGATGACAAGATCCTCGAGCGCCTGCTCATCGAGCTTGAAGCGGCTGTAGTTGGTTGAGAATACCAGGCGGCCTGCTGGCCGTAGCAGCTTCAACGACCGGCGAATCATGCCCACATGGTCGCGTTGCACGTCCAATACGCCTTCCATGCGCTTGGAATTGGAAAAAGTCGGCGGATCCACGAAGATCAGATCGAAGCGCGGGCCCTTGGACTCCTCGTCCTCAAGCCACTGCAGGCAGTCGGCGCGATACAACTCATGCTTGGTATCGCCAAAGCCGTTGAGCAGCAGATTCTCGTGAGCCCAATCCAAATACGTGTTCGATAAATCCACACTCGCGCTGCTGCGCGCTCCGCCTGCCGCGGCATACACCGTAGCGCTGCCGGTGTAGCAGAACAAATTTAGAAAATCCGCATCCTTTGCCCACTCGCGCAACATGGCGCGCACGATGCGGTGATCGAGAAACAGCCCCGTATCCAGATAGTCGCGGAAGTTGACCCAGAATTTCAGGCCGCCCTCCTGAACGGCATGGCGCTCGGCCTGGGAATCGCGTTTCTCGTACTGCTCGCTGCCCTTCTGCGCCTTGCGTACGCGGGAGTGGATTTGGGACACCGGCACGGACAAGGCCTCCGGCAGCACCGCCAACACCTCGCGGCGGCGCTCACGGGCACTTTCCTGATCGACGGTTTTAGGCGGTGCATACTCTTGCACGTAGACTTGGCGGGTGCCCCGGCCGTACAGGTCGATAGCAAAGGCATATTCGGGCATGTCGGCGTCATACACACGGTAGCAGTCGATCTTCTCGCGCAGCGCCCAGGGATCCAGGCGCTGCAAATTCTTGCGCAATCGATTCGCGAACATCTGCGCACCTGGCCGACTCGACCAATCGGCGCGCACTACTTCAGGCAGGCGCTGTTCACTGGCTTCGTTCAATTCGAAGCGCAGCAGCCGGCATTCGATCGTGCCGTTGTAAAAGCGGTGTGTACGCTTGGCGTAGATACCCAAATTCCGAGCGAGCGGCGGATTGCCGGTGAGAATCGCCGCCTGCCACCCGCTAAACCGCTCGCGCAGGATCTGCCCAAGCTCCGAATATAGGGCCGGCAACCCGGACTCCGCGCCGATGCGCTCGCCATACGGCGGATTGGTGACGATGAGCCCGTCGCCGTCGGGATGAACGACCTCGCTCAAGGTTCGCTTCTCCACATGCAGCCATTCAGTCACGCCGGCGTGTGCGCCGTTGGCGAGCGTCATGCGCACCGCATCCGCATCGGCGTCCGACCCCAGAATGCAGCGGCGCGGCGCACGCACGGCGCGCCGTTCAAGAGCCTGCGCGCGCAGGCGCTCCCAGAGTGCCGTGTCGTGACCTCGCCAACCGGTAAAGCCAAAATACTCGCGATCGAGCGCCGGCGCGGCGTCCGCGGCAATCAGGGCGCCCTCGGTCAGAAAGGTACCGGAGCCGCACATGGGATCGAGCAACATGCCGCCTCGCTCACTGATAGCGGGCCAGCCCGCGCGCAACAGCACGGCGGCGGCGACATTCTCCTTGAGCGGCGCGCGCCCGCCCTCGGTACGATAGCCGCGCCGATGCAGGCTCTCGCCGGAAAAGTCCACCGACAGCAAGGCCGTCGGGCCCTCGACATGCAGATGCAGCAGCACGTCGGGACGTTCCGGCTTGATGTTCGGACGCTCGCCGGTGGCATCGCGCAAATTGTCGCAGACTGCATCCTTGAGCAATTGCGACCCGTAAATGGTATGCCGGATGGACTCGTTGCCGCCGCTGCAATCACAAGCGAGCGTCGCTCCCGTCGCCAGATGTTCGCGCCAGTCGATGCGTTTGACGGCGTCATACACGGCTTTGGAGCTGCCGGCGTCAATCGATCCCAAGCTCAAGTACACGCGGGTTGCGGTGCGCGACCACAGGCAGGCTCTATAGCCCACCTCGAGCGTGCCTTGGAATTTCACATCGTGGCTGCGCTCGCGAATGTCGTGCGCACCGAATTGGGCGAGTTCCTCGGCCAGCACTGATGCCGCGCCGACCGGCGCGGTCGCGATCCAATAGCGCACGTTGTCGTTCACGTGCAAATCCTCCGGTCGCGCAGGTCGATCCAGTCGACCTTGGGGTGCTTCGCGAAGTAGCGCACCAGCATTCTGTACACGTCGATGTCGAAGGCATCGCTCGAATCCAGCGCTCGCAACGCCGACAGTTCCTCGTCGCTGCGCGCTGTGCCGAGATACGCCCATCGATCAACCACATGCAGCTCCGTCCCTCGCCCGAGGTCCGGCGTACCGCCATTGACGTCCCGCTCGCGCAAAGCGATGCGTCCTGGAAACGGCCACGCCTTCAATTTCAGCGCTGCCAGAGCCAACATCAGCCGCGTGCTGTGCAGGACGAGCGGCTCCTTGCCGATGCAGGCTCCCCGGCATTTTCCAACCTGGTAGGCGAAGCAGGATCCCGTACCGTCTTCCAAGCCGAGGACCTTGCGACATAGCTGGCGGGCATCGGCGATGTCGCCGAGCGCCTTGCGGGCATCCTTGCAGGTATGAAATACGCCGAAGCAGTGCATGAGATCCTCTAAGTCCACGGCATCGATGGCCACGGCCGCGACGCTTTGCGATTCGCCCATCGCGCTGCGCACGGTGGCGACGCGCAAGGTGTGAGGCCGCGTCTTCAGCCTGGCGCGAAGATTGAACACAGGCCGCTGAGCCTTGATCCACTCGGCCTCCCGCAGCATTGCTCCTAGTTCTCCGGCGGTCTCCAGCCAATCGACCCGCCGCACCTTGGCGCCCAGCCGATGATCCTTCGAGTCGGCATCGCCGGTGGCAAAATGACGGAAAATGCGGGTGCGCAGCGAATTGCTCTTGCCGACGTACAAGAGAACATCGTCTTCGCCGAAGAATCGATACACGCCCGGACCCTCAGGCAGTTCGTCGGCCAAACCGGCCGGCAGGTGCTTCGGCAGCTTGTAGGCGCCGAGCACGGTCTGCACGGCTTGCTCAAGTTGCGGCTCCGGCACGTCGCGGCGCAACTTGCACCAGAAATCATGGATTACTTGTGCGTCGCCCAAGGCACGATGCCGGGCGCTGCAGGACAAGCCGTTGCGCTCCATGACGGCATCCAGATTGTGGCGCACGAATTCGGGAAACAGGCGCCGTGACAGCTTCACGGTGCACAGCACCTGCGCCGAAAAGCTAAGATCTGCCTTGAGGAACTCGCTGCGCAGAAACGAGTAGTCGAAACGCGCGTTATGCGCGACGAACACAGCGCCCTTCAGCTTTTCACGCACGGCCGAGGCGATCTCGGCGAAGCGAGGCGCACCGGCCACCATTGCGTCGCTGATGCCGGTGAACGCCTCGATGTAAGGGGGAATCGGTCGTTCAGGGTTCACCAGCGAACTCCACTCCTCCACGAGTTCGCCGTTGCTGACCCGAATCAGGCCTACCTCAGTAATCCTGTCATAGGCCGAGTTGCCGCCCGTCGTCTCCAAGTCGACGAATACTAAGTCCTGCGGTAGATGCTCAGCCGCGGCCATCGAGCGACAGCAGGGGGTAGTACAGATCGGGCCGCCGATCGCGGAACACACCCCAGGACTGACGATAGCGGCGCACCTCGTCCAAATCGAAGCCGGCGGTCAGCACCGTTTCGCTGCTGCGGTCCGCTTCGGCGACCTTCTCACCGGTATGCGAAGCGATGAACGATGATCCGTAAAAGGTCATGGTGTACTTCTCGCCCTTCTCGGTGCCGATGCGATTGGAGGCCACCACCGGCATGATGTTGGCGGCGGCATGACCCTGCATGGTGCGCTGCCAATGGCCGCTGGAATCGATGCTTGCGTCCTGCGGTTCGGATCCGATCGCGGTCGGATAGAGCAGTATGTCCGCGCCCATCAACGCCATGGATCTCGCCGCTTCTGGAAACCACTGATCCCAGCAGATGGCGACGCCGAGTTTTGCATAGCGAGTCTCGAACACCTTGAAGCCGGTATCCCCTGGCGAGAAATAGAACTTCTCGTGATAGCCCGCTCCCTCGGGGATATGCGACTTGCGGTAGCTGCCGAGGACCGCGCCATCGGCGTCGATGATGACCACGGAATTGTAGAAGGCATTGTTGGCGCGTTCGAAGACGCTGATCGGCAGCACCACCGCAAGCTCGCGCGCCACCGCGCTGAAATGCTCAACGGCGGGATGGCCCTCGAGGGGCTTTGCCAACTCCAGATGCCCCGCATTGTGATCCTTGCAGAAGTACGGCGTCTCGAACAATTCCTGGATGAGGATCACCTGGGCGTCTCGGCTCGCCGCCTCGCGGATCAATTTTTCGGCGCGCGCGATATTCTCGTCACGGTCCCAACTGCAGGCCATCTGTGTGGCCGCCACGGTTACTTTGCTCATGATTTGCCTACTTTACATGAAGGCCTTCGATATGCGGCCGAGCGCTGCTTATTAAAAGGTAGGCGGCGAGCTTGCGCTGACGATTTCGCATTCTTCGCGCCCGACGTTGCGCAAGCGGTGCGGCATGGAGCTCTTGAAATAGTAGGCGTCGCCCGGACCCAAGGTGCGCGACTCGCCGCCGACGGTGAGCTCGATCTTTCCTCTGACAATGACGCCGCCCTCCTCGCCGCCGTGCGTCAGCATCTCCTCGCCTGTATCGGCTCCGGGTGCGTAGCGCTCGTGCAGGATGGTCATGGTGCGTTTGGCCAGACGGTTGCCGACGAGGCGCAATTCGACGCTGCCCGTGCCTATGTCGCTTAAGTCCTGGCGTGGGAAGAAAACCTGCGGCTGACCCCCCAAGTCCAGAGTGAAGAAATCGGCAAGCGTCATCGGAATGCCATCCAGTACTTTCTTCAGGGAACTAACCGAAGGGCTGACGCGGTTCTGCTCAATGAGGGAAATCAGGCCGTTGGTAACGCCGGCGCGCTTCGCCAATTCACGCTGCGACAAGCCGTACATCTGCCGTACGGCCTTCAAATGGGTACCCACGTCCAGACTCATATCGTCTATTATAATAGACAGTTGCCCCCCAGATGAGGCGGAAATTGAGCTGAGTGTCGATTTTCCTTATCATCTTGGGTACTCGATGGCCACCAACCTGTAGGATCCGACCATGAACGCCCAGCTCACTCCCGCTCCCGCAAACGGCGATCTCGACGCATTCTGGATGCCGTTCACCGCTAATCGCCAATTCAAGGCTAATCCGCGCTTGTTGTCGAGGGCCCAGGGCATGTACTACTGGACTGACGACGGCCGCGAAATTCTCGACGCAGTCGCGGGCCTGTGGTGCGTGAATGCAGGTCACGGGCGGCGCGAAATCACCGAGGCCGTAACCAAGCAGCTCGGCACCATGGAATTCGCGCCGGCCTTTCAAATGGGCCATCCGCTCGCCTTCGAACTGGCCAATCGGCTGGCCAAGCTAGCCCCCCCGGGTCTCGATCGCATTTTCTTCACCAACTCCGGCTCGGAGTCCGTCGATACAGCGCTGAAAATTGCGGTGGCCTACCACCGCGCCCGCGGCGCCGGCCAGCGCGTGCGCTTTATCGGTCGCGAGAAGGGCTATCACGGCGTGGGCTTCGGCGGCACCTCGGTCGGCGGCATAGTGAACAACCGCAAATTCTTCGCCGGCTCCATGCTGCCCGGCGTGGACCATCTGCCGCATACCTTGGATATCGAGCACAACGCGTTTTCCCGGGGATTGCCGCAGTGGGGCGCCCATCTCGCCAACGAGTTGGAGCGCTTGATCGCCCTGCACGACGCATCGACCATTGCCGCCGTCATTGTCGAGCCCATATCCGGATCCGCCGGCGTGATTCTGCCGCCCATAGGCTATTTGAAGCGCCTGCGCGAAATCTGCGACAAGCACGACATACTTTTGATATTCGACGAAGTGATCACCGGCTTCGGCCGCGTCGGCAAGCCGTTCGCCAGCCAGGCATTCGACGTGACCCCGGATCTCATGACAACGGCGAAGGGCCTGACCAATGGCGCCATCCCCATGGGCGCGGTGTTTGCGCATCGTAAGATTTACGACGCCTTCATGCAGGGACCGGAGAATGTCATTGAGCTGTTTCACGGCTACACCTACTCCGCCCATCCCGTGTCCTGCGCCGCAGCCTTGGCGACTCTCGATGTCTATGCAAAAGAAGGATTATTGAGCCGCGCTGCCACCCTGGCGCCGGAGTGGGAGAATGCCATGCACTCGCTGCGCGGCCTGCCGCATGTGCTTGACGTGCGCAACTACGGATTGATCGGCGCAGTGGAACTCGAGCCGCGCGCCGGCAAGCCCGGTGCCCGTGCCTTCGAAGTGTTTCTCAAATGCTTCGAGCGCGGCGTGATGGTGCGTCAGACCGGCGATACAATCGCCGCATCGCCGCCCCTGATCATCGAATCGAAGCAGATCGAGCGCATCGTCGAGACGTTGGCAGCGGTCATCCGCGAAACAGCCTAAGCACCGGACGTCAAGCGGCGCGGTTTAGCCCTTGGCCTCGAATATCGAGTACCACTTCTTGCAGGGCTCGACGACTTCCCATATTCCCTCAAAGCCTGCGGGAACCACGAAGGCGTCGCCCGCACGCAGTTCGTGCTTCTCGCCCGTGATGGATTCCACCCGGACGCGGCCTTCGATGAGCACGCAGAATTCATGCTCGGTGTAACGCACCCGCCACTTGCCGGCGGTGCTGGTCCAGATGCCGCAGAAGAATTGCTGACTGGGCTCGCCGTACTGATTCGACACGCGCGCCCGCGGGATGCCGGAGAGAATATTCTCGGGCGCAGGATTGGCAGACTCTCCCGTCTGCAGGCGGTCAAGGACGATGATCTTGGGCTGCTCGGTCATTCCCTATCGTAGGCTCCGGTAGCCGCCAGAAACAAGAGCGGCCCGGAGCAAGACGCTCCGGGCCACATTGCCCGCGCTCACCTGCGCGGGATCGGCCTTTTTCGCGGGGTTACTCCTTCTCACTGACCTGAGCGACTGCCGCCCCTTCCTGCGCTTGCAGGGTCAGGCGAACCCGGCGCTCGAGCGCGTAGCCGTCGTTGTCGGCGGCAACGCTCTGGCTCTTGCCGTAGGCATTGACTTCGAGCACCTCGTCGCTGATCCCCGCCGCAAGAAACAGGTCGCGCACGGCATTCGCCCGGTCCTCCGATAGTTTCAGATTTGAATCCACCGAACCACGCGGGTCAGCATAGCCGTCGACGCGCACTTTAAGCTCCGGGGACTTGGCCACCGCCTGCGCCAACACCTGAATCTGGTGCGCAGTCTCCGGCGTGATCTCGGCGCTGCCGGTGCGAAACAGCACATCACCCTGCAGCCCATCGAGAACCTCGCTGGCATCCGGCTTGGAGCTCTGCACGGTCTGCACCTTGTGAGTCAGATCATCGAGTCGAGCGGATAGATTGCTGTTGGCCGAGGTCAGCTCGTTCTTTTCGTTCAGCAGCGCCGATTTTTCCGTCTGTAGCTCGGTTTTATCGGTCTGCAGCGACGCCACCGTCGCCTCCGCCTGGGTCGCATCGCCGGCGCGGTGCACCCGGTTCCCGAGCCACGTGCCAAGCCCCGCTCCGATGAATGCGCCCACCGGACCCGCAGCAAATCCGCCGATCACCGCCCCCGTCACGAAACCCACTGGTTGGTGCGGCGTCGCCGGCTTCGGTGTGGCCCCTTGCGGCTCGCCCGCCAAGGCCACCGCGCCCATGCTCAACAACCCAATCGTCCCAACAGCCTTGGAAAATGCAGTGTTCATAACAGCTCCTCGCTCTTCAGTTCGCCAAGAGGCGACGACCGCCGCCTCATGGGAGCCATTACGGCCCTGCATTCGGGCGTCGGAGCGGCCGACTTAGGGCAAAAGATGGCGAGGCGGCGACCAATTCGGCAAGGCCACGCAGCGGCTCGCCCGCAGGCCGCGCGGCCCCGTAGTCGCGCCGGGCTTGACGCTAGGCTTTGAGGGAGAACGGGGTGAAATTCGTATCCGTGTCGTAGTAATCCTCGTGTTCCGCCTTCTTCAGAAAGGCAACGACACGATAGGTGATCGGCGTGGCGAGAAACTCCCAGCCGCTCTTCAATGCATATTGGGCGAACATGAGGGCGATCAGGTGCGTCGGCGGCATGTGGCCATAGAAGGCAAGCGTATAAAAGATCATCGAGTCGACAAGCTCGCCGCACAGGGTGGAACCGACGATGCGGCTCCACAGCCAGCGCCCTTGAGTCCATATCTTCATCTTGGCGAGCACATAACTATTGACGAAGGTGCCGCATAGAAACGCCAGGATCGAGGCCACCACGATTCGTGGCGTGTTGCCGAAAATGGCTTCCACGGCCGGTTGGGTGGCCAACGACCGTTCCGAGGGCGGCAGATGCACCACCACGGCCGCCATCACCGAGGCAAAAGCCAGCGCGGCAAACCCCGCCCAGGCCACGCGGCGGTCGCGCCCATACCCATACACCTCGGTCAGAATGTCGCCAAAGATGTATGAGATCGGAAAGAACAGCACACCGGCGAGAAATGTGACTGTGCCGAAGATCGGCACCTGAATCGACGTTTCCTTGGCAGGACCGATCAGATTCGAGCACAGCAACACACAGACATAGGCCGCCATCACAAAATCGTAGTAACGGTATTGACGATTCGGCGATTTCGCGGTCATTGTCCGGGGCCTCGGGAGTAGGCGCATGCGCGCGGGAACTCCGATGATATGTCACGCAGGTTGCCCGGCTGTCGTATTTTGGCGAAGAGCATCACAGCAGGCGGGGTGCTTGTACGGTAGATATACACGCTCAAACCCCAAGCAGCGGATCAAATGGAGCACGGCAAACCCTACAGCGCGAAGGACAGTCCGCTCGTCGATTACGACGCCGTCTGCCAGAAGGTGCGCGCCGCCGTTGAGCCCGCGCGCGTCTACGCCGTCTCCCTGCATGATGAGCGCGGCGACGTGCTGTGGTTGAGCGAAAGCTCCATGGGCCCCGACGAACATAACGCGGTCCGCGAAGCCATCGAAGCCTTCGCCGACCCCGCCGCACCTCCGGTGCAGGTATACGATTTGGGCGACTCGCGTTCCGCCGTGCTGCTGCGCGCGGTCAGCGGCCAGCGCGCCATGGTCGGAGCAATCATGATCGTCATGGACGCTCGGGTGGTTAAACAAGACGCTCGCGGCGCACTCAAGGTAATTACACCGAAACTGCAACGCGCGCTCGAGGATTTTGCGCAGATGCGGCCAGATATGCTGCCCCCACCGGCGGCGGCGCGAGCCAAAACGACTTCTCCCCTCACGCTGGTGGATGAGGGCCCCGCCGCTGCAAGGACCCCATTACCGGTAGCGCCGCGTAGCCCCCCTGCAGCGCCCCAGGCGCCGAGCCGTCCGGATATGGGCAGCATGCGTCCCCAGGCTGCAGTGACGCCGGAAATCGACCGCCTGCACGCGGCATTGCGCCGCAGTCCTATCACGCTGCACGTACAGCGGCTGATGCCGCTGACGAAGGGCAGCCAACTCAAGCGTTACGAAGTGCTGCTGCGCTCAAAGTCCGATGTGGCGCCCAATGCGGCCCCGCATGCCATGTTGAAGGCCGCCGTCGAGAATGGCCTCGGCTCCATGATCGATCGCCGCGTCATCACCGAGCTCATCGGATTCTTGGTGCATCACCCGGATGTCTGGAAATCCTCCGCCGTCCAGTTTTCCGTCAATCTCACCACCACCGCCCTGCACGACGAGCATTTCATCAAATTTGTCGGGCTGTGCTTGGCGAAATCGCATCTGCCGACGGGAATGATCGCCTTTGAAGTCGATACCGCGACCGCGGTCAAGCTGGCCGATAAGATGACAGAGGTTGCCGCGGCCTTGCATCGGCTGGGTTGCCCAATGGTACTCGACGATTTCGCGTTGAAGACTGAATGCTTCGCACTGCTGCGTCTGCCCGGAGTCCGCTACGTCAAGCTCGCGCCGGAGATTACGGCGAAGATGCGCACCGATAAGCTGTCTCAAGCAGCCATTACTGCCGTCGTGCAAATGGCACGCGTGCTCGGCATGCACACCGTGGCCAAGCGCACCGACAGCACAGCGGAGCAGGAGTGGCTGACGGCACTGGGAGTTGACTTCGTGCAATCAAATTCCATGTCGCCGCCGGTCCCGATCGAATCCCTGTCAAAGACGCCGCAGCCGTCGAGGCCGCAAATACCGACTGTTTAGTCTTTGGTTCGCGCAAGCCTGCCGGGGTTCTCATTCCAGCTGCCGCCGAGGGCCTTTACCAGGTATACCGCCGTGGCGAATTGTTGGCCATGCACCTGCACGGCCTGCCGCTGATTGCCCAGCAACGTCTGCTGCGCCGTGATCATCTCGAGATACGTATCCACCCCACCCTTGTAGCGCGTGGTCGCAATGTCGAAGGCGTCCTGGGCACTCTTGACGCTGGCATCAGCCCGGGTCGTTGCCCTGTCCAGCGAGGCTAAGCCAGTTATTCCATTTTCCACCTCTTCCATGGCGGTCAGCACCGTCTGCCGGTAGGTGGCCACCGCCGCGTCATAGTCTGCCGTCGCGATGCGCACATTCGCTCGGGTCTTCCCGGCATCGAACAGCGTCTGCGTTGCGGACAGGCCAATTGACCAGAGGCGGCTGGGCGCATCGAACAGGGTGGCCAATGCATTGCTCTGCCATCCCGCGTTCGGCTCGCCGAAGCCCGTGCCGAGGACGATGTTGGGGTAGTAGGCGGCGCGGGCCACGCCAATGCGTGCGTTAGCGGCGGCCATGGAACGCTCTGCCGAGGCTACATCCGGACGGCGCTGCAATAGGTCGGACGGCAACCCCAACGGGATCTCCGGCAGCGACGCGACCGCGGGCGCCGCGGCGAGCGCAAAGCTTGGCGCCGGGCTGCCCACCAGCGTGGCAATGGCGTGCTCGAATTGCGCCCGCTGATTGAGCAGAAGTTCCAGCTGGGTGGCGCTGGAATCCACCAAGGTCTGCTGCTGCGCCAAGTCGAGGCCCGTGGCGAATCCCAAATCGTGGCGCGATGAGATGAAGCCCAGGGCCTCGCGCTGCAAATCCAAGCTGTGCCGCACCACGGCGATTTCCGCGTCGAGCTCGCGCAGCGCGAAATAGTCGCTGACAAGTTGTGCCGTCAAGATCAGGCGCGTGTTCTGAAAATCCGCTTCGGCCTGCTGCGCCGAGGCGCGCGCGCCTTCTACTTCGCGGCGTACCCTGCCGAACAGGTCGGCTTCGTAATTGACGGTGCCACCCACCTCGAAATTATTCTGCACCGTGGATTGGTTCGATTGCCCATACTGGCTGAGCGGGCGGTTCGCCGAGGTCTTGGCGCGAGCGGCGATGCTGGACAGACCGACCCCAGGATATAAATCCGCGCGGGCGACGCTCACCTGATCGCGCGCTTGTTCGAGCCTCAGAGCAGCGACTCGTAACTGCTGATTGCCGGCGAGTGACCGCTCGACCAGCGGGTACAAAGCGTCGTCCTTAAACAGTCGCCACCAATCGCCCTTCAGCGCCGCATCGTTCGGCGCCGCCGCATGCCAGGGCGGCTCAGGATGCCAGGCAGTTGGCACCTCTACCTCGGGCTTGTGGTAATCGGGGCCAACTGCGCAACCCGCGGCAACCGCAAGCGCTCCCCACCAAGGCGCCCTTGCCCAGCGAAGGACCCCGCGCGGCTTTGTGGCGCTCCCCACCTAGTCGCCCTTGCTCGAAGCCGCGGGCAGGCTCACCACATCGCCGTCGGCGAGCGAGTCTGCAGGGTTCAATACGATGCGATCGCCTGCGCTGAGGCCTCGCAGCACTTCCACGCTGGTGCCGAAGTCCGTGCCCAGCTTCACTAACGCCAAATGCACTCGGCCACCGGAGTCGACCAGCGCGACGTGGGTCCCTTCGGGCCTAAACAGCAGGACATTGGTGGGCACCACCAAGGCTTCCTTGTCCACATTGATCGGCAGCGTCACCTGCACATAGGAACCCGCGATGAGGGTGCCCGTGGGATTCGGTACCTGTATCTCCACTTGCATGGTGCGAGTGGCGGTGTCGATGGCGCGCGCGGTGCGCGCCACGCTGCCGCGAAATTGCCGACCGGCGCGTTCCGCCAAGGTGACGGTAACTACATCGCCGATGTTGATTTGCTGCGCGTATACCTGCGGCACATAGACGTACAGGCGCAGCGGGTCGACCTGCGCTACGGCGAACAGCGCGCGCCCCGTTCCACCATTGCCGGCGTCGACAAGATCGCCGACATCGACATTACGCCGGGTCACCACGCCGTCAAAGGGCGCGACAACCTGGTTGAAGCCCCGCAGCTTTTGCAGTCGCCCGACATTGGCATCAGCCGCAGCAAGATTGGCCGCCGCCTGATGGTAGGCGCTCAAGCGCTCGTCCAAGTCCTGTTGCGTCACTGCGTCCTTTTCGCGCAGCGCAGCCCATCGATCGGCGGTGCTTTTCGCCAAACCCGCACTGGCCGCGGCCTGCTTCGCCAAGGAAACCGACTGGGACAATTCCTGGTCGATCTCGGGCGCGGCTATTTCGGCCAGCAATTCTCCTTTCTTTACCGAGCTACCGATGTCCTTGACCCAACGCACGACGTAGCCGTTGCTGCGTGCATACACCGTCGATTCGATCACTCCTTGAAGCGTCCCCGGCAAGGTCAGCGGTTGCCCGTCACCGCCCGCTTTCGGAGTGATGGTCGTTACATACTTTTTTGCATGCAGCACCGTTGATGTCTCCAAAGCGCTGGCCTGAAAGCTGCGCAGCACGAGCACGATTACGGCGCCGATCAACAGGGCGCCGACGATTCCTCCTACGATGAATTTGGTGCGTCTCAACACCGTGGCTCTTGCATTATCCGACATATCAGGTGCTTCCTTCGGCGAGCGCGTCCGCCGCGTTCGAACGGCGTTCGCGTCGCCGTTCGAGGCGGCCATGAGTGCCGGCAAATATCACGGGCACGAAGAACAGGGTGGAAACCGTGGCAAACAACAGTCCGCCGATCACGGCCCGGCCCAGCGGCGCATTTTGTTCTGACCCTTCGCCTAAACCTAAGGCCATGGGAATCATCCCGATGATCATCGCCAACGCCGTCATCAGGACCGGGCGTATGCGCGTCGCCCCCGCATCGAGGACAGCCTTGAGCGGATCCAGCCCCTCCCCCATGCGCTGACGTGCAAAAGAAATCACCAGAATGCTGTTGGCGGTGGCGACTCCCATGGTCATGATGGCGCCGGTCAGCGCCGGGACACTCAACGTCGTTCCGGTCAGAAACAGCATCCAGCAGATTCCGGCGAGGGCGGCCGGCAGCGCCGTGATGATAATGAAGGCGTCCACCCAGGACTGGAAATTGACGACGATCAACAAGTACACCATGACCACCGCCATTACCAGGCCCAGCCCTAATTCGACGAAGGAGGATTTCATAGTTTCCGTTTGGCCGCGAATGTCGACGCTCATGCCGCGCGGTAAGTGCGGCTTCAGCTCCACCACCAGTCGTCGTATATCTTGCGAAATGCCGCCCATGTCGCGGCCTTGCGCACTGGAGTAAATGTCGATGGTCGGGGCCAGGTTAAAGCGCGAACCAACCGCTTCCTGAACGGAGGGAGAGACGCTGACGAGATTGCTGAGCAGCTGCGGCGCCGTACCGGGGACGGCCGAAGCCGCGGCGGCCGA
>JBDUEQ010000055.1:0-6438 GCA_040002315.1 Gammaproteobacteria bacterium
GTTCCTGATCGGACCATAGCGGTCCGCGGAAACCGCGTGACTTCGAGCCGCGCTGCACGGCGGCGACCAGTTCCACGTCCTGATCGAGAACCTCGCCCAAGTTCGGCCGCACGTCAACCGCGATGCGCTCGATGTCCGGACGCGTGGCGCCGGTCACGTCCATGCCGTCGGGCAGGCCCATCCAGCCGGGCACGCTGTAGCCGGGATCGTCGACGTAACGGAACAACGTCATGTTGTCGTAGTAGAAGCGCTCCGGGTCCGTGGCATGCGGCAGGAAGCGCATGATGAACACGCCCTCCGGATGCATGCCGATCTGTACGTTTGGAAAATATCCGGTGGCCCAGCTGTCGGTGAGCTGGGCGTCCGTGAGTTTGTCGTAGTAGTCGAGCCCGAAGCGCTTGCCGCGCACGCGCTTGGCCTGCTGTATGGCCTCGCGAACAGCGCTTGCCGTGCCGCTGTATGTCGCCGGGTCGATGCCGGCTTCCTTCATCATGTATTGCTGGTACGGATCGACACTGACCTGGTCGCTCACGCGGTGCGATTTGACGCCGATGGGCACGATCATTCGGCTGAAGCCATTCGGATACAGATCGTATTGGCTGAAATCCTCCATCACGCCCTGGGTCTGCGGATGAATGAACGGCAGATGGTAGGTCTCGTAGAAAGCATCGATGCCGGTTTTCCAGTTCGCGCGCCATTCGCTGCGCACATGGCGCACCACGTTCATCTTGTCGATCTCGTAGTTTTCGATATAGCCCGGCGGCAAACCGATCCATTCGCGCAGCGGCGGCGCCTTGCCGTCCATATTGATGAAAATGAGTCCGCCGATGATGTCGCAGCGCACTTCGCTTAAGGAAGGCCGATGCGCAATCACGCGCGGATCGAAGGTGGCCTCGTCGGTGATTTTCTCCAGCTTGCCGTTGCAGGCGAATTGCCAGCCGTGAAACGCACAGGTGAATTTGGCGACGCTGCCGCGGTCATTGAGCGAAATGCGATTGCCGCGATGCGGACACACGTTGTAGAAGGCTTTGATCGACGCATCGTCCTGCCGCACCAGCAGGATTTCCTCGTGGCCGATCTCGAACACTTGGTAGTCGCCGGATTCCGGCAGGTCGGGAGTGACGCCCGCCAGCAGCCAGACGCGCGGCCACAGGTGCTGCCATTCCTTTTTCATGTAGTCGGCGGAGGAGTAGCGCGCCGGATCAGGCACGTCGAGTCCGTTGTCGACGGCGGGCTGCTTCGCTTCCAGCGAGTCGGCGGGAGCGTGCAAGCTCATGGGCCATTCGACTTTGTAATTGACCGACATGTGAAACTCCGTCGCCCCGCCAAGCCCGATCGTAACAGCGAGGGGTCTACAAAACAATCAGGGCTGACTGTTTTTTTCCGGGGCCGCTGCGCCCTTGAGACTGGAGTTGATCTCGCGCGGCGTCGGATTGCGGCGCAGGGTCAGGCCGCCGTTGATCTGCAGCACTTGCCCCGTCAGGAAGCTCTCGTCGCCGGCGAGCCAGAGCGCGGCGTTGGCGATGTCCTCCGCTGTGCCGATCCTGCCCAGCGGATATTCCTTCACAAAGGCTTCCCGCAATCCAGGGAGCGCCATTTCGTGGGCCGTCATCGGGCTGCCGGTGAGTCCCGGCGCGATGGAATTGACGCGCACACCCTTGCTGCCGAACTCGTTCGCGAAGCAGCGCACCAACGCATCGCCCGCGGATTTGGTCGCGATGTAGGCGGCGTGATTGTAGAGCAGGGCATACGCCGATGCAGATGACATTTGAATGATCGATCCACCGCCGCCGGCCGCCATTTGCGCCACCATGCTCTGCAGAAAAAAATACACCCCCTTGAATTGCAGGGCGCACAGCTTGTCGAGTTCGTCCTCCTTGACTTCGAGCAACTTGGTCATGGGAGCCCAGCCGGTGCAATTGACGGCGATGTCGAGGCGGCCGAAGCGTTCCGCTGCGAAGCGGGCGAGGGCTGCGACCTCGGCGCTGCGCGTGATGTCGCAAACGCAGTGATCTCCGCCAAGCTCTTCGGCCAGCGACTTGAGTTTCGTGCCCGTGCGGCCGGCGACGACCACCCGCGCACCTTCCGCGGCGAAGCGCCGCGCTATGGTCTGGCCCATGTTGCCTTCGCCGGCGGCACCCAGTATCACCGCGACTTTGCCCTTGATGCGTCCCATGTTGAATCCTTGAAACAAATGAATAATTATTCGGTGCCGTCAGGCACGAAGTCGGCGCAGCGGCTCCGCGCCGTCCCAGCCTTGCGCGGCCCGGCGCACATAGCGGTAGAATTTCAACAGATCGCCCGCAGGCTCGTAGAGTTCCAGCATATGGCCTAGTTCGAGCGACGTGTCGAGCATCGCGAAACTCGTGCCGGTGGCCGTGCACGCGTCGAGCGCGATTTCCCTTCCCGCCGCGCGCGCCTCATTCAGGGCGTCGTGCAAATCGGGTACGAAGTGCGCGACGTGATGCACACCGACTTCATCGCGCGCATACCGATCGCGCAGCACCGACGGCGCCTCGTCGTGCTGGGTGATGAGTTCTATCATGATATCTCCCGCCTGGCCGTACGCCGAGCTGTGATCGAACGAGGCCGGCGCGCCGCGGTACAGGCAGCGCGACAGGGCGATGTGCTCGAGCAGAAAGAACGGGCCCCAGCCGAACGAATTTGCAAAGCCGCGGGCGGCCCGCTCCGGGTCGGGTACGTGGTAGGCAATCTGGACCGGCTTGAGGGTGCCGATATGCACGTCTATTTTTACAGGCGACGCAGCGGCCGACTGCCGTCCCAACCGGCGGCGGCCTTGCGTATCTTGGCAAAAAAAGCTTCGACGGCGGGGCCGGTCTCGATCAGTTCGATCATGCCACCGGCCTGCCGGTCCGTATTCAGATACGCAAATCGCATGCCGTTGGCCGTCGCTCCCCATTGCACGGGTTCGATTCCCAGCGGTGCCAAACGGGCGAGGTGCTCGTCGAGCGATGTCGTCATGACTCCCAGATGCTGCAGCCCTTCACCGTGGCGGTTGAGAAATTCCGAGTAGATCGATGCCGCCATGTCGTGCTGCTGGATCAGCTCGATTTGAACGTCGCCCCACTGCGCGATGGCGACCGACATGTCGAACTTCAGCGGCGCGCCGCGAAAATACACATCTCCGTATTGAATGTGGTCGAGCAGATAGAAGGGGCCGACGCCGATGTTCGTCGACCAGTAGTTGACCGCGCTGTCGATGTCGCGCACGACAAAGGCGTTCTGAACTATGGGTCCGAAGTGCGGCAGTACGGTGGGCACGGGCTTACGCAAGCCCCAGTTCCGCTATCAGCGACTGGCGCAGCCGGAATTTTTGAATTTTGCTCGACGACATCGGCCATTCAGCGACAAAGCGCACGACGCGCGGCACTTTGAAAGCGGCCACCTCGCCCTTGCAGAAGCTCACCAGGTCCGCCTCGCTCGCGGTGCTGCCGGGCTTGAGTTCGACGAATGCCGCAGGGACTTCGGCGTACTTGGCGTCCGGGATTCCAACGACCTGGGCGAGCTTCACCGCCGGGTGGCGCCCGAGCAGGGCCTCGATTTCTGCGGCGGCCACATTCTCGCCGCCGACCTTCAACATGTCCTTGTAGCGCCCATGGAACATGATGCTGCCATGCTCGTCGAGGGAGCCGATGTCTCCGGTGTGGAACCAGCCGTCGCGATCGATGGCCTGTGCGGTCTTCTCCGGATCCTTGTGATAGCCCTCCAGCAAGCTGTAGCCGCGCACCAGCACTTCGCCGTGTTCGCCAACCTCAACCTCCACGCCCGAATCCTGCGCGACGATGCGCACTTCGAGGCCGGGCAGTGGTTTGCCGAGCCGCGTGATGCGCAGCGATTCAATTTCGTCCGGCGATCCGGTGCACACGGTGCCCGCGGTTTCGGTCATGCCGAAACTGCCCACCTGCAGGGCGTTCGGCATGGCCTTCATGATGGATTCCGCGACTCCCGGCGGTTGCACGGCAAAATTGGAATTCATCAGCTTGATGCGCGACAGGTCGGTGCGCGCGAAATTCGGATGATAAATGAGCCCCTGCATGATGGTGACGAAGCAAGGATAGGTTGCCGTCACCTGATGGCGTTCGAGCATGTCGAGCGCGACCCCCGCGTCGAAGTAGCCCATGGTCAGATAGGTGCCGCCGACATCGAAGATGGCGAGCATGGGGAGTACCGAGGCGATGTGGAACATGGGCAACGGCGACCAGAAGCGATCCTCGTGGGTGAGACCGTACCGATGGCGTCCGAGAGCGATGGAATTGCGGACCTGCGCCTCGTGGGTGATGAGACAGCCTTTGGGATTCGCGGTGGTCCCCGAGGTATAGAGCATGAGACCCACGTCGCGCACCCGAACGCCGAGGCGCGCGATGTGCACAGAACGCTCCGGCGAGGTCTCGGCGAGGGCGTCAAAGTCGCTTTGCGGCAGAAAGCCCGGTGCGGTCGTGCTGCCCATCAGCACCACGTTGCGCAGAGCCGGTGCGGCGCCAAGCGTCAGCCGCCGCGGGTCGGTTTGCGAGGCGAGACCGGGCAGGGCGCTCGACAGTCGTTCGACGAAACTCACTTGCTCGGCAACGGCGTCGGTGGTGACAAGTGTGGCGATGTCGCCGTTTTCAATGACGTAGGCGAGTTCTGAAGGGCGGTAGCGGGCGTTGATGGGCACGACCACGGCGCCGCACAGCGCGGCGGCAAAGAAAATCTCCACGAACGCCGGACAGGTGTGCATCAAGATGCCGACGCGGTCGCGGGGTTTTACCCCAAGCGCCTGCAAACTGCGAGCCCGCAGCACGGCGCGCGCGGCAAGTTCGCGGTAGGAATACTGTGAATCGGGAAATACCAGCGCCAACGTATCGGGATAGCGGTCGGCGGCGCTCAGCAATAAGTCGCCCATGGTAGTGACCGAAATGCGGAGCCGGGAGAGATCTTCGCTATTATTGCCAGCCATTGTCTCGCTCACGGCAAAGTTAAGTTCACAGTATCACGCCACAGGGTCAAAAAAAACAGTCAGGACTGTTTCTTTTTTGGGGCCTGCTGCCTATACTCCAAAAACAATCGCGCGCACCACCTGTCGGGCATTCCAAGAAAATGAGCATACGCCTGCCGTTAGATCCGCCCAAACAATGGGGCATGACCGATGACGATCTGGTCTCCTCGCCGCTGTCATTCCGTGACGACGCGCTGGCGGGTCAAGTCTGCCTGGTCTCGGGCGGCGGCAGCGGCATGGGGCGAGCCATCGCCTATGTGCTGACCCGGCTCGGGGCAGAGGTGGCTATTTGCGGCCGCCGTGCCGACAAGCTCGAAGAGACGGCCGCGGGCATTGAGAAGCATCTGGGAAAAAAAATCATGACCCAGGCCATGACCATCCGCGAGCCGGAACAGGTCGACGCGATGATCGCCGAGACCTGGAAACGATTTGGCCAGGTGGATGTGCTGGTGAATAGCGCGGGCGGCCAGTTTCCGCAAGCCGCCATCGATTTCAGCGTCAAGGGATGGAACGCCGTCATCGACACGAACTTGAACGGTACCTGGCATATGATGCAGAGCGCGGCGCAGCAGTGGCGCAAACATGGGCGGGGCGGCTCGATCGTGAACATCGTCGCCGTCGTGTCGCGCGGCATGCCCCAGGTCGCACACACCGCAGCGGCGCGCGCCGGCGTCATCTACTTGAGCAAGACCCTGTCGGTGGAGTGGGCGCCGCTCGACATTCGCGTCAATTGTGTGGCGCCGGGATCGATCGCCACCGAGGGCCTCAATGTCTATCCGCGCCAAGCCGCGGAAGACTTTGCGGTCTCCAATCCCATGAAGCGCATGGGCGACGTCATGGACATCGCGCAATCCGTCGTCTACCTCAGCGCACCGACCGGAAAATTCATCACCGGCGAAGTCCTGACGGTGGACGGTGGTCGGCAGAATTGGGGCGAGGATTGGCCTGGCGGTATTCCCGATTATTTTCGAGTGCCGGGGCGCTGACGCTAGGCCGCTGCAGCCGAGTTCGCGTCACACGCGAACGGACAGTAGCTCTCGCGCTCGACCAGGCCCAGCACGAAGGATAGTTTCGCCATACCGGAGATTACGGCCATTGCCGTGCCGAGCTCCAGGATCTGCGCTTCCGAGAAGCTTTCGCGCAACCGCTCGAACAACGCGGGGGACATCCGGCCGTCCATGTTCGAGAGTGCGATCTGTTCAGCATATTCGATCACCGCCCGTTCGGCGGGCGCAAACACGCCGATGTTGCCGTCGATGAGCGCATCGATCTGCGCCTGCGTGAACCCCGCCTCGAGAGCACCGGGCACGTTCTGCTTGTTGCACGTGCGGCAGCCGTGGATCAGAGACAGCTTGAGCCGCGCGAGCTGTTTGTAACGCTGTTCCACCGTGCCGCCGAAAAACACCTTCATATAGAACTGTTGCATGACGAACTCGAGCAGC
>JBDUEQ010000056.1:0-20171 GCA_040002315.1 Gammaproteobacteria bacterium
TGCTGCTGCGGGTGTATGCCTGGATCGGGCTGTTGAAGGCCAATGGCGTGATCAATAATGTCCTGATGTCGCTCGGGGTCATCCATGAGCCCCTGACCATGCTGTACACGCCCTTCGCTATGTACGTGGGCATTGTGTATTCCTACCTGCCGTTCTTCATTCTGCCGCTGTATGCCAATCTCGAAAAAATGGACTGGCAATTGCTCGAGGCGGCAGAAGACCTGGGGTGCCGGCCCTGGCAGGCGTTCTACAAGATAACGCTGCCGCTTTCGCGCAACGGAATCTTGGCGGGCTCCATGCTGGTATTCATTCCGGCGGTGGGCGAGTTCGTCATCCCGGCGTTATTGGGCGGTCCGAATGCGTTGATGATCGGCCGTGTACTGTGGGATGAATTCTTCTCGAACCGCGCCTGGCCTGTGGCAAGCGCAGTGGCGATCTTGCTGCTGATTCTCCTGGTGCCCTTCATGATGTGGTACCAGAGCGTGCAGGCGCGCGAAACGGCGGGCGCTCGATGAACTACAAGAGCTCGTACTTCATACTGACGTGTCTGGGCTTCGGTTTTGCGTTCCTGTACATCCCCATCCTGTCGATGGTGGTGTTCTCATTCAATGCTTCCAAGCTGGTGACGGTATGGGATTCGGCCAATTCGCCGACCCTGAAGTGGTACTACTCCCTGCTCAACAACGACGAGATACTCGACGCCGCCTGGATTTCGCTGAAAGTCGCCGTCATCAATGCCTCAGGGTCAGTGATCCTCGGCACCTTGGCCGGATTCGGCTTGGCGCGATTCCACCAATTCAGGGGCCGCTTTACGCTCAACGCCATGACCACCGCGCCGCTGGTCATGCCCGAGGTCATCACCGGCTTGTCGCTGTTGTTGCTGTTCGTCGCTCTGGAACAATTGATCGGCTGGCCCGCGGGGCGCGGCATCACCACCATGACCATCGGGCACATGACGTTCTCCATGGCCTACGTGACCGTGATCGTGAATTCGCGCCTGTCGACCTTCGATACGGCGCTTGAGGAAGCAGCGATGGACTTGGGTGCACGGCCGCTCAAGGTATTTTTCGTCATCACGCTGCCGATCATTTTCCCGGCCATCTTGTCGGGTTGGCTGCTGGCCTTCACTCTGTCGTGGGATGACCTGGTGATTTCGAGCTTCACCTCGGGACCGGGCAGCAGCACCCTGCCCATGGTGGTGTTCTCGAAAGTGCGCTTGGGCGTCAGTCCGGAAATCAATGTGCTCGCCACCATCACCATTACGGTGGTGACATTCATGATCGTCGCCGTGAGCTGGTGGATGGCGCGGGCGGCGAGGCTCGACAAAGCCACGGTCTAATAGATGCGAACGGCTTGGGGAGGAATTCAATGAGAAACGGGCTCGACCCGCTGGCGCAGGCCAAGGACACACTGATCGATCTTGCTGTTCGCTTCGGACCGAAACTGCTGGTCGCGCTGTTGATTTTGATCGTTGGACTATTCGTCGCCAGCTGGGTCGCTCGAGTGACGGATCGAGGCCTTAACCGGCTGGTCCTTGAGCCCCCGGTCCGGCAACTGCTCAGCCGCGTGACGCGCCTGTTCGTGATCGGACTATTCGTAGTCTTGGCGTTGCAGAACCTTGGGGTTGAACTATTGCCGCTGATTGCCGGACTGGGCGTCGCCGGCGCCGGCATCGCTCTGGCAACTCAGGGCGTGTTGAGCAACATGGTCGCCGGCTTGACGATTATTTTTACCAAGCCCTATCGAGTCGGCGAATACATTTCCATCGCGGGCGTCGAGGGCCAGGTAGAAGCCATTACGCTCTTCAACACCGCGTTGACCCATGCCGACCGATCACGAGTCATCGTGCCCAACCGCAAGGTGGTGGGTGAGATCCTGCATAACTACGGGCGAATCCGCCAGGCCGAGATTCGGGTCGGCATCGCCTACGAATCGGATCTTGCCGTCGTGCTCGGCGCCATCGGCGAACTGGTCCGGGCCAATCCGCGCGTACTTGCCGACCCCAAGCCCGTGGTGCACGTTGCCGCACTTACTGATTCCGCGGTGCAAATCATCATCAAACCGTGGGTTCAAGTCGCGGACTACGGCGCCATTGCAGGCGAACTGAATGTGTCGTTGGTCGAGCAACTCCGCCACCGTCGCATCGGCATAGCGTACCCGCAGTTGGAAGTGCGAATGATCGGCGGCGATGTCTGAGAAACTGCAACGATGAAAGATTTCGCGCTTGAGGTCTACTTTTCGAAGTGGGAATTTGCCGCGAAGTACAATTTGGCCGGCTCGGACGGCGAGACCATGGGGCTTGCCGAGCTTCTCGCCCTCGGGACCGCGGAGGATCGCGCGGAGTTCGAGGGTCTCGGCCTCGGCTACACGGAGACGTTCGGATCGCTCAGCTTGCGCGCCGAGATTGCAAATACCTACGATACGGTTCGACCGGAACACCTGCTTTGCTTTGCCGGCGCCGAGGAGGCGATCTATGTTGCGATGCAGGTGCTGCTCAGCGCGAACGATCATGCCATCGTCATCACGCCGAACTATCAGGCCGCCGAAACGGTACCGCTCAGCATCTGCGAGGTCAGTGGAGTGCCGCTCGATATCGAGCGCCGCTGGAAGCTCGATCTCGACCTGCTGCGCGCGGCACTGCGGCCGAATACCAAGTTGATCTCGATCAATTTCCCGAACAACCCCACCGGCAAGATCATTCCGCGCGCTACTTTGGACGCCATCGTCGAGATATGCCGCAGTCGCGGTATTTGGCTGTTCAGCGACGAGGTCTATCGGTTGATCGAGCGTGATCCGAGCCTGCGTCTCACCCAGGCGGTGGATGCCTACGAGCGCGGTATTTCGCTCAACGTCATGTCGAAGGCCTACGGACTAGCAGGGCTTAGGATCGGCTGGTTGGCTTGCAAGGACCGCGCAATGCTGGTGCGATTCGAACGATTCAAGCATTTTCTGTCGATTTGCAATTCTGCGCCTTCGGAGGTGCTGGCGCGAATTGCCCTCAAGGCGCGGGAGACGATATTGGCGAAGAATCGCAAAATCGTGCGTCACAATATCGCGCTATTGAACTCGTTCTTCGCCGATTACACGCACCTATTCGATTGGCGCGAGCCGGATGGCGGTTGTGTGGGCTTCATCCGTTACAAAGGCGCGGAAGGAGTCGAAGAATTCACACGCCGGCTGGTCGAGGAATCCGGCGTGCTTTTACTGCCGTCGAGCCTTTACCGCTCCGAACTCGGGCCGGTTCCCGAGAACTGCCTGCGGGTGGGGTTCGGACACAAGCATGTAGCGGCCGGGATTACGGCTCTACGTCAATGGTTTGAGCTCGATCAACATCATTAGCGGTAACGGAGGAAGTCATGAGAGGTTTCAGAAGACGGGCATTGGGGTTGGCAATGGCATTGACCGCTTCGGCGTGTTTGCTCGCAGCGCAGGCCGCGCCGGACTCGCCGGACAAGAAACCCGAGAACGCATCGGAAAAGACAGACGGCAAGTTCGAGCCCTTCAAGCCTGAGTCGACCATCAGCAACGGCACGGTCAGCATCGGTGGGCAGACCATCGCCTATCAAGGCATCGCCGGAACCTTGGTCGTGCATCCGAAGGATTGGGACGACGTGCCGCGCGATCCCAAGTCCGACAAGGGAGGCGCATCTGCAGCTGAGGACGGTGGAGAGGGCAAGAATCCAACGGCCGAAGCCTCGATTTTCTATGTTGCTTATTTCAAGAACGGCGGCGGATCTCGGCCGGTGACATTCGTGTACAACGGCGGCCCGGGTTCCGCGACGCTCTGGCTGCACATGGGCGCCTTCGGTCCGCGCCGCATTGTCACGGCAACCGACGCACACACGCCGGCGGCGCCTTACTCGCTGGTCAACAATGCGTCCAGCCTGCTCGATGCCACGGATCTCGTTTTCATCGACGCGCCCGGCGCCGGCTTCAGCCGCATCGCGGGGAAGGACAAGGAGAAGGCGTTCTACGGGGTCGACCAGGACGCCTATGCCTTTGCCGATTTCATATCGCAGTTCCTGTCGAAATACGGCCGCTGGAATTCGCCCAAGTACCTGTTCGGCGAAAGCTATGGCACACCGCGCTCGGCGGTGTTGATCAATCAGTTGGAAGCCGATCGCGGAATCGATTTCAACGGCGTGATTCTGCTCTCGCAAATCCTGAACTTCGATTTGAGCCCGGATCGCCCGACCGGCAATCCGGGAATCGATCTTCCGTATCAAACGGTGCTGCCGACCTATGCTGCTACCGCCTGGTATCACAAGAAACTTCCTGGAGAACACAAGGACCTCGAGACCTTGCTGACCGAGGTCGAACAATTCTCCATGGGCGATTACGGGCGCGCCCTGGCCGCCGGATCCGATTTGAGCGTGGCGGAGCGGGGCGCCATAGCTGAGAAGCTTCACCAATACACCGGGCTCTCCGTCGACTACATTCTCAAGGCGGATCTGCGCATCGATGGCGGTGAATTTCGCCAGAATCTGCTTGGCAATGACGGCATGACGGCGGGCCGTCTCGACACCCGGTTTTCAGGGCCTGAGATCGACCCCTTGGCGCAGCGTGCCGACTACGACCCGCAGGCCACAGCGCTAAGTTCGGCCTATGTTTCCGCATTGAACGAATATGTGCGCAAGGATTTGCACTATGGCGAGGGTAAGGCATTCAAGCCCAGCATCCCGACTTTCAAAACGTGGAATTTCCAGCACCAGCAACCCGGGCAGAGCCAGCCTGGAACCTCACGTCAGGGATCGAACGTAATGCCCGACCTGGCCAACGCAATGAAGATCAACCCGAATTTGAAGATTCAATTGCACGCCGGCTACTTCGATCTCGCAACACCGTTTTATCAAGGTGTGTACGAGATGCATCACTTGCCGATGCCGCAAAACCTGCAGTCGAATATCGAGTACAAGTTCTATGACTCGGGGCACATGGTTTACGCCAAGGACTCATCGCTGAAGGCGTTGCACGACAGCGTTGCGGGGTTCATCAAGCGCACCAGTAACTTGAGCAACTGAGCGAAGGGCCAATGAAGAAAAATACGCTGGTAAATCATCCTCCCGCGGTCCCGGTCGCGCCGGACAATCGCCCGCTGGTGGCGCCGATATACCAATCCGTGAAATTCTCGTTCGACGATACCGGCGAGACCATGCGCTACCTGCGCGGCGATCGAGAGGGATTCTTCTATTCGCGCACGTCCAACCCGACGTTGAAGCAGTTGCAGCTGCTGCTCGCCCAGCTGCAAGGCAGGGAGGATTGCCTGTTGACGGCATCCGGGGTCGCGACCATCGCCGCGAGTCTGCTGTCCTTGTGCAAGCAGGGCGATCACATTCTCGCCTTCGTCGAGTCGTACGGCCCGACGCGTTACATCGTGCAGCACCTTCTCGCGAAGTACGGCGTCGCTCATACTTTGCTGTCGATCGAGGACCTCGCAGGCATCGAGCGCGTGCTACGCGATAAGGCCACGCGGTTGGTTATGTTCGAAAGTCCCACCAATCCGCTGACGAAGATCGCCGACATCGAACACCTGACGACCCATGCGCGGCGAGCGGGCGCCCTGACGGTGCTCGACAATACCTTCGCCGGCTTTCACAACCATGGCGGCTACGACATCGACATTTTCCTGCACAGCCTGACGAAGTACGCATCCGGCCACGGCGATGTCATGGGCGGCGCCATTATTGCCCGCGGGGAATTGATCGCAGCGATGCGCAAGGACATCGTGTCGATGGGCCCGACCCTGGACCCGCACGCAGCATTTCTGATTCAGCGCGGTATGCGCACTTATTTCTTGCGCTATGAACGTCAGTGTGCCAACGCGCTCGCGGTCAGCCTGTTCTTGATCGGCCATCCCGGCGTAAAACACGTTTTCTACCCGGGCCTCGACACTCATCCGCAGCATTCGTTGGCACGACGGCAAATGAGCGATTTCGGGACTGTCGTCACCTTCGAATTGAACGGCGGTTTCGAGGAAGGCGGACGGTTTGCGGAGTCCTTGCAGCTGTTTTCCATTTCAGCCAGCGTGGGTTCTGCCGAGTCCTTGGTCATGCCGCCGCAATTGCTGGCCGGCGGCGAATACACCCCGGAGCAGCGTGGCGCCTCGCGGATTACCCGCGGCAGCGTGCGCCTGTCCATCGGGCTGGAGGAGGTCGAGGACCTGATTCAGGATTTAGGGCAAGCTTTGGAAAAGGCCTTCATTTAACTTATTCCGGTTCCTCCAACTCGATAAGCGCCTCAAGCATCCCCGCCGCTTGCCGATCTAAAGGTACGCGCCAGCTATAGGGGTGATCAGTTGAGTCCCGAACCGGTTGTCATTCTCTCCGCCCTTAACTCCCAAGCGGCGCGCGACTATTTGGGCGAGTCGCTCGCCGGTCCGCAGAGCATCGCGCCGCTGCCGCGAATCTGCGCGCAGCTCGCACAGCTCACAGCGCAGCAGGCGACCGACGCCAGCCAATTGGCGCGCTTGATTCAATCCGACCCGGCGCTCGCGGGCGAGATCATGAGAGTCGCGAATTCGCCGGTGCTTCGGCCGCGGACGGCCATCGTGTCGCTGCAGCAGGCGGTGTCATGGCTCGGCGTCGCGGAAGTGCGCAACATCGCGATGGCCGTGATGCTGCGCGGCGAAGTGTTCTCCGCGCCCGGCCACGAACCGGAATCCGAAGAGTTGTGGCGCGAAGCCTGGCTTGCGGGTCTGTGGGCCAAGGAAATTGCGCGCGAGCGCCGCAAACATGTCGAAAGCGCCTTCCTGGCTGCGTTGATGCATCGTACCGGAGCTGCTCTCGCGCTGAAGATTTTGTCGCGATTCGAGTTGCAGCAGCGCACGGTCATGGACGCACACACTTTCGGCGATCTCGTGGTCGAATTCGAACCCGCGTTCGGCCGTCTATTGATGAACACCTGGCTCCTGCCCAAGGACGTTCAGGAGGCGGCGAGCGAGTGGCGCAGTTACGGGCGTATCTTGGGCGACTCCGGCCATCGCGACCTGGCCGCCACCGTGAATGCGGCGCACCTGTTGGCTACACACACCATGCACCCGCTGTTGCTGGACGAGAATGTGGTGATCGAGAGTCCGGTATTTGAACAGCTCGGCGTATTCCCCGACCAGCGGCGGCGCATGCTGGCGAAACGCGACCATGTGCGCAGCCTGGCGGGCATCTAGGTCGCCGATGCAGACTGAGGCGTACGATTTTCTTTGCGTGGGCTCGGGACCTGCCGGCCAGAAAGCGGCCATCCAAGCCGCCAAGGCGGGGTTTCGTGCGGCCATCGTCGAGCGTGAGGCGTTGGTAGGTGGTTCCTGCCTGCTGTCGGGCACGATTCCGAGCAAGGCACTGCGCGAACAGGCGCTTCGCTACCGCCGCATGCAGGGCAGCGCCTCGTCGCTGGCTGTCGAGCTGCGCGGCGATGCGCCTTTGTCGGCTTTGCTGCACGGGGTCGACGCCGTCATCGCCGCGCAGGACCGCTACCTGCAGGCGCAGCTGGCACGTAATCACGTCGAGTTGATTCGCGGCCGCGCGGTGTTTCTAGATGCCGATCGTATCGAGGTGCAGCGCCTGGACGGCTCACGCACCGTGGTACGTGCGCGGCGGGTGTTGCTCGCCCCCGGATCACGGCCACGGCACGTCTCCGCCATCGAAGTGGATCACGAACACATTCTCGACAGCGATTCCATACTGAGCTTGTCCTACATTCCGCGCTCCATGGTGGTGCTGGGCAGCGGCGTGATCGCCTGCGAGTACGCCTCGATCTTCGCTGCACTGGGCTGTGCCGTGACACTGCTCGACAAGGCGTCAGAGCCTTTGGGATTCCTCGACAGCAGCTTGCGCGCGGGATTTCTCGCCGCATTTCGCGCGATGGGCGGCAAGTACCAGGGCGGCGCGGAAGTAGCCGGTGCGCGCTTCGATGGCTTCTCGCAGGTGGCGGTGCAGCTTCGCGGCGGCGAGGTGCTGACCTCAGACATCGTTTTCGCCGCATTCGGGCGCGTCGCCAATCTGGATGGTATCGGTCTCGACCATCTGCAGCTGGCCATCAGCAACCGCGGCCACGTTCAAGTCGATGAGCGGTTCGAGACCAATATTCCGGGAATCTTTGCGGCCGGGGACGCCATCGGGCCGCCGGCGCTGGCCTGCGCCGCTGCCGATCAGGGCCGCCGTGCCGCGCTGGCGGCGCTTGGGCTGCCGCCGCCTGCCGGAACCAGCCTGGTGCCGAGCGGCGTGTACACGATTCCGGAGATAGGCTGCGTCGGACTATCGCAGAGCGAAGCCGCTGCGAAGAAAATCGACATCATCGTCGGCCGCGCCGATTTCAGCGAAGTCGCCCGCGCGCATGTCGCGGGCGAGCCCACAGGCTTTTTGGCCTTGCTGTGCGAGCGCAGCAGCGCGAAGGTGCTCGGCGTGCAGATTATAGGCGAGGGCGCCACCGACTTGGTTCACCTGGGGCAGGCGGCAATCGCCACCGGCGCCGCCGCGGACTTCTTCATCGAACAGATCTTCAACTTTCCGACCATGACGGAAGCGTATCGAATCGCCGCCTTCGATGTCCTCAAGCAGCGCTCGGTCACCCCGCTCGCGCACCTCAAGCTCGCGACCGCCTAGAGATTGCGAATCAGGATATCGCCGAACTCGCTGCACTTGACCTCGGTCGCGCCTTCCATCAGCCGTGCGAAATCGTAGGTCACGGTTTTTTGCGCAATGCTCCTGTCCATCGCGCCGATGATGGCGTCGGCCGCTTCCAGCCAGCCCATGTAGCGCAGCATCATTTCGCCCGACAGGATGACGGATCCCGGATTGACCTTGTCGAGATTGGCGTACTTCGGGGCGGTGCCGTGCGTGGCCTCGAACACCGCGTGACCGGTGATGTAATTGATATTGCCACCCGGCGCGATGCCGATGCCGCCGACCTGGGCGGCGAGGGCATCCGACAGATAATCTCCGTTGAGATTCATGGTGGCAACCACGTCGAACTCATCAGGGCGGGTGAGCACCTGTTGCAAGGTGATGTCAGCGATTGCATCCTTGATGATGATCTTGCCCGCCTTCTTGGCGGCGTCCATTTGCGCGCCGGCTTCCTTTTCACCGTTGGCGGCCTTGATGCGTTCCCACTGTTCCCAGGTGAACACAGCGGCGGGAAATTCCCGCTCCGCCAGCTGGTAGCACCAATTGCGGAACGCGCCCTCGGTGTATTTCATGATGTTGCCCTTGTGCACAATGGTCACGCTCTTGCGCTTGTTGGCAATGGCGTAGGCAACGGCGGCGCGGAACAATCGATCCGTACCTTCCTTCGATGCAGGCTTGAGGCCAATTCCTGAGCTGTCGGGAAAGCGGATCTTGGCGAATTGCTTTGGGAAAGATTGCTTGAACAGGTCGAGGAATTTCTTGCAGTCCGCCGACCCGGCCTCGAATTCGATTCCGGCGTAAATGTCCTCGGTGTTTTCGCGGAAGATGGTCATGTCGACCTTCTCCGGTGACTTGACCGGCGAGGGCACGCCTTTGAACCAGCGCACCGGCCTTAAGCACACGTACAAATCCAGCAATTGGCGCAAGGCCACATTGAGCGAGCGAATGCCGCCGCCGACCGGCGTGGTCAGCGGTCCCTTGATCGAGATCAGGTAATCACGGCAAGCCGTGACCGTTTCGTCGGGCAGCCAGGTGTTGTATGCCTTATTCGCCTTCTCGCCGGCAAACACTTCCATCCAGTGTATTTTTCGCTTGCCGCCGTAGGCCTTGTGCACGGCTGCATCGAATACGCGCACGCTGGCGCGCCAGATGTCAGGCCCCGTGCCGTCGCCTTCGATGAACGGGATGATGGGTTGATCGGGCACATGTAATTTGCCGTTGGCGATCGTAATCTTTTCACCCCCGGCGGGGATCTGCACATGCACCGGCTTCGCATCAGACATTGGCATTGGCTCCTATAAATTCGACCGCAATGCTAGCATGCGCGACCAATGCGCACGCTCACCTCAACACCCGCGAAGGACGGCTTCCGCATGCCGGCGGAATTCGAAAGGCATTCAGGGTGTTGGATGCTGTGGCCGGAGCGCACGGACAATTGGCGCGGCGGGGCAAAACCTGCGCAAGCGACGTTTGCGGCCGTCGCGACCGCCATCGCCGGCGGCGAGCCTGTGACGGTGGGTGTGTCGGCGGCTCAATTCCAAAATGCCCGCGCCCGGCTGCCGCGCAGCGTGCGGGTGGTCGAGATCAGCAGCAATGATGCGTGGATTCGCGACAGCGGTCCGACTTTCGTCATCGATGCCAAAGGCCGGCGCCGGGGCGTCGATTGGACCTTCAATGCCTGGGGCGGCATGGACGGCGGTTTGTACTTTCCGTGGGACCGCGACGATGAGGTCGCACAAAAGGTATTGGAAATCGAGGGGGCGGATCGGTACCGGACGTCGTTCGTGCTCGAAGGCGGCGCCATCCATGTGGACGGGCAGGGAACCTGTCTGACCACCGAGGAATGTCTGCTCAACCCGAATCGCAACCCCGGGCTGTCGCGTAGCGAAGTCGAGGAACAGCTGCGCCGCTATCTCGGCGTCAAGACCGTGATTTGGCTGGGTAAGGGAGTGTACTTCGACGAGACCGGCGGCCACATTGACGAGCTTGTCTGTTTCACGAGCCCTGGGCATGTCGCTCTTACATGGACTGTGGATCGCGACGATCCGCAGTATGAGATCTCACACGATGCCTATCAACGCCTGAAGATGGCGCGCGATGCGCGGGGCCGCGAACTCACCATTCACAAAATCCACCAGCCCGGGCCGTTGTTCATGACTGTCGAGGAAGCGGCCGGCATCGACCGCCGCGCCGGCACGCACCCGCGCAAGGGCGGGGACCGGCTGCCGGCCTCGTACATCAATTTCTATATTGCGAATAAATGCATCGTCATGCCGCTCTACGACAAACGCCATGACGCGGCGGCTCAGCGCACGCTCAAACGCCTGTTTCCGACCCGTCAAGTGATGGGAGTCGCCACCCGCGAGGTGCTGCTCGGCGGGGGGAATATTCACTGTATTACCCAGCAAGTACCGCTTCCCAGGGTCCTATAGTCCCCAAAATGGAACTTTGCTGCGCGTAGGCTCTCGAAAGTCTTTATTCTACGCACCCTCAATCCTTCGTACCCCCCCCATAATATTGGAAGCTGTAGTGCACCCATTGCTCCGTCGATACGCTCGTAGATCATTGACCGCGCTGGTGTGCGCCGGCGCCATCGTCGCGGCCGGCTGTCACCACAACAACCAAAACAGCGGATACGGCATCGCCTGGGTGACCTTGAGCGCAACACCGGGTGACTTCACCAGCTACGTGGTCAACGTCGATTCGGTGTCCTTGACCGGCAACACCTACGGCGTGGTCACTCCGGTCAGTGCCATCGAAACGGTGGATTTCACCAAACTGAAGGACATTTCCGAACTGTGGAGCTCCGCCAGCCTGCCCAACGATACCTACAAGTCGGCCACGATAATTCTCGACTACACGTCGGCCAACATTTCCGTGTTGGTCAACGGGGTGCCGCAGAAGGCCAATGTGGTGGACACCACCGGCGCCAAAGTGACCACTCAAACAATCAACATCACTTTCGATGCGCAACATCAGCCCGTCATCCAGCCGACCCTGTCATCGTCGAGCGCGCTGCGGCTGGCCATCAATTTCAATCTGGCCGCCTCGAACATCGTGAATTTGGCGACTAATCCGGCGACCGTGACGATCAAGCCCATCATGACCATCGCCACCGCTGCACCCGATACAAAGCCGGTGCGCATACGCGGCCCACTGATCAATTCGAGCGTCGGTGTCGGTACCTATACGGTGTACGTGCGGCCCTTCTTCGACGAATTCAACAGCTTGGGCCAGCTGACGTTGTTCAACGACGCGAACACCGTGTATCAACTCAATGGTACGACCTATGTCGGCACGCCGGGCATCACTGCGTTGTCGCAAACGTCCGCGGGCACGACCATAACCGCGGCGTACACCACATTCGAACCAACGCCGACACTGAACCCCGCGGTGACGGCGGGTAAGTTCAATTCACACTATGTGGTTGCCGGAAGTACCCTCGAGGACTTCTATACACAAGGGATCGAAGGGGACGTCATCAAGCGTAGCGGCAACACCTTGACCTTGCGCGGCGCCACCTTGCAGCTGAACGACGGCACGAGTTCCTACATCAATACACCCGACGCGGTGGTCCTGGTAGGTCCGAACACCACCGTGACGGCTGAAGATAGTACGACGATGACGAATCTCGATTACAACGACGTTTCGGTCGGTCAGCACATCATCGCGCGCGGCATCTACTCGCTGCCGGCATCCAAGGTCACGACGGTGGATGCCACCGGATCGTCCAGCACCAACACCGGGTCGGTACGCCTGCAAACCACTAAGGTCTTTGGCCCTGTGGTGTCCTCCGGAGCGGGGGTCGTCGTACTGAATCTACAGACCATCGAGAACTGGCCGGTCAGTATCTATGACTTCACCGGCAACGGGGCGGTTGCGGTGACCCCGGCCGCTTACGAGATCAATTCGGGAACCCTCGCGTTGCCCGCCGGCACGGCAGCCGGCAGCCCGCTGTGGGTCGATGGCATCAGCGCACCCTTCGGCGCCGCGCCGCCGGATTTCCTTGCGACTTCCCTCAATACCGAACTATCGGTTCCAGCCCGCTTGCAAGTCGCCTGGACCAGTGCCGGTACCATCACTCCGTTCGCCACGCTGACGGCCACCGGGCTGACCGTCGATCTCGCGAATGCGAATTACAGCGCTGGGTCTATCGTCATCGGATCCGAGAGCATCGACCTTAAGTCGCTGGCGGCGACTCCGCAGATCGTTCCGCAGGCGGTGCCGGCCGGCACCGCCGGCTTACCCCCGGTATTTCTGCCTTCGTTCTCCATCGGCAACCTGTCGGCCGCGAATACCACCAGCATCGCGGTGTTCAACACCTTCTCGGGATTCGTGACTCAGGTCCCCAAGTCCATCGTCGCGGCCACTCCCGCCTTCAAATTCGTGGCCATGGGGGTGTACAACCGCGGCACCAATAGCTTTACTGCTTCCAGTATCGACGTCGTGAACTAAACTAGCTCCCCACATGGGGAAGCTCATCGCACGACATGGATTGACCTGGGCGCTCGGCGTCGTCTGGCTGTGTTCGTTCGCATCCCAGGCGGCGGCGCAGCAGCTTTCCGGCTCTGCGCCCGCGACTCGCCCGCGGATCTGCCTGGTGTTGTCCGGCGGCGGCGCGCGCGGCATGGCGCACATCGGCGTACTCAAGGTTCTCGAGGATCTGAAGATCCCTATCGACTGTATCGCGGGCACCAGCATGGGTGCCATCGTCGGCGGACTGTACGCCAGCGGCATGACGGCGCAGAAAATAGACGCCACCATGCGCTCGGTAGACTGGCAGGAGGCTTTCCGCGACGCACCGCCGCGCCGGGATCTCGCGTTCAGGCGCAAACAGGATGATAGTAATTTTCTGGTGCGCCTGCCGCTGGGTCTCAAGCACGGCAAGATCCTTCTGCCGAAGGGCTTCATCCAGGGGCAGAAGCTGCAGGAGACATTGCGTCAGCTGACCCTGCCGTTCAGCAACAGCACGGATTTCGATCAGCTACCCACGCCGTTTCGCGCCGTGGCAACGGATTTGGAATCCGGCAATGCCGTGTTGATCGACAAGGGCGATCTTGCCATTGCCATGCGCGCCAGTATGTCGGCGCCCGGTGTATTCGCGCCGGTCGAATCAAACGGCCGCCTTCTGGTCGACGGCGGGTTGGCCGAGAATTTGCCCATCAACGTCGCCCGTGCAATGCACGCCGACATACTCATCGTGTCCGACGTGAGCTATCCGCTGCAGCCGCGCGCCGCACTCGATTCGGCGCTGTCGATATCAAACCAGATGCTCGCCATCTTGGTGCGCAAGGACTCCGACCGACAGCGTGCCAGCCTGGGTCCGCAGGACATCTTGATCGTGCCGCAGCTGGGTTCGGCGACGTCGACCGACTTTGCCGCAGCGAACAATGCGATCGTTCGCGGCGAGGAGGCGGCGCGCGGTTCGCTCGCCAAACTGACGGTGTTCAGCGTCGGCGATGAGGCGTATCACGATTATTTGGCGCGCCGCGCAGCGCGCCAGCCCGGCCTGCCCCCGATTCAATTCGTGCGCGTGGACGAGCAATCCAAGCGCTATGAAAAGACCATCATCGCGGAGATGCAACCGCTGGTGGGCAAGCCGCCGGACTTGGATGAAGTGCGCAAACGCATTACGGAGCTGTACGGACTGGGGAATTTCGAGACGCTCGACTATAGCCTGGTCGAACGGCCCGCGGCGGCGGCCGCTAGCGGCGCTGAAGCCGGGCCCAATTCCGGCGCCGGCTCGGCAACCGGCGGTGAGGAATCGGGATTCGAAGTACGTGCGCGCCGCAAATCCTGGGGACCCAATTACCTGCGCTTCGGCTTGAATTTAGAGGACGATTTTCAGGGCAACAGCCGCTACAACGCGGCGGCGCGTTTCGTTCTGACCGAGATCAACGAGCTGGGCGCGGAGTTCTTGACTGACGTGCAATTCGGCAGCGATCCGAAGGTGGTCAGCGAGTTCTATCAGCCGCTCAACGCATCTCGGAGCTGGTTCGTGGCCCCGAGTGCACGCATTGAAGCGCGCGATCTGCCGATCTACGTCAACAATAACCAAGTGGCGGATTTTCGCGATCGCGAGGCGGAAGCCGACGTCGATTTTGGGCGCGACCTCGGCAACTGGGGGGAAATCCGCGCCGGATTCCATCGCACCAACGGTGCCACTCGCGTGCGCTACGGCGACCCGAATTTGGTGGAGGAACAGTACAACAACGGCGAGTACTTCTTTAAGTTCAGCTACGATCGACTGGACAATGTGCACTTCCCGCGCGAAGGCCAGACGTTCAGCCTGCAGTGGGATGCGAATCGCACCAATCTGGGCGCGGACATCGGCTCCGATCGGATGAAGGCGGATTGGTTGATGGCCCGTTCCGCCGGGCGCAACACCATTCTGGTGTGGACTTCCTTGGGGACTACGCTGGATGGCAAATTCCCCGCCACCGCACTGCCGGAGTTTTATTCTTTGGGCGGATTTTTCAATATGTCGGGCCTCGCGCCCCAGTCGCTGATCGGGCCCAACTTTGCCATCGGCCGCGCGATCTACTTTCGCAAGATCGGCCGCGGCGGCGAGGGATTTTTCGAATTTCCCGCCTACCTTGGCATGTCATTCGAGATGGGCAATACCTGGGAGCGCCGCGGCGACATCAGTTTTGGGTCGGCACGCAAGGATGCCTCGTTATTCGTCGCCTTTGACACATTTCTGGGGCCGGTTTACCTGGGATCCGGCTACGATCAAGCGGGGACGGCGGCGTTCTACCTGTTTCTGGGCCGCACTTTTTAGTGCGCTGCGCGCACACCTTTCAACGGGGTCGCTGCTCAGCGCCGCAACCCCTCCTTCGATTATTAGAAATTGCGGCTCTCGCCCAATTTTTCGACTTTTTCGAATACCAGCGCCGGTTGATCGCCGATGCGCGAGTATTCGTGCTCACGCGACATGTCCTCGCGGACCCGATCGCGCTCCTCAGCGGTGAAAAACCAATGAGTCTTTTGCCAGTCTATGCCGAGCAGATTGGCAAACGGGTCGCCGGGCTTCAGGCATACACGGATACCATACGGACGCGGCAGCACCGGTAGAGTGCGCACGAGATTTTGAGCGTTTGCGATTCCCATGACGACTCGAAAGATAGCGGAATCGCCGGTAGGCTGCCAGCTGAATAGCATTGCAGGTGCATGCTAGACTCCGCCGCCTTCCAACGAGGTAATTGATGGCATCGTCCTACACGGCCTCCGATATTGAGGTATTGAGCGGCTTGGACCCGGTTCGCCGGCGGCCGGGCATGTATACCGACACCACGCGCCCGAATCACCTCGCGCACGAGGTGATCGACAACAGCGTCGACGAAGCGCTTGCGGGCTACTGCGACAAGATCGATGTAACCGTATTCAAGGACGGTTCCTTGCAGGTGGAGGACAACGGCCGCGGCATGCCGGTCGACATTCACCCGAAAGAGAAGATCAGCGGCGTTGAATTGATCCTGACGCGCCTGCACGCCGGTGGAAAGTTCAACGACAAAACCTACCAGCATTCCGGCGGCCTGCATGGGGTGGGGGTGTCCGTGGTCAACGCCCTGTCGAAGCACCTGGAGTGCTGGGTGCGCCGCGGCGGGAAGGAATACAACATCAGTTTTGCGGGCGGCCGCCTCAAGTCCAAGCTCGAGGTGGTGGGCGAGGTGGCGAAGTCGAAAACCGGTACGACATTGCGGTTCTGGCCCGATCCGCAGTACTTCGACACCGACAAATTCGCGATTCCGAAGCTCAAACAGGTGCTGCGGGCGAAAGCGGTTCTATGCCCCAAACTGCGCGTCACACTTACCAATGAATTCACCGGTGAATGTGACGAATGGCTGTATACGGGCGGGCTGCATCAGTACTTGGCGGAAGAGCTGGGCAAGGGGCAATGGCTGCCGGCCGAGACCTTCTACGGCAAGCGCGACATCGACGGCGGCTCGCTCGATTGGGCGTTCGCCTGGGTACTCGAGTCCGAGCACGCCATTACCGAGAGCTATGTCAATCTGATTCCCACAGTCGAGGGCGGCACGCATGTCAACGGCCTGCGCGCGGGAGCCGCGGATGCGGTGCGCGAATTTTGTGAGTTCCGCAATCTGGTGCCGCGAGGCATCAAGCTCGCTCCCGAGGATGTCTGGGACGGTGTGAGCTTCGTGCTGTCGATGAAAATGCGCGAGCCGCAGTTCGCCGGACAGACCAAGGAGAAGCTGTCCTCGCGCGAATCCGCCGGCATCGTGCAGGGGGTGATCAAGGACGTCTTTGCCCTGTGGCTCAATCAGCACCCCGACCAGGGCGAAAGAATCGCCATGTTGGCGATCGCCAACGCGCAGCAGCGCTTCAAGGATAGTCAGAAAATTGCCCGCAAGCGCATCGTGTCCGGCCCTGCGTTGCCGGGCAAGCTCGCCGACTGCGTGAGTCAGGATCCGGCGCGCGGCGAGCTGTTCTTGGTCGAAGGAGATTCGGCCGGCGGTTCTGCCAAACAGGCGCGCGATCGTGTCACCCAGGCCATCATGCCGCTGCGCGGAAAGATTTTGAACACCTGGGAAGCGGATACCGGAGAAATTCTTCAATCGCAAGAAGTGCACAACATCAGCATCGCCATCGGCGTCGATCCGGCCGCGGCTGATTTGTCCGGACTGCGGTACCACAAGATCTGCATTCTTGCCGACGCGGACAGCGACGGGCAGCACATCGCCACGCTGCTCTGCGCCTTGTTCCTGCGGCACTATCGGCCGCTGGTGATGGCGGGTCACGTGTATGTGTGCATGCCGCCGCTGTTTCGCATCGATGCCGGCAAGGAAGTCATTTATGCGCTCGACGAAGCCGAGCGCGACAAGGCGCTGAAGCGCATCGCTGCCGAAAGCCCGCGCACCAAGCCGTCGGTGATGCGCTTCAAAGGCCTGGGTGAGATGAGTCCGCTGCAATTGCGCGAAACCACCATGGCGCCTCAGACACGCCGGCTGGTGCAGATGACGATTGATGCAAAGGACAGCCCGGATCAAATGCTCGACATGTTGTTGGCAAAAAAGCGGGCGGGTGACCGGCGAGAGTGGCTCGAGAGCAAGGGCAATCTGGCGCGCGTTTAGCGCGGCGTAGATCATTCATGAAAGATCAAGAACTGAACTTCGAAGGGGTGGAGCAAGAGCCTCTAAAGTCATTCGCGGAGCGCGCCTACCTCGACTATTCGATGTACGTGATCCTGGACCGGGCACTGCCGCATTTAGGAGACGGACTGAAACCGGTGCAGCGGCGCATCGTCTATGCGATGAGCGAACTGGGCCTCGCCGCCGGCGCCAAGCCCAAGAAATCCGCGCGCACCGTCGGCGACGTGATCGGCAAGTTTCACCCGCACGGCGATTCCGCTTGCTACGAAGCCATGGTGCACATGGCGCAGGATTTTGCGTACCGCTACCCCATCGTCGACGGCCAGGGCAATTGGGGCTCGACCGATGACCCAAAATCCTTCGCGGCGATGCGCTACACGGAGTCGCGGCTGACGCGCTATGCCGCTTTGCTGCTGCAGGAGCTCGGTTCCGGCACCGTCGAATGGGCGCCGAACTTCGACGGATCGCTCGATGAGCCCACCATGCTGCCGGCGAGGGTGCCGAACCTCTTGCTCAACGGTGGTTCGGGTATCGCGGTCGGCATGGCCACCGACATTCCGCCGCACAATCTGCGCGAAGTGGTCAAGGCCTGTGTGGCGCTGCTCGATGACCCTGACTTGAGCACGCGCAAGATCATGGCGCATGTGAAAGGACCGGATCTGCCCACGGGAGGCGAGATCGTCTCACCGCGCGACGAATTGGTGCGCATGTACGAGACGGGCTCGGGCAGTTTCAAGGCACGTGCGACCTATGAACTCGAGGATGGCGAGATCGTCATCGATGCGCTGCCGTTTCAGGTGTCGGGCAGCAAGGTACTGGAGCAGATCGGCGGCCAAATGCAGCTGAAAAAGCTGCCCATGGTCGAAGACATCCGCGACGAGTCCGATCATGAAAATCCCACCCGGCTCGTGATCGTGCCGAAATCAAATCGCGTGGATACGACCGCGCTGATGGCGCATCTGTTCGCGACCACGGATTTGGAGCGCAGCTACCGGGTAAATCTCAACGTCATCGCGCTCGATGGCCGCCCCCGCGTGATGGGCCTCAAGGAACTGCTGCTGGAGTGGCTGACTTTCCGCAAGTCTACGGTCACCCGGCGCCTGAATCATCGGCTCGCGAAGTTGAATACGCGGCTGCACCTGCTCGACGGCATGCTGATCGCGTTCTTGAACCTGGATGAAGTGATTCGCATCGTGCGCACCGAAGAGCAGCCCAAGCCGGTGCTGATCAAGCGCTTCAAGCTGTCGGACGAACAGGCCGAACACATCCTCGAGACCAAGCTGCGCCACCTGGCGCGGCTCGAGGAGATGAAGATCCGCGAGGAGCAGAAAGAGCTTGCGGAGGAGCGCGACGAGATCGAAGGGATATTGAAGAGCAAGGCCAAGCTCACCCGACTGGTGCGCGACGAACTGCTGAGCGATGCCGAGGAATACGGCGACGAACGGCGCACCCGACTGGTGGAGCGCGAGGCGGCACAGGCCATTTCCGAAACCGAGCTGCTCACCAGCGAGCCCACCACCGTGGTGCTGTCGCGGTTGGGCTGGGTGCGGGCTGCGAAAGGCCACGAAATCGATGTGCGCGCCTTGAGCTATAAGGGCGGGGATGAATTCCAGGCCGCCGCCCGCGGCCGCAACTTGCAGCAGGCCGTGTTCATCGATTCCACCGGGCGCGCCTACAGCCTGGACGCCCACCAGCTGCCCGCCGCGCGCGGCTACGGCGAACCGCTGTCGGGTACGGTGGATCCCCCCGACGGCGCCACCTTTGCGGCGGTGCTGATCGGCGAACCCGACGACACCTGGCTTCTGGTGAGCGACTCCGGCTACGGCTTCGCGGTGAAATTGCGCGAGCTCTACGCCCGCAACAAAAAGGGCAAGTCCATACTCAAGGTGCCGGAGAACGCCAAAGTGCTTCCCGCGCAGCCGATTGCGCAGAAGTCGGCGCTCGCGATATTCGTCAACAACGACGGTGAAGTGCTGGCGCTGCCGACGGCGCAAATCGAGGAGATGACCGCGGGCAAGGGGCAGAATATATTCGGTATTCCCGGCAAGAAATCCGCTGAGCGTGATGAGTACCTGGTGGCCATGGCGGTGGTCAATCCCGGCGACGTGTTGACCATTTACAGCGGCAACAGCGCGCCGATGAAGCTTAAGTTCGAAGAGCTGAAGCAATTCCAGGACAAAAAAGGTCAGAGACGTCAGCGGTTCTCGCGAGCTTACAAGCAGATCGACAGGCTCGAAGTGACGAGTGCTTAACAGCAGCTACGTGGCATAGGGAGTCTCCGGGCAACAAAAGGCAGCAGTTGTCGTGAGGTGTACTACACCGACCGACGGGGGCTCGTAGCCTAGCGGTCTCCCGACATCGTTACGTCTTCCGGGGCGTTGACGAAGTAACCCTGGATGAATTCGATGCCGAGCTGCCACAGCACGGCCATGGTGTTGGCGTCTTC
>JBDUEQ010000057.1:0-22127 GCA_040002315.1 Gammaproteobacteria bacterium
TAAGCGCGTTGCCTTCTCGCGTAGTGACTGGCTGCGGCTCATCGCCATGTACAGCGACGCAGATCACATCGCTGCCGTCGACGATACCGTGCGCTACATGCTGCAGAAGGGCAAGAAACCCTTGGGCGTGGGCTTTTTCTTCTCCCTAGGCCATTCGACCGTGGTCTTCGGTCTTGCGATCGGCATTGCCTTCGCGGCGGCCGCGGTCAAAATGGAGCTTCCTGTGCTGCGCAGCATGGGCGCCATCGTCGGCGCTGCCGTGTCGCGCACATTCTTGTGGGTCATCGGCATACTCAATCTGTTTGTATTGTTGGATATGTTGAATGTATGGCAAAAGGCAAAGTCCGGTGCTCACAGCCATGCTCACTTGGAACTTCTGCTGCAAAAGCGCGGCTTTCTGAATCGGCTGCTCGGCGGCCGACTGCGGCAGTTCATGAGTCACAGCTGGCAAATGTATCCGCTGGGATTGTTGTTTGGCTTTGGCTTCGATACGGCTTCGGAAGTAGGCCTGCTCGAGATGACCGCAGGCGCATCGGCCGGCAACTTGCCGACAGCCGCGGTGCTCTGCCTGCCTGCGCTGTTCGCCGCAGGCATGACTGTCATGGACACTACCGACGGCGTGCTCATGTGCAAGGCCTACGACTGGGCGTTTTTGAACCCGCTGCGCAAGATTTTCTACAACATCACCACAACCGGTTTGGCGGTGGCCGTGGCGATTGTGGTGGGGAGCATCGAACTGCTGCAAGGGTTGATTGTGGTGCTCAGGCTGCGCGGCCGCTTCTTCGATGTCATTGCCGGACTCGACTTTGGAGTCTTGGGCTACATCATTGTCGGTATGTTTCTGATCGGCTGGGGCCTGGCCGTTGCCTTGTGGAGGTTCGGCAGGATCGAACAGCGTTATTCCTTGCGCATGAGCACGCCGCACGCTCACTCGCATGTGCACGATGGCGGATTGGAGCATGCGCATGAACACCTGCACCCGCCGCGGAATTAAGAGCTCGGGTGGAATCCGTCGGTCAAGGTATTCAAGAAGGAGACGATGTCCTTGATGTCCTGTTCGCTGAGCGCGGGCGCAGCGCCCAGGTGCCGGTCGAACGGCGCCTCGACGTCCACGTTGCCGTGGTATTTTTCCGGTATGTCGTCGAATTTCAGAACGCGCCCATTCGCGGCGCGCGGGTACCACTTTTGCGGCTCGGTATCGCGCTGGGCATAGAACCGAACGGCATCCTCCAGCCGGTGGAAGACTCCGTTGTGAAAGAACGCCTCGCGGGTTGCGACGTTGCGCAATGACGGCGAGCGAAACATTGCGCAATATTGTGCCTCGTCGCTCAAATCGGTGCGCAAAGGACCGCACAACCCCAGATCGAAATAGCGCCGATCGGCGTTCGCGGGAATGGCCTTGTTGCGCGGCACGCCGATGGCGGCGAAGCCGAAGTCGGTGAACTGCGGGAACGCGCCCTTGCGCATCGAACTCTGGTGGCAGCGGGCGCAATTGCCTTTGCTCCGGTCGTTGAATGTTGCCAGGCCGCGTGCCTCTTCGGCGGTCAGTGTGACCTGGCCCCGAAGGTAGGCGTCGTACTTACTGTCATAGGGATAGAAATCTGCCGGGCTTTGCTGGAAGGTCTCCAGCGCCATCAAGATTCCCTTGAACGCCACGGCCTTGTCATCGAATACGTGGTCGCCGAATACACGCCGAAACTCTCCGGCATAGCCCGCGCGTTTTGCCTTTTCGACCACATCCTCGGGGCGTTGATTCGCCATTTCGAAAGGTGAAAGCAGCGGTATTCGGGCCTGGTCGTGCGCTGATTGCGCCCGGCCATCCCAGGTTCGCCCTCCGGCCGGTCCTTGGTCGACGCTGTCATCGCCCTCATCGTCGAAATAATGTTCGGTAAACGGCGGGATGCCTTGGGTGTAGCGCAAGGAGGGGACGGCTCGTAGGCCAAATTCCCGTCCCGTGACGCCGCCGCGTTGTACGGACAGTGCGTTGGGGGGGCCATACGAGTGGGCAGGGTCATGGCAGCTGGCGCAGGCCATTTGTCCCGAGGCGGACAGCGACTTGTCGAAGAACAAGGTACGACCCAGGGTGGTCAGGTCCGAGGACGAGGGCTGCTTCTCGAAGCGGGTGGCATAGAACGGAGTCGCGGGCTCGGCCGAGGGCGGTGGGGTCGAGGGCGGTGCGGCCGAAGCAGCGGCAAGGCCGGCGAACGCTAAACCCAAGACGGCCGCGGCGCTACGCATAGCACCGCACTATTCCATCCCCCGGATCGCTAAGTGCTCCATCCTGTTCACAATGCCCGATGTACATGAATAAATCATGACCCGAAATAGAAACATTACCGTCATGGATCTGTTACGCCCCGCAAGTAAAACTGCGATATCTGAAATACCAGTAGGGGTTGACGCACATGAAGAGTATCTCCCGTCGGTTGGTTTGCTTTGGTACGGCTGCGGCCGCCACGATCATCATGGGCGTAGGTGTGGTGGGCGGCTCTCGCGCCGACGGCGTCGAACGTGATTTCTCCAACGGCCAGGGTTTCGCGCAGGCCTTACAAAATGCCTTGGTTACGGCCGCACTGCGCACCCAGGTCAAGAACATCGTGGTGATTTACGCGGAGAACCGTGCTTTTGACAATTTGTACGGCAATTTCCGCGGGGCGAACGGCCTGAACGCCGTAGTCGACAAGCACGGCAGACCGAACCGTGCGTATCAAGCGCAAAGGGATCGAGACGGCAGCATCTTGGGCACCTTGCCGCAGACCTGGGGCGGGGTGACGGCGGCGGGAGTGACGCCGGTGGTCACCGCGGCGCAGAGCGCCGGCCTACCGAATGCGCCATTTTCGGTCGAGAGCGCATTTACGCCGGCTGCCGGCGTCGCCTTGTCGACCTATACCGTGACGCGCGATCTCTATCATCGATTCTACGAAAATCAAATGCAGATCGACGGCGGCAAGAACGACAAGTTCGCGGCCTGGGCAGACGCCGGTGGCCTCACCATGGGGCACTTTGATTACAGCAATTCCGCGCTGTACAAGCTGGCCGCGCAATACACGCTCGCTGACGATTTTTTCGCGGGCGCGTTCGGCGGGTCATTCCTGAATCACCAATACTTGATCTGTGCCTGCGCTCCCGTTTATCCGTTTGCCGATGCGCCGCCCACCGGCGCACATCCCACCATCGCTGTTTTGGATACGGACAGCAAGGGCAACTACCTGTCGCAATTGACCACGTCCGCGACATCGCCGGCGTCGGCGCTCGATGGCCCGCCGAGCTACCTGCTGAGCGGCAATCTCACTCCTGCCAATTATTTCGGTGACGGCCAGTTTTACGCAGTCAACACCATGCAGGCGCCCTACCAGCCGAGCGGCAACCAACCGGCAACTGCGGCGCCAAACGACCTGTTGTATTCCAGTCCGGCCGCGAACACGACCTTGCCGCCGCAGACTCAGACCAACATCGGAGACGAGCTGAACGCAGCACACGTTTCATGGAAGTGGTATGCAGGATCCTGGAACGCCGCTCTCGCCGATGGCACACAGGCTCCGGGTGCCGCGCGCACCGTCATCTACACACCGTCCTCGGCCCGCGGCGCGCCGGACTTCCAGCCGCACCACGCGCCTTTCAACTACTATGCGGAATTCGATCCGGCCTTGCACGCGGCAGAGCGCGCGGCGCACCTCAAGGATTATACGGATCTGGTGGCGGACGCCGCGGCCGGTACGCTGCCCGCGGTGGCGTTCTACAAGCCGCAGGGCAACTTGAACCAGCACGAGGGTTACGCCAACGTCGACGACGGCGATGCGCACATCGCGGATCTGGTCGCGAAGTTGCAGGCCAGCCCGCAGTGGGCCCACATGGTCATTGTGATCACCTACGACGAATTCGGCGGTGTGTGGGATCATGTGGCGCCGCCGCAGGGCGACCTACTGGGCCCGGGCACGCGCATTCCCGCCATCGTCATTTCGCCGTATGCAAGGCGGCATTTCGTCGATCACACCCAGTACGACACTGCGTCGATCCTGCGCTTGATCGCGCGCCGCTACGCTCTGCCGGCGCTGCCCGGTTTGCAGGTCCGAGATCGGGCGCTGGTCAAGCACCACGAAGAGCCGATGGGCGATCTGACCAACGCGCTATTTCCGGTGCTGCATTTCTTTTGACCGGTCTCGAGGAGAAGGGACCTCGGCCGACCGAGGTCCCCTATCATCTGCCCTGGGCGAGAAAACTCTCCAGCGCCTTCATGAACACCTCGGGCTGATCGACGAAGGTCATATGGCCGCTTTGAGCCACTTCGAAAATTTGCGAACCGGCAAGGGCGGCATGCGTCTGCTCCGCGGTCGCCCTGCTGACCAAGTCATGGTCGCCGTAAATAATGAGGGTGGGCACGGTCAGTTTCTCGAGCGCCGGAATGAAGTCGAAGCCACGCAGGTTGCCGTCGATGTGAAAATCGCTGTGGCGCACCCACATTTCGCGCAAGACATCCCAGCCGACGGAGTCGCCGGCGGAATTCCACGGCGGCGGCCTCACGTGGTAGTTAAAAGGCAATTCCGCTTCATCCGCCAGCCTGCGGTAGTCCTGGGACTGCGCGCCGCTTTTCTCGATGATGCCTTTCAGTTCCGCCGCGTCGATTTCCCGGCGCAAGTTCTTGTCCAGAGAGTCCTTGATTTGTGCAAAGTCGGTATCGATCCGCGCCGCGCTGGATCCGGTACCCGCGAGGATCAATGTACGAAGTGCCGCGGGATGAGCAATGGCATAAGCCTGGGCGAGTATGCCGCCGAAAGAATGTCCGAGAAGATCGATCTTGCCGAGGTTGAGCGCCAAGCGCACGGCCTCGACGTCCTGCGCCATGGCATCCAAGGTATATCCCTTCGGGTCGCTCAGCTGTTGTGAGCGGCCGCTGCCGCGTTCATCGATGAACACCAGTTGGTGGCGGCGGGCCAAGGGCAGCAGAAAGGGCAGAAAGTAATCGTGAGTGCTGCCGGGCCCGCCATGCAGCACCATCAGTGGCGGACCTTTGCCGATGGTCTCGAAGTAAATGAGCATGCCGCCGGAATCGACGTATCCGTCGCGGTGCTCGATCAGCGTGCCGGCCTCTTGCGCCTGAAGCGGCTTTGAATCAAGGCTCGTGCCGATGAGTGCGAGTAGAACGTAGATAAGGGGCCGCAGCTTGCGTGGAAATAGGCCGTGAGCAGTGAATTCCTGTGCGCGCATCAGAAGTGCACCTTGAAGTCGATTCCGACGACCCGCGGAGTCGTGCTTATTTGAGTCTTTAATACGGTGCCGAAACCGGACGCCGCGCCCTCTTGGATGGACAGTATCCCATTGGAGTTCGTCAGATTGTGGCCATAGAGAGAGATGTCGTAGTGCTCTGTCCGAGCGCCGACGGAGGCGTCGACGCTGCTATAGGCGGGCCGGGTGTCATGGTAGGTGAATCCGGTCGGCACCGCGCCGGTGTGGCTCCAGTTGAGGTTGAGATACCCCTTGTAATCGGCGATAACCGGCGCCGTATATTCGACGCCCGCGTTGTATTTGTGACTGGGAACATCCGGCACCGCATCGCCGGGCTGTACTGCCGCTGCGCCTTGGAAGGGGCCCGCGATGCCTGTGAATTGCGCGTGACTGTATGAGCCGCTCGCCGTGAACAGCAGGGGTTCGATCGGCTTGAAATTGATTTCCGCCTCGACGCCCTTGCTTTGCGCCGCTCCGACATTGGCGATGAAGAGATATCCACAGCCGGGATCGGTCACGGCCTGTTGCACGTTCCTCCAATCGATGCGGTAACCCGCCAGGTTCACCGAGAGCCTGCGTTGCAGGAACTCCATTTTCGCTCCGAGTTCGTAGTTCCAAACAGAGTCCGGCTCATACAGCGGCGAATAGGCATTGTTGAGGGCGCAACCGATTCCGGTCGGAAGACCGACATTCGGACCTCCCGGCCGATAGCCACGCCCCGCCGAGACATACAGCGTCGCATCGTCGGTCGGGCGGTAGCTCAGCACGGCGCGGGGGCTGCTGCCGCTGGCCTTGGCATGCACCAGAGGCTGGCTGGGTGCGGCGAGCGCGCCGGACTGGGTGTTCTGCAAGCTGTCTTTCAGCTCGTAATAGCGTTCACCGACGGTCAAGTCGAGGCGGGGAAGAACGCGATAGGATAGATCTGCATAGACGGCCAGCTGCTGATCGATGACCGACTGATCAAAGCTGTAGAGGATTGCGGTATCGGTCTGCCCAATCGCTTGCGCGAAATCGGCACTGCCGGTGGACTCAGTGGAGTGCTGCTTATAGTGGCTGAAATAGGCGCCCGCCACATAGCGCAACCGCTGATCGGTGGAGGAGGTCAGGCGAAACTCCTGGACGAATCCATCGTTGTGCGATGTGTAGAAATCCGTGCCTGGGTAGTTGGGTGGATAGGGAATGCCGAAGGCCGGCGCCAGATTGGCCCAGAACAAGGTGAAGTCGCTCTGGGTGTGAACGTTGCGCGTCAGCACCGAGGTGGAAGACATGAGAGTCGCAAACTCGAAGTGATAGTCCAGGAGGAGATTGCCCACGACCAGATGGCTTTGTTGCGGCGTGGTGTAGTTCGCCGCAACGGCGAAAGGCGGCAGGTTCGAGGTGTAAGTCGAATTGTTCGAGGCGTCCACCTGAGAAATCATGACGCTGGGTGTGATGGTGAAGGCATCCGTCGCCTTCCACAGGCCGATGATGCGACCGCTCTTGATGTCGGCGTCATTGATTCGCCGTGCGCTGACCGGATCATTGGGTTGGACGATGTTGAAATCTCCCGGAGTGGCGCGGTTGATGTAACCCGGAATATGCTCGTAAGCGCCGACCAGACGCACTGCCGCATCGGGGGACAGCGGCAGATTCACGGCGGACTTGGCCAGATAGCCGGCGCCGCCGCCATCCATGCTCGAGCCGCCGATTTCGGCGTTGACGGCGAAAGCTTTCGGGTCCGGTTGGGCGGTGAGAATGCGGACGGCGCCGCCCATGGAACTCGACCCATACAGCGTTCCTTGAGGACCGCGCAGAACTTCGATGCGCTCGATGTCAAAAAAATCGATGTCGGGCGCGCCGGCATAGCCATCCGTGCGGATATCGAGCGGCGTCTCGTTGACATAGTAGGACACGGCCGGGGCGAGGCCATAGGAAGTGCCCAGGCCGCGGATGGTCAGCGTGGATTCGCCAGGCCCCAATACGTCGAACGACAGGCTCGGCACGCGCGCCGCGAGGTCGGCAGTCCCCTGCAGGTGCAATTGATTCAGTGAATCACCGCTCAAGGCGCTGATGGCTTCAGGCACATCCTGCAGCCGCTCCGAGCGGCGCTGCGCGGTGACCACGATTTCGTCGAGCGCGTCATTCGAGGCGGCCGCAGCCGCTGCGAGCTGAAACGTCATGAGACAGGTCGAGAGCACGATAACGGCACGCATAGGCATAGGTATTCCGGTGTCAGGATTCATAAACGGTCTGTCGGCCGACCACCCGTTGATACACCTCGGGGCTGTATCGAACGTCGGGTTTACGGTCGTAACTGAACAAGGCGATCACTCGCGGCGTCGCTCCTTGTATGGGCGCCACGCGGTGAATGGCGCGGCGACCGCAGAAAAGCAGCAGCGTGCCGGGTTCGACCCGGATGCGGCGAATCTTGTCGGAGGTGCCGTCCATGACGTTCCCCACCGCGGGATAGTTCTCGTTCGAGTCGCTGCGGATGTGGGGGGCAAAGTCGAATGTGCCGCCCTCAATCGGTGCCTGCAGCAATATGGAGACGACGAAGTCGTTGAGGTCGAAGTGCCACCCATGGGTATCGCCGTCGTACATCACGGTGGAGGTGCATGCCATGACCGGGTCCGCCAATCTGTGCAGAGCGGGCTCGTCCAACATCTGCGCAATCCGCCGCGTCAGGACGTCGCTCTCGTAGAGGCGGCGCATGGCGGCCGTTTTTTTGATGATGTCGGTGGCGAGGACATATTGCCGGTTGAGATGTTGGCGGCGCCGCGCATGATCCAACGGTAAATCCTCGCCCTCGGCTATGGCATAGGCGGTGAACATCTTGTCGCGTCGATAGGCGCGCGGCAGGGCATCGAGCACTTCCGCCGCCATGCGCTCAGGCACACCCGGCCGCAAGAACCCCGGTAAATGGGCGAAGCTCGATTCCAGCAACTGCTGGCGGCAGTTCTGCGCCACTGGGGCGAAGGCCGTGTCGTCCAGCAGGGGATAGCGCTCGAGATCGACGAATTCAGCCAAGGATGATCCGAGATGATTCATGTGGGTACCCGCGTTCAGCAACTACGCTCAATGTCTTTCTGATAGTCTTAACCATGAAAGCAGGGCAGCACCGTAGAGTTATTGCACGAGTTCAGTATAATTTTGATATGGTGACCCTGCGTCGTTCGCTGCCGCCCCTCAACGCCTTGGTGGTGTTCGAGGCGGCCGCGCGGCATGGCAATCTGACGACGGCGGGTGCGGAACTCTGCATTGCCGCCTCGGCGGTGAGCCGCCATGTCGCGAATCTCGAGCGCGATACCGGTCTTGCTCTGTTCACGCGCTCTGGCAACCGGCTCGAACTGACGCCGGCCGGCAGGCGTCTGGCGGAAGCCGTCGCCACCGGGATGGGTCACGTACGGGATGTCTTGACCGAGCTCAAGCGACGCACGGCCACACGCACCCTGACCATCGGCTGCAGCTACGACACCGCGCATAGCTGGCTGATGCCGCGTTTTCGCAGTATTGCTGAACTCGTGGTCGACCGGCAGCTGCGGCTGATTACTTCCGACACGTATGAGAATTTCGACTCGCCTGATGTCGATCTGTCGGTTCGCTACGGCGATGGCAACTGGCCGGGATTTGCGGCGGCGCATTTATTCGCGGAAGAATGCTTCCCTATTTGTTCACCGGATCTCCTGGCGCGACATCCCGAACTCAAGGAGCCGTCCGTCGATACGCTGATGAAATTTCCACTGTTGCAGCTCACGACGGATGACTGGGCGGGTCTTAAATGGGCGGACTGGCTGCGCGAACTCGGCGCAGAGCTGCCCGTCATCAAGGGGCCGGTGTTTGCGAATTACTCGCTGCTATTGTTGGAACTGGTCGCCGGTCGCGGACTGGCGATCGGGTTCGCGCACATCATTGATCAGCTATTGGCGGACGGCCGCGTGGTCCGATTGTCCGAACGAACCATTCGTTCCGGGCTCGGGATGTATGCGGTGTACCGCGAGTCCGACGCCGAGCAGATCGAGCCGGTCGTGAAGATATTGGCGGCGGCACTCGACGAGACGGGAGGCGTGCGCCGCTAGGCGGAAAATCTGCCGCTATTGCTCATGTTTGTGGAAATGCCCGGACTTCATGATGGTCCGAATCCCGCGACCGTCTTTGGCCAATACCGCGATGTCTTGCAGCGGATCGCCGTCGACGATGATGATATCCGCTTCGCATCCTGGTGCGATGCGACCGAGCAAGGGTTCTCCAAGCAAATCCGCATTGATTGACGTGGCGGAGCGCAGAATGGCAGCGGCTGACTGCACTTCCCGCCGCAATGTGAATTCGCGGGTTTGATGCACGTGCAGATTTCCCAGCAAATCCGTACCGAAGCCAATCTTGAGGCCCATCTTTTCCATGAGTGTCAAACCCTCGAGCGAGTGTTCGCTCACTTCGCGGAGCTTGGCGGCCGCCCAAGCGGGAAGTGTTCCTGACCCCGCGGCATCGAGCAATGCGTGCACGATGACCAAGGTCGGAACGACAAACGCGTCCGCCGCCTTGACGGCGGCGGCACTGGCTTCATCGATGAGCGTCGCATGTTCGATGGTGCGCACTCCCAAACGCGCGGCACGGGCAATCGAGGTGGGCGGATGACAGTGCGCTGCCACGTACTTGCGCCGCCGCCGGGCCTCCTCGACCGCGACCAACACCTCTTCGTCCGAAAATTGGTCCATCCAGATGGGATCGGTGGGCGATAACACGCCGCCGGACAGCATCAACTTGATGCAATGCGCACCGCGCCGCAGTTCTTCACGAACCGCGGCGCGCACCGCGTCCTTGCCGTCGACGATGACGCTGACCCGGCCTTCCGCGCCACACCCGCAGGCGCCAAGCGAATTTACCGGATCACGAAAGTCACCATGGCCGCCGGTCATGGAGAGCGCACGGCCGGCAAAGAAGACACGCGGCCCCTCGATCAAGCCATGCTCCACCGCTTGTGCTATGCCGGCTTCGCCGCCGCCGACGTCACGTACCGTGGTAAAGCCGCATGCGAGCGCATGCCTCAGCATTCTCGCCGCGTACTGTGCGACGTAGGTGAGCGGCTGGGACTCCACATCGGTGACTTTGAGACTCGAACCCAGGACGTGACAGTGAGCGTCGATGAGCCCGGGCATGAGTGTCTTGCCCCGAACGTCAACTGTGTCGCCACGGTTTGACGTGGGCGGTACGCGGTTGAGTTCGACGATACGATTTCCTTCGACGGTGACGGTCGAGTCGTCGAGATATTCGCCGCGTACCCCGTCGAAGATGCGGGCGTTGATAAACGTGGTTATGGACATCGATTCACTCCAATGCGCCGCGTTCTCGCGGCCATGACGAAACATGAGAATCCGATCAGGCTGCAGGCCGCCCAAGCCCAACCGGTTGCAGTTACCCCCAAGCGGGGCAGGCACATTCCAGCCAGGGCGGCGCCGGACGCCAGGCCCAGAGTATCGACCGCCGGGACGGTGGCACTTGCCGTGCCGGTGGCATCGGCGCGCGCGATGATGGTGAACTGGAAGGGGAAGGAAGCACACCACGCAAAATAGAAGCCGCACGCGGCAGCAATGAAGGCCGTCGATGTGTGCGCATTGAACAGCGCCAGCACCGACACGAGACCCAAACAGAGCAAAGCCGCGAGCGCCGCAACCGGATTCATTTTATGCGCCAGCGCGCCCACGCCGAAGGATCCAACCAGCCCGGCAATATTGAGCAGCGTCAAGGCGCGAGTGATGCCTGCCTGCTCTATCGATTGACTCTTGCCGATCGGCTCCAAGAACGTCCACAACGCACCCTGCCCTGCGAAATAGATGAATAATGCGGCGACGGCGAATGAGGCCGCGGCCCGGGGGCGCCGTGCATCGCGCCAATTCCATCTGGCTGCGACTGCCTTGTCGTTCGGCAGAAGACGGGCAGAGAAAACGGCGGCTGCACCGATCGCTGCCATCGCCATGAAGGGAGTCTGCGCTCCAGCCACTCCGACGATGGTGGGCAGCATGGCGGTGAGAATCGCTGCGATGGCAACCTGCGCCGTCGCATACAGGGCAAAAGCCAGACCTGGACTACGCGCTCGAGCCAGGCAAGTCATGCCCAACGCGCGCAACATACCGCCGCCCACTCCCGCGACGGCGCGAGCTGGGACCAGAGCATCGACATGCGGACTGGCGGCGGCCGCCAGGTTGCCGAGGATGATGATCAATAAGCCGCCCACGGCGCATTGCCGCCAGGACCATCGGCGAGCGGCCAGGATGAAAACGCCGGCTCCGACGACCTGCGCAAAGAACTCAGCGGCGGCGATGAATGCGGCTTGATCTGCGCCGATGCCGTACTGAGTTTGCCAAGTCCCCACGAACGCGGGCACGACAGCCGATATGACGGTGGCAATGAGCGCCAACGCACCCCCGACGTACAACACGTTGATGGACAATGGCGCGGCCGAAGCGTCAGCGGGTGCCGGATCTGCAATAGATGAGTTATCGCGGTCCATGGATTGCCGATTACGGGTACGGAATGTTTGCCGACGTATTTAATGTCTGCGCGAGCTGATCCGGGCAAACATTTTTGCACGGACTCGATGAGTTTTAGGTATCGAAGGACTGAGTGCGCGGGCCGGCGCCTGAGGCGACGCGACGTCCGAGGCTGAGGCTGTAAATTAGGATTGATTCTCGCGCCGTGGCGGCGGGTCCACGGGCGCCCCCTGCGGATCGACACATTCTGCTTGCCCACTTACCGGATTGACGTCCGCAGTCTTGCAGACGGGTACCCCAACGGGCGCCGCAACCGGTGCCTTGGCGGTGGCGGGCAGTACTTGGTGATCGATCAGCATGCGCACGCCGCTCGCCCAACCCTCTTCGCCACCGGCAAAATTCGCCGCCTCTTGTGCAAGCACCGCCCCCGTGTGTGCGTCGCGAATTTGCACGAGAACATAGTAGTCGGTCTGGCTTACTCTCCTGACGACGCCGATCAGAGACTGATCCGCTCCCAGCCGGGAGGCGAGGGGGGCGTCGCAGCCATCGCAGTCCTTGAGTGCGGTGCCCTTGGGGACCGCCGTGCCCTCGTGGCTGGGATCGATGACCACGTAGCGACCCGATTTGGCCAATTCCTTGCGAGCGGTTTGGCTGACTGTATCCAGCGCCCCAGAGCTTGTCGTCTGGGCACCCAGTATCACCGATGCGGCACTCAAATCTTCGAGCTCGAAATCAAACACGGCAATCTTGATGCCCGACGGCTGCACAGTTTCCTGGGCGGCCACCACCGCGCCCAATAGCGCGAGTGCGGCGCAGCCGCAGGATAAGACGGCTAAGCGAAACGCAGCGGCATTCATCGGTTACTCCTGGGTAAGGCGGCGCGGCATAGGTCAATGTACCGCGGGATGAGTGCCAAGCCAATCGCTGGGTCATGCCAACCCAGACGGGTTGACTTAAGATCCAGGCGTTCGGGAACTACCAAAGGATGATCATGCATTCATTCGCGAGAATTTCGATAATTCTGCTGGCTGTGGCCGGGGCGGCGGTTGCCGCCGCGGCGGACCACAACGCATCGGCTGCGGAGCAGTCCGCCGTCACCATCATTCGTGCGGCGCGGCTCATCGACGGCCGGGGTGGAGAGCCGTTGACGCCGGCCATGGTTCGCGTAGTGGGGGATAAGATCATGGCGGTAGGTTCGTCCTTGCCTGTGCCTCCAGGTGCGCGGCAGATCAATCTCGGCGACGCGACCTTGTTGCCCGGCTTCATCGATTTGCATACCCACCTCACGGGACGCAGCGATGTTCACTGGGAGGACGCCTTGGTCAAGACCACGCCGGCGGAAGATGCGTTGTGGGGTGCCCACTGGGCGTTGGTGACGTTGATGGCGGGGTTCACGACGGTGCGCGACATGGGGCCGGACTGGCCGTACACCGATGTCGCTCTGCGCAATGCCATCGACGCGGGAGCCGTGCCTGGGCCGCGCATGCTGGTGGCGGGTGCCTACGTGTCGTCGACCGGGGGCGCCGGCGATGCCCTGCAGTTCTCCCCCTACGTACATGTGCCGCTGGTGCAAAATCTCGCCGACGGTCCGGAAGAAATCACCAAGGCAGTGCGCACGAATTTCAAGAATGGTGCGGACTTCATCAAGATATTGGCGACTGGCGCCGTGCTCTCCAAGGGTATACCGCCGGGCGCGCAGCAGTATTCCGACGAGGAAATTCGAGCCGCTGTCGTGGAAGCCAATCGCTGGGGCCGTGACGTGGCGGCGCACGCGCACGGTACCGAGGGCATCAAGGCGGCGATCCGTGCCGGCGTGCACACCATCGACCATGGCTCGGGCCTCGACGATGAGGCAATTGCGCTATTGAAATCGCATCCCAACACCTACTATGTGCCGACGCTGGCACTGTTGGCGGCGAACCTCGACGAAAAGCGCGCGACCGTGATTCCGCCGGCAGAGATGGAGCGGATGCGGCAGCTTCGCACCATGGCCGAAACCGCGTTCCGACGCGCTCTGGCGGCCGGCCTGCCGATTGGGTTGGCCACCGATGCACCCGTGATTCCCCACGGACTCAACGCGCGTGAGTTTCGTACGCGCGTGGCGTTGGGTGAGAAACCGATGGCTTCATTGGTGTCGGCGACGCGCATCAATTCGGAAATCATTCATTGGCAGGACCGCGTCGGAACAGTCGAGGCGGGAAAGCTGGCGGATCTGGTCGCCGTGCCGGGCAATCCGCTCAACGACATCAAGGTTACCGAACAGGTGGGTTTTGTGATGAAGGGCGGCGTTGTCTACCGGGCGGAGCTGGCAGCAAGCCGGTGAGGCGCCGCCTCGACCACCCATAGCGCAGTCATGGTGGGCCGGGATCGGCCAAGGCCCACCATATCAAAATTATACTGACAGGATCGAATATCTCTACTTTCCCTCCGGGCGCTTTGGCCCCGACACTATCGGAAAGGCATCAAGCGAGATTGCCCTCATTATTCAAACCGCTTGACCCTTGGAGGGTGACGCATGAAGAAGACGGAAATGCCGAATGCCATCGATAGACGCAGCTTTCTGAAATCGTCCACGTCTACAGCGCTGGTGGCATCCGTTGCCGGGGGTACGTTTCGAAATGCCGCGGCACGCGCTTCCATCCCGAACCGAGCACCGGGAGCCGAGATCTTTTTCACCAAGGATGAATATCACGCGCGATGGGGCCGGGTTCAGTCGGCGATGGCCGCCGCTGGCTACGAGACTTTGCTCGTGTGGCAACGATCCGCGAGTGCTTACGACAAAGTGGGTGATGTGTACTGGCTGACCAATTTTTATACGAATGGTACGGGTCAGGAGTCCACCAGGACGGAACTTGATGAGCCCTGGACGTTCGCTGCCGTGCTGATTCGCAAGGGCCGCGAGCCTGAACTGCATACCGGCCTGACAGACAACTGGATGGATGCCTCCAAAATCTTCTGCGGCAAACGCGTCACCCACACGCCGCACATGATGGTGCAACTCGCAGAGTATCTGCGAGCTGAGCACATTGGGGGGCGAGTCGCCGTGGTGGGTGATGACGTGCTGCCGGGCCGGTTCGACCGCATCCTGCGGCGTAAACTGCCGCAGATCGAATGGGTTGCGGACGACACTTTCCTGCAAGGGCCTCAGTTGATCAAGAGCGCTCGTGAGCTCGAGGCGTATCGTACTGCAGGCAATCTGGTGACCGCCGCCTTGACTTCGGCGACGGAGGCGATGCTCTCGGGGGAACGTGCGTGTGAGGCGGCAGCTCGTGCGGCAGCCGTCATCATGCGTGGGGGCGGCGGTTTTCACCGCATCTCAATCAGCCATGGCCCTGCGATGCAGTCGCCGTTGAGCTACGACTTCTATGGCTACAACATGAATGCCCCTGCTGCCGGCGATCTGGTGACGATTTGGATTTACGGTCCTATTTTCGCCGGCTATTGGCTGGATCCCGGCCGGACAGCAATATGTGGCAGGCATCCCAACTCCGAGCAGAGAAAACTGGTGGAGACCTGCGCCAAGCTGGTGGATGACATGGTCAAGGCTGTAAGGCCCGGGGCTGCGGCACGCGACGTGGCGATTCAGTGGGCCGAGATTGCGCGCAAAACCGGCTACTTCGACGAGCAATTGGGCGACGAACTCTTTGGTCATGGTCTCGGCACCGGGTTCCCTGAGTACACTCTTCCAATGGGCGATGCGGATATCGGACCGTTCGGCTACACCTGCCTGCAAGGGAACTTTAAGCCGGGCATGGTGCTCGCGGCTGAAGCATTTCTGAGGCGCCCGGGCTTGGGAAGCGTGGGGTTCGAAAATAACTTTGTCGTCACCGACACCGGTGCCGAGGTGTTGGACAAAACGCCAATGCTCTTCTGGTAGCAGCACGCCATATTTTGTTGCGGTGAGCAGTCTTGAGTTATTCTGCGCGTCCACATCGAAGGGGGATGCGAAAAATGACGCGGCATTTGAAGATGAGTTCCTGGATATTGGGAGTGGTGGCATCGATTGCGGTGCAGTGTTGGGCGCAAAGCGCTCTCGCAGAGCCTGCCGCTGAAGCATCGCGTCCCATCGCGCTGAAGGCTGCGCACCTGTTCGATTCAGTGTCCGGCAAGATGCTGGAGCATGGCGTGGTGGTGGTGTCGGGCAGCAAGATACTGGCAGTCGGCAGCGACGTGAAGATCCCCGACGACGCGCGGGTCATCGACCTTGGGGACGCGACACTGTTGCCCGGCTTCATCGACGCGCATGTGCACTTGTCGCAGCAGGGTAGCTCGAACTGGTATCACGATTGGTTCGACGGTGTCATGCGCTTCCCCGCCGAGCAGGCGCTGTATGGCGCGCACTACGCCAAGGCGACGCTCGAAGCGGGAATCACCACCGTGCGCGACTTGGGGTCCACCGACTACATTGCGCTTGGCCTGCGCAATGCCATCAAGGCGGGAGAGATCCCGGGCCCGCGCATGTTGGTGTCCAACTATGCGGTGGGAGCGAGCGGCGGCCATGCCGATCAGGATCCGGTACCGCCGCAGCGCATCGCGTTGGCGGGACCGCTGCAGGGCGTATGCAACGGCGCCGACGAGTGCCGCGCCGCCGTGCGTTTACAAATTAAATTCGGCGCCGACGTGATCAAGTTCATGCCCTCGGGCGGAGTGCTGTCGCTGTCCGATCCTGTGGACAATGTGCAACTGACGCAAGAAGAAATGAACGCCATCGTGTCCGAGGCGCATGCCTGGAGCCGCAAGGTCGCCGCGCATTGTCACGGCGATCGCGCCGCCAAGATGGCTATCGCTGCCGGAGTGGATTCGATTGAGCACGGCAGCTTCCTGCAGGATGACACGCTGCTGGAAATGAAGAAGAAGCATGTGTACCTGGTGGCTACTCTGTTCGCGGGTGCGTGGGTGGGCGAGCACCTCGACACTTTCCCGCCGGCCATTGCCGTCAAGGCGCGAGCCGCGGCGGCGCAAGCGCAGCAGATGTTTCAGCATGCGGCGAAAATCGGCGTGCCGATGGCCATGGGCACGGATGCCGGGGTCGAGCCGCATGGCTTGAACGCGCGTGAGTTCGCGCTGATGGCGAAGAACGGCCTGGCGCCGGCGCAGGTGCTGATTGCGGGCACGGCGAACGGCGCGGACTTATTGGGGATCGCGGATCAGACCGGAACCCTGACGGCCGGCAAGTATGCGGACATCGTGGCAGTGGCCGGCAATCCCTTGAGCGATATGCACGCCACTGAACACCCGGTGCTCGTGATGAAAGAAGGCGTGATTTACGTAGGCACGCGGTAGCGGAGCGCGCGCTCGCGAATTGTTCGCCGCGGCATTGGCTGCGCCCGCCGAGCGCCCGCCGAGCGCCAGATCTTGCGGCGACGTGTACTTCTTGGCACACACGTCCTCGCACACTGCTATCAGGTCGCGCCAGGTGGCGGGCTGTTGGTGAGCTGTCCGACCTTGTGCCATTCGCGGCCGTATTCACCGCCGCCGCGCACATGGCGTAGCCGATGTAGGATCCGGACGCGGAAATCCAGGTGGGCTCAACGTGTAGTGGGCGGCCGGGAGTGGGGTGGCCAGCAAGGCCTTGGGCAGCAGTGTCAGCGACAGGGCACTATTGCGATAGTTGTGGTTCAACTGTCCCCGTGCAGGCCAAGCGGCAGCGAGCCCAAGAGTTCTGCCGCGCCATTCCACAGGACTTGGATACCGATACAGAACAACAGGAATGCGGACAGCCGAACCACGATGGTAGTTCCCGTCGCGCCGATCCATCCGGCGAGGCGAGCCGAGTTTCGATAGAAGAGGTACACCAGTGCTGACAGCAAGGCCGCGGCGGCCAGTGTCTCGACGAAGAACTCGACCGAAGAGGCATGAAAGCCGCGGGGGCGGTTGGCGCCCAGGGAAATCGCCACCGAGATGGTGCCGGGACCGGTGGTCAGCGGCATGGTGAGGGGATAGAAGGCCAAGCGGCTGGGTGGCACGTCGATGGAACGCGGGCTCGGGGTCTCGCTGCGGCGCTGTTCGGTCGCGTCCGGCTCGTTCAGCATGCGCCAGCCGGCACTGGCGACGACGATGCCGCCGGCAACCCGCAGTACAGGCATGGAGACGCCGAAGAAACTCAATACATAGGCGCCGATGTACAGCGATATGCTGACGATGCAGAACGAGTAGATCGCCACCCAGCGCGATACCTGCGCGCGCACGCGTGGATCGAGTTCGCGGGTGGCGCCGAAAAAAATAAAGCCGCCCGACAGCGGATTGACGATGGAGAACAAGGCTCCGAACGCCAGCAAAAAGGTCGCGACACTTACTTTTTCCACAGGAGCTCCAGCGAATCGGGCGGCGGTATTATCCTCCACCGCCCTCCGTTTCGCGAAGTCGATGACTGTCCGCGGCCACCAGGTCGAAATTATAGACTCGCCGCAGCTGAGCGATCTTCTCCAGCGTCTGCCGCTTGAACGGCGGCTTGTTCTCCAAGGCGTGTAGGGCGATCCCTTCGAGCAGATCGCCCAGGGACAGGTCGAGGTATTCCGCCAGGCCTTTGAGCACCTTGAGCAGGCGCTTTTCCAGCCGCACGCCGGTCTGTATCCGTTCGACCTCGCGCGGCAGCGGAGGCGAGGGCTTCTTTGCGGTCATGGCGGGTCCTTAATTCAGGGCGTACCGGCAATCATCGCAGGTTTGCCGCGGCCGGACATCTGAAGATTGCGACGCCGTCTGACGTTTGGTACACTGGTACCAATGTACCTAAAATGACCTTGAGGTGCAGTGATGCCGGCCGATCCGCATAGCCAGATTCGTAGTTTCCACTTGGATGGACCGCGCGCCAGGGTCATGCCGTTGTTCACGGCGCGCGGCGAACGCGAATGGGCAGCGGGTTGGGATCCCACCATGCTGAGCGGTGCCGAGCAGCGCGGCAGCGCATTTCAAACCGTCAACCACGAAGGTCGAACGACCCTATGGATCGTGGTGGACTACCGGCCCGCCGAAGGCCGGGTGAGCTATGCCCGTTTGGCGCAGGACTCCAATATCGGCCTGGTCGACGTCGTTTGCACGGAACCGCCGGCCGGCGGAACGGATGTAAGCGTGGCCTATACTTTGACGCCGCTGCATACGCAGGCGGAAGCCTTCGTACGACATTTCGTGTCGCCGGAGGTATATGGCCGCATGATCGAGGAATGGCGCGTGGCGATGAGCGCTGCGCTGGCGCGATCAATCGGGCCGCGACAACGGGGGGCCTTGTAGCGGGTTGTAGCGGGAACTTTGAGCAGACGGACGGCGCCGGGTGAACGGGGTGGTGGCCTTCGGCGAAATGCGGCGGGGTGCCGAGATGCTTGCGGTCAACGAGGCTCTCGCGCAAGCTGACTGCCGTGCCCCGCAAGCGATCCAAGAATAATGAATGAACCAGTGCGCCCGCTGCGGCGAATTTTAGGGCTCGGCTTCGGTCTGGCGATGGTCTTCGGCGGTACAGTGGGGGTGGGCATCCTGCGGCTGCCGGGCACCCTGGCGCAGGCGCTGGGCGACTCCCGGCTGATCGTGCTGTTTTGGATTCTGGGCGGGGTCTACGCGCTGCTGGGAGCGATGGCGGTGGCCGAACTCTCTGCCATGCTGCCGGAAGCGGGCGGCTTCTACGTTTACGCGCGACGGGCCTTCGGCAACGGCGTGGGGTTTGTGGTGGGCTGGAGCGACTGGCTGAACCAGATCGCGGCCATCGCCTATGCTGCGCTGACGGCGGCGGTGTTCATCGCCACGCTGTGGCCGGCAAGCGCCGAGTGGCCGCGGGCGGTCGCCATTGCCGCGCTCGCCATATTCACCGTGATGCATTGGGCGGGCTTGCGCATCGGCAGCACAGTGACGCGCATCATCAGTCTCACCATAGGTCTCATGATGATGGTGTTGGTAGTGGCCTGCTTCGTCGCCCCATCGGTGGCGGCATCGGGCGAGCCGCCGCCGGCCACGTCCGCCGCAGCGCTGCCGCTGCTGTCGTTCGGCATGCTGGCTGCCGTCGTAACCGCCCTGCGCGCAGTGTTCGTGACCTACGACGGATGGTATTCCCCCATCTATATGGCGGAGGAGAGCACGCAGCCGACACTCACCCTGCCGCGCGCACTCATCGGCGGAACGATATTGATCGCGGCCATGTATGTGATGATCAATGTCGCCATCCTTCGGGTGCTGCCGTTGCCGGTGCTGGCGGCGTCGAAACTGCCGGCGGCCGACGCGGCGCACCTGGTTCTACCGCGCGGCGGCGATATGCTGGTGACGGTGATTTCGCTGATGACAGTGCTCAGCCTCATTAATGCGACGCTGCTGATGGCGCCGCGAATCCTGTTGGCCATCGGCCGCGACGGGTTCTTCACGCAAAAGGCGGTCAACGTCAGCGCCGGGGGCACGCCGCGACCGGCGTTAGCGTTCACGAGCTTGGGCACAGCGGCGCTCATCTTGAGCGCTGCCTTCGAGCAGATCGTGGCGATCGCAGCCGTACTTTTCCTGCTCAACTATGTGTTGACGTACCTCGCACTGTTCGTATTGCGGCGCACGGAGCCTGCGCTGCCGCGGCCGTACCGGGCATTCGGCTTTCCGTACACGACGGCCATCGTGCTGTTGGGCTGCCTGGCGTTGTGGATCGCGGCAATCATGCAGGATTGGATATCGGGCTTATATGCCGCGCTATTGCTGGTTGGCTGTGCGCCGGTGTTCATCTGGCTGTCGCGCCGTCGGCGGGTTGGCGGAGCGGATTGATGACAGGCGCACGGGCAACGCTGGTGACGGCCTTGTTGGCGGCGGCCATGCTGGCGACGCTGTCGCAGCCGGTTATTTCGAGGCCGGTCATGCCGGCGGCGGCGAAGACCGCGGTGGCCGCGCCGCGCGCTGATCAGTTGGAGTTCCGGGAGTTGTACCGCGAACTGATCGAGACCAACACCAGTCACTCCATCGGCAGCTGTACCTTGGCGGCGGGAAAAATGGCCGCGCGTTTGCGTGCGGCGGGATATCCGGAATCGGACATTCATCCGTTCGCGGTGGCGGATCATCCGAAGGATGGTGGGGTGGTGGCGGTGCTGCCCGGGAGCGACCGGTCGGCGAAAGCGATACTGCTGTTGGCGCATCTGGATGTGGTGGAGGCGCGGCGCGAGGATTGGACACGGGATCCCTTCACTCTCATAGAGGAAGGCGGCTACTTTTACGGCCGCGGCACGTTCGATGATAAGTCGATGGCTGCGGTGTGGGTGGACACGCTGGTTCGGCTGCGCAAGGAAGGTTACAAGCCGAAGCGGGCCATCAAGATGGCGCTGACTTGCGGGGAAGAGGCGGGCTCGGCATTTGAAGGTGCGGAGTACTTGGTCAAGCACCAGCGGCAACTCATCGATGCCGCGTTCGCTCTGAACGAATTTGCATATGGAGTGCTGGACGCAAACGGGCATCGGGTCGTCATGGAGATCGAGGCGGGCGAGAAGACGGATCAAGGCTATAGGCTGGAGGTCGTGAATCCGGGCGGCCACAGTTCGCGGCCCTTAAAGAACAACGCCATCTATCGCCTCGCGGCGGGCCTGACGCGACTTGCCGCATATGAATTTCCGGTGCAATTGAACGACACAACTCGCGCTTACTTCAGCCGCATGTCCGGCATCGTCGGCGGAGAGACGGGCACGGCGATGAAGGCGTTGGTAAAAGATGCCGCCGACACGAAGGCGGCGGTGGTGTTGTCGCAGGACCCGCGCTTGAACGCCATGCTGCGAACCACCTGCGTGGCAACGTTGATGAGTGCGGGCCACGCGACCAATGCGCTGCCCCAACGGGCTGGCGCCCATGTGAACTGCCGTATTTTTCCCGGCGTGGGCGTCGAAGAGGTGCGCCGGATGCTGGTCGGAGTACTGGCGGATTCAGAGATCTCTGTAACGACCGTCGAGCCATCCGATCCCGTGGTGCTGCCGCCGCCGCTGACGCCGGCCATCATGAAGCCGATCGAACAGGTGATGCGGCAGATTTATCCCGGCATTGAAGTGGTGCCCGTGTTGCAGGCGGCCGGGACTGATGCGATCTATCTGGCGGAGGGGGGGATTCCGACGTACGGCCTAAGTGGGATGTTCATCGACCCGGATCTGAGCAATATTCATGGCTTGAATGAGCGCATTCGCGTGCAGTCGCTATACGACGGACGGGATTTTTTGTACGCGCTCGTCAAGGTTTACGCTGAGCAGGTGCAACTGCCTGATCGCACACGTCTCGCCCGACCGCGAAGATGACATTCGCCTGTTTTAGGGAATTCAGGTCGAGTGAATGGCGGCTTTCAGCGGGATACAGGGTGTCTTGGTAGGCATCGAGTTCGCCGATCAGGGCAATCACCTCTGGCTGATCGGGAGACTCGAGGTGTACGCGCGCGGCCGGACTTATTTCATTGACCTGCAGGTGGTTGCCACAATTCGACCTTGTTTCCCTCAGGATCGATGACCCAGGCAA
>JBDUEQ010000058.1:0-9086 GCA_040002315.1 Gammaproteobacteria bacterium
TCCTCGAACCTGCTGGCGGGCCTCATGGAGGCCGTTGCGGCGCCGCCTTTCAACGGCAAGGCCGACCTGCCGGAAATCGCCTCGGATTTGCAGATGGAGATCGACGAGTTGTTCCCGGTGGCGGAAACCTTGCAAATGCTGCGCTTCGCGGAGCTCGAGGGCGGCGACTTGAAGCTGACCGAGGACGGCCTGGCATTCGCCCAAGCGGCCCTCGATGAACGCAAGCGGATTTTCCTGCGCCATTTGCTGACCTATGTGCCGCTGGCGGCTCATATCCGCCGGGTTCTGGACGAACGCGCCTCCCATTCGGCCCGCAAGAGCCGTTTCATCGACGAGTTGGAGGATTTCATGAGCGAGGAGGCGGCGGATCAGACCCTGCGCGCGATCGTGAGTTGGGGGCGATATGCCGAGGCCTTTGCCTACGACAACGAGAATGCCATGTTCAGTCTCGAGAATCCGACTTAAAATGTCGGCCATGACCGAGACGGCGCCCTATTTGACCCTGCATGTTCCACCCGATGAGATGGTGAAATATATCCAGGATCTGATGACCCTGCCGCACGGGGAAATTGCGGCAAGTTCGGCGATGACTTTAGCGCAGCGCCACTGGGGCGGGGACACGCCGCTGGCGCGCGCGGCTCTACTGCGTTGGGGAGCGCTGAACCTGGCATTTCAGGACAAGCGCCTGGAGACCTGGACCGTGACTCGCGAACGCGATCGGATTCAGGTGCCGGCGGCCCTGGTGGCGGCTGCGGGCGTTGCGCCGCTGCTGATCGACAACGAACGGGCGGTATTCGACATCCCGGCGCTGCTCGATGCCACGTTGGAGTTTCAACCGCCCGCAGGTCAGGCCTAGCATTCATGGGAACTGCTGCTCGGCCGGCGCCCGCGAAGCGCTTCGACGTCCTGCGCACCATCGCGCTGTACAAGCTGGTGAAGGTTCTGCTGCTGCTGGCCCTTGCCTATGGGGAAGTGCGCCTGCACGATTCCTCGCTGCTGGCGAAGCTCCTGGTGTGGGCCTCAGAGCGGCCGTCGGGAACAGAACATGACATGGTCACCCAACTGCTGCAGTGGTTCAGCGGCTTGAGCACGAAAACGATCCACACGCTGCGTATCGTCTCCTTGTCGTACGCCGCTATTTTTGCAGTCGAAGGCATCGGCCTGTGGATGCAGAAGCGCTGGGCCGAGTGGCTGACGACCGTGATCACCGCATCGCTGATTCCGTTGGAGGTATGGGAACTGTTCCACCGGCCTGGCATAGGCAAGGCGATGGTGGTGGTCGCCAATGTCATCATCGTCGCCTATCTCATCTGGCATGTCCGCACAAAGCGCAAACGCTAGGCTTCTCGACCGCCGTAGCGCCTCCCGGCGGGTTTGTGAAATGATCTTCATCTGGGCTGAAACCGCTGGATCGAAGCGTATTCTTCAGACCGGATGTATATACCACCGCTTGGAGATCTCATGAATAAGCCCGGAATTCTGATTAGCACTGCATTGTTGACCTTTGGCCTCGCCGCCGCGGCGATGTCTGCCGATATGCCGAAGCTCGCCGCGCCGATGGCTGCCAATGCGCCTGCCGCCGCTGCCCCCGCTGCGGATGCGCCGAAGCCCGCCCCCAAGAAGCACAAGAAGCACAAGAAGCCTCCGGCAACCAAGTAAGATTATTGGTATAACGCCCCGACCGCTTAACGGCGGCCGGGGCATTTTTTTGTGCGCGCGTCAAATGCGTGCTCGATGACATAAGGCGGATCCATGGACCTGGTAGTTGCGGTTAAGGCTTTGATACTGGGAGTCGTCGAAGGGCTGACGGAATTCTTGCCGGTCTCTAGCACCGGTCATCTGATCGTCGTCGGCAGCCTGCTCGATTGGAACGACGAGCGGGGCAAGCTGTTCGAGATCGTGATTCAGCTGGCCGCCATTCTTGCGGTCTGTTGGGAGTATCGGCAGCGCTTGTGGACGGTGATCGCGACGCTGCCCAGCGATGCGAAATCGAGACACTTTGCGCTGAATATCGTGCTGGCGTTTCTGCCCGCCGCGCTGATCGGGGTGGTGTTCGCTGCAACCATCAAGCGCTACTTGTTCGCGGCGGTACCGGTTGCCACGGCCTTCATCGTCGGCGGCATCGTGATTCTGTGGATAGAAAGCATCAAGCGCACGGAGCGGGTGGCCACGGTCGACGGCATCAAACCCCCGGACGCCATATGGGTCGGGTTTGCCCAGGCATTGGCGATGATCCCCGGCACTTCGCGCTCGGGCTCGACCATCATGGGCGGCTTGCTGCGCGGCCTGTCGCGCAAGGCGGCGACCGAGTTTTCGTTCTTCCTCGCCATTCCCACGATGTTTGCGGCGACTGCATATGAATTGTTCAAGGCGCGCAACTCGCTCAACATGGATGACCTTGCCGTCATTGGCGTGGGCTCGGTCGCCTCCTTCGTGAGCGCTGCTTTTGCCGTGCGCGCCTTGATACGCTATGTCAGCGGACACAATTTCAAGGTGTTCGCCTGGTACCGAATCGCGTTCGGGTTCGTGATTCTCGCGACCTGGTATTTCGGCTGGGTGAAATGGTGAGATAATTGCCCCATGCGTGTGAATGACCAGCGAGGGTACGGTGCGGCGTTGCTGGTGCTGGGGCTGTTGATGCAGCCGCCGGCCGACGCGGCGGATTACCGAACCGGGAATCTGGTCGTGTCGCAACCCTGGTCGAGTCCGACGCCGCCGGTCGCGAGCGTGGGCGCCGTGTATTTTTCGCTGACCAATACCGGACCCAAGGCGGAGCGCTTGATGGGCATCAGCTCACCCATCGCGCGACTGGTGGAAATCCATCAGAGCCGCCAAGTGCAGGGAATGATGCAAATGCGTGCCGTGACCTTCGTTGACGCTGCGGCCGGCGCCACGGTCAAGATCGAACCAGGCGGGTTGCACATCATGCTGGTCGGCCTTAAGCGTCCCCTGACACCCGGCATGGAATTTCCTATGGCGCTGACATTTCGCGACAGCGGTGTCCTCCACATCACGGTCAAAGTGAGCGCTCGGCAATGATCGGCATTGCCAGCGTGGCTGCGTCCGCAGTTCAGTCGGTCGACATTGCGCACCTGATTCAAGTGGCGCTGACACCCATATTCCTCATCTCGGCCATCGGGGTGACGCTCAATGTGCTGACGAACCGTCTGGCGCGCATCGTGGATCGGGCGCGCGCCATGGAAGATGTATTGCGCGAGCCTCCACGGCAGAGCGGGCCCGACGCGCAGTATGAGGGCCGGGATCTACATGCTGTGCTGCGCGTGCTGGCGCGCCGCTCCCGCTACATCAATGCGGCGATCACGCTCATCACGCTATCCGCGCTGTTCATCTCGTTGCTGGTGGTGATGTTGTTCGTCAACGCATTTTTGCGCTGGGACCTGTCGGCATTCATCGCCTGCCTGTTCATCGCGTCCATGGTGTCGTTGTGCGCCGCACTGCTCGCGTTCCTCATCGAGGTGCGCATCGCGACCAATACCTTGCAGATCGGTATCGAGGCGGCGGCGCGCGAAGAGCGCAGCTGAGGCGCTGGGAGATGCTTACGGCGAGTGCGCGCCGACGGGCGAGCGCTCGCGCACGGGGATGGGCACATTGCACAGGTCGATATGTCCGGCCGGTACCTTGAAGAATTCCTCAGGCCGATTGCGCCGCGATTCGATCAGCGCCGCGAACGTCGCCGAATCGGTGCGTATCACTTCGAGATGCGAGCGCTGCGCTTCCGGTACGTCCGCTGCAATGCGGATGGACTTGATGGGGGTCGGCGCTTCGGTCTTCGAATAAAAGCCCATGGTCTCGCTGCCGCGGGGCAGGGAGGAAAGCAATTCAATGCCCTGCAACACGCGTCCCACCAGCGCCACGTTGCGATCTAGGTGCCGTGGCGCATGACCGATGACTACGTACAATTCAGCGCCGCTGCCGCTTTGTACGTCCATGTCGCGGCCGACTCCCACCATGCCGTAGCAGTGGGCCAACCAGGTGCGATGCACAGACGGGGAGCGTGCGGCAGGGAAGCCATCGGAGAAGCCCACCTCCGGGGCATAGATATCGCCGTCGGGCAGCCGGGCGAAGGGCATGCGCTGCGTGGTGGGAGAATCGAATTCAGGTACGACTTTGCCGATGCCGTCGGGCAGGGGGTGGCGGTTGTCGGGATCGCCCCATTGTGCCACGTAGTTGTCCTGCACCCGAATGATTCCCAAGGCATCGAAATATTTCGCCCGGGTCAGCGTCTTGATGTTGGCCACGTGCAACGGTGCGAAGCGGGGTGCCAACTCAATCACCACGCGGCCGCGGGGCAATTCCACGTACAGTGTGTTCTCGGGATCGAGCGGCCGCCAATCCGCGGCCGTGGAGGCGGCCAAAACTTCCGGCATACTTAAGGGCTTGGCGGCAAACGCCGGCATGGACAAAAAGGCCAGCGTACACGAGATGAGGAACTTAAAATTGCGCGGCATGAATAGAGTATTGCACAAATCGAGAATCGGGCTCGCGGGGGGCGGTATGCGTGGGATGATTATCTGTTGCCTGGCCATGCTGGCTTGGTTTAGCGCCGATAGGCAAGCGGCCCAAGCGCAAGGGTATCCGGGCGGCGGCCAGCAGGGTGGGCGCGGCATGAACCAGCCCCAACTCGGAGCCGACATGCCACCGTCGACGGCGAGCGAGAAACCGGATGCGGCTGCCAGGAAGGCGTTCAAGGCCGGCGTCAAATCGCTGAATCGAGCCCGTGAATTTCAAGAGGTCGCTGACAAGGCGACGAACCCGGATAAGAAGGCCGACGCCCTGGACAAGGTGAACGACGCCTATGGCAAGGCGCTGGATCAATTCACAGAGGCGCTGAGCAACAAAGGCGACATGGTCGAGGCCTGGAATAATGCGGCCTATGTGCATCTGCGCCTGGGCGCCTTCAACGAAGCGATAGACGATTACAACCACACGCTCTCGCTCGAGCCGGATCTTCTCGAGGCCATCGAGGGCCGCGCTGAGGCCTTCGTCGGCACGGACCGGCTGGATCAGGCGAAGGCCGCCTATATGGATTTGTTCAATCACGATCCACCGCTGGCGGACAAGCTGAAGGTGGTGATGCAAAAGTGGCTGCAGAGCCACCGCGAGGCGCCGAACGGCATGCGTGCCGCGGATATCGATTCCTTCGGCAAATGGCTGGAGGAACGTGCGGGCATCGCCAAGCAGTCAGCGGCCGCGAATCCTGTCCCGAGCGCGCCCTCCGCCGCACCCGCATCGACTACCCGCTAGGAGAGCGGCTGCGCGCCGGGAGCGCGGTGCGCTAGCTCCGCCGCCAGCGCCTCGACCCGGGATTGCAGCTCCTGCAATGCCTCTTCGAGCTGGCTCACGCGTTGGCTTAAAGCGGGGGTACCTGCGGGCGATTCCTCGGCGGGGGCCGCGGCGGGTTCTTCCACGGATTCGACGTGCCCTGAAAACAAATGGCTGTAGCGAGATTCGCGTGCCCCGGCCGCTCGTGGCAGGCGGGCGATGAAGGGCCCATCCTCGCGAGTCATCAGCGTTTTGAGCGTGGCCTCCACTTGTTCGGCGTCGGCGAACTCACACAATCGATTGGTGCGCGCCCGCAGCTCGCCGGGAGTTTGCGCTCCGCGCAGCAGCAGCACGCTAATAATGCCGAGCTCTTGCTTTGAGAACTTCAGCGAGCCGAACTCGGTGTTGCAGAAGCGGTGCTTGTACTTGGTGACCCGGCCGCCGTAGCCCGCGGACTTGTCGCTCACCATGTACTTCTTCATCAGCGAATCCACTGACTGCTGGACCTGCGCTTCGCTCAATTCCAGCACCGGATCGCGGTTGGTCTTCTGGTTGCAGGCGTTGGTGAGTGCGTTCAGCGACAGTGGATATTGATCGGGAGTGGTGATTTCCTTCTCGAGCAGGCAGCCGATTACGCGTGCTTCATTGAGGGAGAATTCAATATTCATTGGAGAAGCCTGTAGCCGCTTCCAAGTGGGCGCGGGTTGTTTTAGGGTAGCGGCCTGATCGTCCCACAGTTGCTAGGATATCCTTTAATGAAAACACAAGCCGCCGTCGCCACTGCCGCCAACAAACCCTTGGAAATCATGACGGTGGATTTGGACGGCCCCAAAGCGGGTGAAGTCCTGGTCGAGATCAAGGCCAGCGGCGTATGCCACACGGATGAGTTTACCCGGTCGGGAGCAGACCCGGAGGGCTTGTTTCCGGCCATCTTAGGTCACGAAGGTGCCGGTATCGTGGTCGACGTCGGACCCGGGGTGACCACCCTGCGCAAGGGCGACCATGTCATACCGCTGTACACACCCGAATGCCGTCAGTGCAAGTCCTGCACCTCGCACAAGACCAATCTTTGCACCGCGATCCGAGCCACCCAGGGCAAGGGATTGATGCCGGACGGCACCAGCCGGTTTTCCATCGGTAAGGACAAGATCTACCACTACATGGGGTGTTCCACCTTCTCGAACTACACGGTCCTGCCGGAAATCGCACTGGCAAAGATCCGCGAGGATGCCCCCTTCGACAAGGTGTGCTACATCGGTTGCGGGGTGACTACGGGAATCGGTGCCGTGACACACACCGCCAAGGTCGAGGCCGGAGCGAATGTGGTGGTATTCGGTTTGGGCGGCATCGGGCTCAATGTGGTGCAAGGCGCGCGCATGGTGGGTGCCAACAAGATTATCGGGGTGGATCTGAATAATGGCCGCAAGGCGCTGGCCGAAAAATTCGGGCTCACCCATTTCGTGAACCCGAAAGAGATCGAAGGCGACCTGGTTGCGCACTTGGTGGCGCTCACCGACGGCGGTGCGGATTATAGTTTTGAATGCGTGGGCAACGTGAATCTCATGCGCCAGGCGCTGGAATGCTGCCATCGCGGCTGGGGTGTCTCGGTGGTTGTCGGCGTCGCCGGCGCGGGCAAGGAGATCAGCACCCGACCGTTCCAGCTGGTGACCGGGCGCGTTTGGAAGGGAACGGCGTTCGGCGGCGTGCGCGGCCGCACCGAGCTGCCGCAGATCGTTGATTGGTACATGGACCGCAAGATCAACATCGATGATCTCATCACCCACAAGATGCCTCTCAAGGACATCAACAAGGCATTCGATTTGATGCATTCCGGCGAATCGATCCGCAGCGTCGTGGTGTTCTGATGGGCGAACCGACACTGATTTCCGAGCAAGCCTGTTTCGGCGGTGTGCAGCGCTTCTACAAACACGACTCGCGCGAAGTGCGCGGCCCCATGAAGTTCTCGGCCTATATTCCGCCGCAGGCGCGCACGGCCAAGGTGCCGGTGCTGTACTACCTGTCCGGGCTCACCTGCACCGAAGAGACCTTTCCCATCAAGGCGCATGCACAGCAGGCAGCCGCAGAACTGGGGCTGATGCTGATTGCACCGGATACCAGCCCGCGCGAGCCGCGCCTGCCGGGCGATGCCGACAGCTGGGACTTTGGGTATTCGGCCGGCTTCTATGTCGACGCCACCTTGGCTCCCTGGTCGCAGTACTATCGGATGTACAGCTACGTCACGCGGGAGCTGGCGGAGATCGTGGCCGCGAGCCTTCCTGCACGCGCCGACGCCAGCGGAATATTCGGTCATTCCATGGGCGGTCACGGCGCACTGGTGTGCGCCTTGCGCAATCCCGAACGCTACAAGTCGGTTTCGGCATTCGCACCGATCGCGGCGCCCATGCATTGCCCCTGGGGCAAGAAGGCGTTCACCAATTACCTCGGCAGCGATATCCGCAGCTGGCGCGAATACGATGCCAGCGAATTGGTGGCGCGCCGGCCGTTCGCCGCACCTATCCTCATCGATCAGGGCAGCGGCGATCAGTTTCTGGTCGAGCAACTGCTGCCGGAGAAATTCTCAGCGGCCGCCGCGAAGTCCGGCCAGCGCTTGAATTTGCGCATGCAGCCCGGCTACGACCACGGTTACTACTTTATTCAGACGTTTATGACGGATCACCTGCGTCATCACGCGGAGCAGCTTCGCTGAGGGGACGGGAAGCCGGAAGGCAACATAAAGGCAGCAGTTGCCTTCCGGCTTCCCGTTCCCCCAAGCGGTATGCCCGGGCCGCTTGACGTCACAACGTAGGGTCAGAAGCTCGCGCTTATGCCGAGGAAGCCGACGCGACCGTAGGTTCCGAACTTGTACGCAGTCTCATAGTGCTTGTCGGTGGCGTTGTCGATGCGGCCGTAGACCTCGAGACGATCCATGACGGCGTACGAAACCTTCAGGTCGAGCAACACATAGCCGCCGAGTGCAATCGCATTTGCCGCGTCGTCGAAGCTGCGCCCGCCATAACGTGCGCCGAGGGTGGTGCTGACGCGCGAGGACGCGTGATAGGTGGCCAAGAAATTTGCCGCATTCTTCGGGCGGCGCGGCAACTCATTGCCGTATGTGATCGAGCCGGGCGAGCGGTCCTGCGTGTCGGTCAGCGTGTAATTTGCCGAGAGACTGAGCACATCGCTGGGGTTGACGGCGGCCTGCAGCTCCACGCCATGCGCCGAGGCACGCGCAATATTCGCGTAGTAGCCGAAGGGTTCGGTGGCGCATAGCGGACCCGGAGCAGAGAAGCAATCAAAAAACCCGATGAGATTGCGGCTGTCGCGATTGAAGTACGTGGCCGACAGCATCACTTGGTTGTCCCAAGCGTGGTGCTCGATCCCCGCATCCCAGCTATTCGCCTGTTCGGGCTGCAACTCCTTGTTTCCGTAATTGCTATAGAGCTGATAGAGCGAAGGGGCCTTGAAGCCCTGGCCGAAACTCGCGCGCAACAGGGTATGCCCGTCATTGAGCGCCCACGCGGCCGCCAACTGTCCCGTGGAATGGCCGCCGTACACATCGTGTTTGTCGTAGCGGCCGCCGGCGGTCAGGGTCAGACCCGCAATCACCTCGCCTTGCAGCTGCGCGTAGCCGCTGTTGATAGTCGCGGAGTTCAGCAAGGGGTCGGGGCCGGAGTAGTCGAAGGCCGGTGAGTCCGTGGAGATCGTGGATCGCTCGTGCTGTGCGCCGAACACGGCATGGAGGTGCGGTGAGATTTCCCAGGTTCCCTGGTACTCCTCGCGCATGTTGCGGCCGATGCCGTAGA
>JBDUEQ010000059.1:0-9302 GCA_040002315.1 Gammaproteobacteria bacterium
ATGGCGACATTGCGACAGCTGCCACCGAAGAACTGGAGCGACGCGACGCCGAGAAGTAGTGGCGCTGCCGGCGACGCCCATCACGGCCGCCTTGTTCTTAGTCTCGCCACCGTTCCTTTAATGACTCCGAGGATCTGAGCTAATGGGCATACAATCAATGCACACGTGCCGTCTACAGTCTTCCGCCGCTGCTCCTTGTTTTTAAATCAACTCTTGTAAGACTCAATTGCAATAAAGGAAAAAACCGATGTTCAGCCATATCATGGTCGGTGCGAATGATGTCGTTGCTTCAAAGAAGTTCTACGATAACATTCTGGGTACGCTAGGGGTAAGCGCCGGCAAAATCGATCCCCAAGGAAGAGTCGTCTATGCAACGTCCACGGGTGTGTTCATGATCACCAAGCCGATCGATGGAAAGCCTGCCTCTGGCGCCAATGGAGGAACGATCGGATTCGCGGGGACCTCGTCAACGCAGATCGATGAATGGCATGCAGCCGGTATCGCGAATGGCGGCACTCCCTGTGAACAGTCGCCGGGTGCGCGCGGCGGTTACTATCTTGCCTACCTCAGAGATCCGACGGGTAATAAAATATGCGCGCTGCTTCGCGTGTGAGAGATTGCGGGATTTACCCTAAACAACTGTTGTAGGCTCGGCGATCGCGCTCCGCTTAGGCCACGGGAGCGTGATATTGAGCCGCTGTTCCGGCAAATGGCCGCCACGCCTCCTATAATCCTCGTACTGGATAGGGAAATCCGCGCAGCCGACGTTACTTGAAGTCACCCAACAGCCCACACTCGAATCAACCCGATCTTGAGATCGTCCGCCGGATTCACGCGGCGCAGATCGTCTGTTTCATCAGTGTGGGCGCGATCGCAGGCACGGTTCTCTGCGCTTGGTTGTTCCCTGGCTTCGCATCGATCCTCCCGCTCGGCTGGAGCCTGATGAAAGCCAATCCAGCGGTGGGATTTCTCATCGGTACGGCGGGTTTTTTCGTCACTCAATCGACGGAGACGCGCGCTCGCCTCATCGCAGCGCGGGTTTGTGCCACGATCATGATGTTGCTCGCGGCGTCCGCGCTGTTTGCATACGTGACCGGCGGCTCGATTGGTCTTGAAACGATTTTGGCAGCCGACAGTGGCGCACCGGTCCCAGGTAGAATGTCGGTTCAAACGGCCGTTTACCTGGAGATCGTCGGCTTGATTCTCATCTTGGACCGAACGCGGCATCGCCTGCTTGTCCATGTCACGGACGCGATCAGTATCGCGCTGGTGCTGCTGGTGTTGAGCGTCGCCGCCGGTTACACGTTCGATGCGGCCAATTTCTTCGGTCAAACCGCCTACACGCGGGTGTCGCCGCAAACCCTTACCTGCATGGTGCTGCTGGGATGCGCGATCATCGGCCGCAGAACCCGCAATGGATTTTTTGCGGTTCTCGTGGGCCAGGAGATCGGGAGCCAATCGGCGAGACTCGTGCTGCCTTTCGCGCCCTTTCTGCCGTTCCTGATCGTGGGGGGCAGTGCCTTCGCCACCCATGCTCATTGGCTGTCGACTCCTTATGCTGCGGCGCTCGCCGCATCGTTGTGTTCAGTTCTCGTCTTCATATTTGTGCTGTTGATGGCACGCAGGATCAACGATCTCGAGCGCGAACTTCGCGACATGTCGCTCACTGACGAGCTGACCAGGATTCATAATCGCAGGGCCTTCTATGTGCTAGGCGAACATGCTCTGCGCGAAGCGAGACGCAACGGTCGGTGTCTCACTGTGCTGTACTTCGATTTGAACGGACTTAAGAAAATCAATGATGCGCTCGGCCATCATGTCGGATCGCAACTGTTGATCGAGGCAGCCAACCTGCTGCGTGCGAACTTTCGAAGCAGCGACATCGTGGCGCGCGTGGGCGGCGACGAGTTTGCCGTTGTCGCGCACGAAGGCCGGAACGATCTGGTGGCCGCTCTCATTCGTCTGGACCAAGCCACCGTCGCGGCGAACGGGTCAGGGACAAGCCAGTACCGCATCAGCTATAGCATGGGCGAGGCGACCGCTGAACCGGGAAGCAAGCAATCTTTCGTCGAACTCGTGGACCGCGCCGATGCAGAGATGTACACCCGAAAGCGCGGCAGAAGCGCCGCGCGTGACGTCGCCGCTGATGTCACTCCTTTGAACGGAGCCGTCGACACGGCGTCGCTAGATCATATGGCTACCGGCGTCATGGCCGCATATCTGTCGCAGAAAGGCCGGCGTTAACCCATTCGCCACACCGAGGTGAGTCACTTCGACCACGTGCGCAATCAACTTCGAGACGCACGGAAACGCCGCGCTCTCGCCGACGCCGAGCAGCACGCGCAGCGCCAGGAGAGGCGAAACTTCCCGCAAATCCTGTGGTCAGCGTGGCGATCGACCAGATCGCGATACCGAGTCCCAGGAATAGCACCTGCGATTGCTGCCAGAAATACTACCACCAGCACCGTGTCACTCAAGCTTCTCGGTATACCGACATTGAATAACCATGCGAACACTGTCTTTGGTGGAACATACCTGGAATCGGATTGTTTCGCATTTGCCACACCGCTAACGGTTCAGAAGGTATGCCACTTGGGGGCCGCTTCGTCACGGCTTACACAAAGTAAGGGCACCCACCGACACCACTTTTCATGGCGAAAGCTTAACAATGTAACCAGTAAGTCACCTTTCACTAATTCACGTCACCACAGAGGTTCTTATGTCATTTCTCGCATGGATCGTCCTCGGTCTCATCTCTGGATTTATTGCCAGCAAGTTGGTCAATAAAACCGGTGAGGGTATGCTGCTTGATATCATTTTAGGTATCGTAGGCGCCTTTGTCGGCGGTTGGCTCTTTACTACTTTCGGTGCGACGGGTGTCACCGGCTTAAATATCTATAGCATGATTGTGGCGGTGGTCGGCGCCGTTGTGGTCCTCGTTATATATCACGCACTGGTACGGCGGCGCGTTGCTTGATTCCTCGGCCGGTGTCTAACTCTCGGACTCATGGCTCGGTAAGTGCATCTCGTGTGGCGTGACGCTGAACGACGCAATGCATAAGGAACTCGGGACGTCCAGCGCAGAACGAGTCGGTCCGCTGCGACCCACGGCGTCGTCGAGCACCCGTTGAGCAATCGGCTGCGCCGCACGCTTGAATTGCCGCGGACGAAAATTGAGGCCTACTACAAGGCACTGTTACACTAGCGGCATTTGTTGCGGCAGCCACGGTTTCGATTGTGGCCACGTCTGAATACCCGAGAGGCCATCGTCTTCGATACTCGGCGAGTGTTGCGTGGCCGCGAGCCGTTCGATCCCCACACGGACGGTCGGCTGCAAGGATGCTACCTCGATCATGAAACACTACACAGCCGACGCCGCATGATCGCCCGAGGCGAGATCACGCGGCGAGCTTCCCTGCGTTGAACCGCCGCAGGCCCTGATGACCCGCTCGAGGCGCCACATACTGTGGAATCAGCTGTTCCGGTTGAAGGCGGATGCGCCGCTCACGATCCAGGCGCAGCTGCGAACACAGATCATCGAGGCGATCGGCGACGGCCAGATCGGCGCCGACCGGCCGCTCCCCTCCAGCCGGGAGCTTGCCGGGCAGCTCAAAATCGCGCGCAATACGGTCGTTATTGTGTACCAGCAGCTCGCCGACGATGGTTACTTGCTCGTGCGCGAGCGCCACGGCTACTTCGCCAATCCCGCGGTCATTGGTCAGCGGCTTGCGCGGCCGGCCGCGGATCCGCATTCGCCCGCGCCGTGCATCGACTGGCACTCGCGAATGCGGCTGATGCCGTCGCGCCAACGGAATATTTCCAAGGTGTCCGACTGGTGGCAGTACGAGTACCCGTTCATTTACGGTCAGTTGGACCCCAGCTTGTTTCCCGTGCCTGAGTGGCGCGCTTGCTGTCAGCAGGTGTTGGCGGGCACCGATGCGCTTGACTGGGCCCAGGACCTGTTCACTCGCGACGATCCACAGCTGCTCGAGCAGATTCGAGACAAAGTGTTGCCGCTGCGTGGCGTGTGGGCAGCCACCGAGGAGATCATCGTAACCATCGGTGCACAACAGGCCCTGTACCTCCTGGCGGACCTGCTGTTCGATGCGAGCACCGAGGTCGGCATCGAAAACCCCGGCTATCCGGACGCACGCAACATCTTTGCGCTTCGTACGTCGCGCCTGCGGCCACTCCCACTCGATGAGCAGGGGCTCAAGGTGAACGAGGGACTGCACGGCTGCCGCTTCGTTTACTCGACTCCGAGCTACCAATCGCCGACGACCGTGACGATGCCGGTCGATCGGCGGCTGGAGTTGCTGCGACGCGCCGCGGACGATGATTTTCTGATCATCGAGGACGACTATGAGATCGAGACCAGTTTCTCTGGCCAGCCGAACCCGGCGCTGAAGAGCCTGGATCGCGGCGGCCGGGTTATCTACGTCGGCAGCCTGTCGAAGTCGCTCGCCCCGGGCCTGCGGCTCGGCTACATCGTCGCGCAGGTACCCCTGATCGAGGAGTTGCGGGCACTCAGGCGACTGATGATCCGCCATCCGACCGCCTTCATTCAGCGCAGCTTCGCGCAGTTCCTGGCGCTGGGGCACTACGACACGCTGAACCGCCGGCTTGCGGCCGCGAACCGTGAGCGTGCCGTCGCCCTCAGCGCCGCGTTGGCGGAATTTGCGCCTGACGTTCGCTACCCGGCGGTCAACGGCGGCTCCTCAATTTGGGCCGAGGGCCCGGCGTGGCTGGATAGCCGGCGGCTGGCAGAGGAGGCGCGTCTCGAGAGAGTGTTGATCGAACCGGGGGACGTGCATTTCTTCTACGACGCAGCTCCGCAGAACTATTTCCGGCTCGGATTTTCCTCGATACCGCTCGACCGCATCCGCGGCGGCGTGCGTCGCTTGGCTGCTCTGATTGCGCGGCAGCGTCCGGCGCGCGGGGCTGAGGGCCGACGTGGACCCACGGCGACGCCGCCGGTGGACCTACCGGGCACCCGGCGCCCTGCCTAGAATCCTGCCTATACTGGGGAGGAAACGCACATGGAAATGACGCTTGAGACCATGGAACGCCATTGGATGCCGTTCACGCCGAATCGCGACTTCAAGCGCGATCCACGTCTGTTCGTGCGTGCGAGCGGCATGTACTACTGGAGTTCGGGCGATCGCAAGATCCTCGACGGCTGTTCCGGCCTGTTTACGACCGCGGCGGGGCATTGCCGGCCCGAGATCGCCGCCGCCGTCGCCGCGCAATTGCAAACGCTCGACTTCACGCCATCGTTCATGCGCGGCCATCCAGGCGCATTCGCGCTTGCCGATGCGGTGGCGAACCTGACACCGACGGGTATTGACCACGTGTTCTTCTGCAATTCCGGATCCGAGGCCGTCGACACGGCGATGAAGATCGCGATGGCGTATCACCTGGCCCGTAAAGAAGCGCAGCGCACCTATTTCGTGTCTCGCGAGCGCGCCTACCACGGCGTTAATATCGGCGGCACGGCGCTCAGCGGAATGGTCAAGAATCGCGAGGCGTTCGGTGCGTTGCTGCCGGGCGTCCTGCACCTGCGCCACACCCTCGTTCCCGAAAATCGCTTCAGTCGCGGCATGGGTGCAACGGGCGCGGAACTCGCGGACGACCTGCAGCGGTTCGTCAACCTCGTCGGCGAGAAGCGCATCGCCGCGGTATTCGTCGAGCCGATCGCAGGATCGACCGGTGTCATCGTTCCGCCGCACGGGTATCTTGAACGGCTGCGCGAAATCTGCGACCGCTACGGCATCCTGCTGGTGTTCGATGAGGTGATTTGCGGTTTCGGCCGCACGGGCGAGCCATTCGCGGCGAGCTCGTTCGGCGTCACGCCCGACATCATCACGATGGCGAAGGCGCTGACGAACGGCGCCCAGCCGATGGGCGCCGTCGCCGTGAGGGACGGTATCTACCGCACGATTCTCGATGGCGCGCCCAATGGCGCGACCGAGTTCTTCCACGGCTACACTTATTCCGCCCATCCGGCAGCCTGTGCGGCGGGATTGGCGACGCTCGAGATTTACCGCAAGGAATCCTTGTTCGCCAAGGGCCGCGAGTTGTCGCCGTACTTCCAGGACAAGATGTACTCTCTGCAGGAGCTGAGCGCCGTCCACGACGTGCGCGGCTACGGAATGCTGGCGGGGGTGGAGATCAAGCCCGGCGCAGCGCCCGGCGTGCGCGGCACCGAGCTGCAGGCGCGCCTGTTCGATCGCGGCTTGCATATCAAAACGACGGGCGACGTCGCGATCGTCGCACCGGCGCTGATCGCGACGCGTACGGAAATCGATCTGTTGACGGACATGCTACGCGACGCGATCGCCGAATGAAGTTCAGAATGCGAGGAGACCGACGATGAAGATGACGACCGAAGAGGCCTTTGTGAAGGTGTTGCAGATGCACGGTATTGAGCACGCCTTCGGCATCATCGGCTCGGCATTCATGCCCATCTCCGACCTGTTCCCGAAAGCCGGCATCACGTTCTGGGACGTCGCTCACGAGACCAACGGCGGACTGATCTGCGACGGCTACACGCGCACCACCGGCAAGATCGCAATGGCGATCGCGCAGAATGGCCCGGGCGTTACCGGCTTCGTCACGGCAATCAAGACCGCCTACTGGAACCACACGCCGATGCTGCTTGTGACGCCGCAGGCCGCCAACAAGACGATCGGTCAAGGTGGATTCCAGGAAGTGGAGCAAATGGCCTTGTTCCGCGACATGGTTGGCTACCAGGAAGAAGTGCGTGACGCGAGCCGAGTGCCCGAAGTACTCAATCGGGTGATCTGCAAGGCCAAGCGTTTGTCGGCGCCGGGCCAGATCAACATACCGCGCGATTTCTGGACCCAAGTCATCGACGTACCGCTGCCCTGCGTGCTCGAGTTCGAGCCGCCGGCTGGGGGTGCACACGCGATCGCGGAGGCAGCACGACTGCTGTCGTCGGCAAAATTTCCAGTCATTTTGTCAGGTGCAGGCGTGGTGCTCGGCAACGCCATTGCCGAGTGCGCCGCATTGGCGGAGCGAATCGACGCGCCGGTCTGCAACAACTACCAGCACAACGATTCGTTTCCCGGTAGCCACCCGCTCGCCGTCGGTCCGCTGGGCTACAACGGCTCGCGCGCCGCGATGGAGCTGATCTCGAAGGCTGACGTCGTGCTCGCGCTCGGCACTCGCCTCAACCCCTTCTCGACACTGCCGGGCTACGGCATTGACTACTGGCCCAAGACCGCCGCGATCATTCAAGTCGACATCAACTCCGACCGCATCGGGCTCACGAAGCCCGTTGCAGTCGCGATATGCGGCGACGCGAAACAAGTCGCGGAGCGGATACTCGCGCAGCTTAGCCCCAGCGCAGGCAATACCGATCGCGCGGCACGCCGAGCTCAGATCGCTGAGCGAAAGCAGGCTTGGACCGCCGCACTCGCCGTCATGGACCATGAGAACGACGACCCGGGGACTGTGTGGAATGCCGAGTGCCGGGCCCGGGAGCCAGGGCATATGGCGCCACGTCAGGCCTGGCGCGCGATCATCGCCGGCCTGCCGAAAGAGGCGATCATCTCCAGCGACATCGGCAATAACTGCGCGATCGGCAATGCCTACCCGACTTTCGACAGTCCCCGCAAGTACCTCGCGCCAGGCATGTTCGGGCCGTGCGGCTATGGCTTTCCATCGATTATCGGCGCGAAGATCGGCAATCCCAACGTGCCTGTCGTCGGCTTTGCCGGCGATGGCGCGTTCGGCATTTCGATGAACGAAATGACCTCGGTGGGTCGCGACGAATGGCCGGCGGTGACGATGGTGATCTTTCGTAACTACCAGTGGGGAGCTGAGAAGCGCAACTCCATACTCTGGTACGACAACAACTTCGTCGGAACAGAACTCGATCCGAACCTGAGCTACGCAAAGGTCGCCGAGGGCTGTGGGCACCGCGGCATTCTCGTGCGCACGCCCGCGGAGTTGACGCGCGTGCTCGTGGAGTCTTGCGCAGCACAAGCCAAAGGCGTGACGACATTCATCGAGGTGCTTCTGAACCAGGAACTCGGCGAGCCGTTTAGGCGCGACGCAATGAAAAAGCCCGTGGTCGTCGCCGGGATACGGCGCGAGGACATGCGACCGCAATCACGGTCATGACAGCGGCCGGCGGCCGGCGCATTCTGGTCCTGAACGCCGGATCTTCGTCGCTGAAGTTTGCCCTGTTCGAGGGACTGACGCGTGGCTGGCACGGGCAGGTCGAGGGCCTGGGCTCGCGCCCGCGATTCGTGCCCGGCGATGCGCCGCCGGCCGCCGCTGAGCCGTTGCCGCAGCAGACGGGCCACGCCGCGGCACTGGAACACATCCTGCGCTCGCTGGCCGCGCGTGGCGTAGCCCTCGCCGACATCAGCGCCTGCGGCCACCGAATCGTCCATGGCGGTGCTTGCTACGTCGCGCCGCTGGTCATGGATGATGCGAATCTGGCGGCGTTGAACGCGCTGCGCGTGCTCGCGCCTCTGCATAATAGCCCGGGACTGGACACGATCGCCGCGCTGAGCCTCATAGCCCCCTCGTTGCCGCAGGTCGCCTGCTTCGACACCGCCTTCCACGCGACGCAGCCAGAGATCGCGAGCCGCTACGCGTTGCCGACGGCGCTGCACGATGCAGGCTACCGGCGATTTGGATTTCACGGACTTAACTTCGAGCATGTTGTCAGCGTGATTACCGAGCGAACCTCGCCTAATCCGCCGGCGCGGCTGCTGATATTCCATCTCGGCAACGGCTGCAGCATCGCAGCGCTGCGCGATGGGAAGAGCATGGCAACCACGATGGGCTATTCGACGCTCGATGGCCTCGTAATGGGTACACGCTGCGGCTCGATCGATCCGGGCGTCCTGCTCGCCATGCAGCGTGATAATGCGGTGAAGCCGGATGAGCTAGAGGATTTGCTGTACCGGCGCTCCGGCCTTCTCGGCCTCTCCGGGAAAGCATCCGACATGCGTGAACTCGAGCGGATTGATGATGAGGTTTGCCGGTTCGCGATCGAGCATTTCTGCTATTGGGCGGCCCGCCACGCCGGATCACTCGCGGTCGCGCTTCGCGGCGTCGATGCGATTGCCTTCACTGGAGGTATCGGGGTCGGCAGCGCAACAGTGCGCGCTAAAATCATCGGACACCTGACGTGGCTCGGATTCGAGCTTGATAGTGAGCGCAATCGACGCGGCGAGCGGACCCTGACGGCGCACGACGCCCCCCGCCCGATCTGGATCGTCGAGGCTGACGAGGAACGGGTCATCGCCCGCCACGTCCACGCC
>JBDUEQ010000060.1:0-18897 GCA_040002315.1 Gammaproteobacteria bacterium
ACTGTTAATCCGTTGGTCGGCGGTTCGAATCCGTCCCGGGGAGCCAGTCAAATCAATTAGTTATGATTCTTTCCTCTAATCTAACGCACTATTCTCGCGCAGGCAATTGAGCTGCCGTTTGTCATGTAGTAGACAACACTAATTATCGAGTCAAGCGGCAGTCGCAAAAACAATCCAACGGCCTTCACGCGAAACTTCCCAAAAATTCAAAGAGCCGCGTCGGTGAGCCAAGCTAGTAAATGGCTCCGTAGCTTATCGACGCCGATCACCGGGCTGCGGCAGGCCTAACACGATCTGTGCGACCGGCACACGCTAGAACTGAAACAACGTAGTAATCCCCACGGTCAACGGGCGTATTGCTACAGCTTCGTAGAGCGGGTCGCCCGGCACCACATGGCTGTAGCCGAGGCGAGGGTTAGAGTCCGTCGCGTTATTAACGAATGCCGAGACGTCCAGTCGCCCGTTTTTTGCTCCGATGCGGATATTAAGAGTTCCATAGGTGGCGTTTGGAACAGGTCCTATCGCTGGGTCATAGTATACGGTGGCGGGGTTCCATTTGGGCGCCGCATCCAGCCATCGGTAGTCCAATCTGATGTAGCCCTGCGCGTCGGTCCACCAATCGCCGATACTGTGAGAGTAATCAGCGTGAAATGAAGCCGACCATGGCACCACGCCTGCAAGCTTTTCCCCTGCTCCGTTCAGAAGAGGCAATACCCCGTTGGTCAATGCACCGTATGACGCGTTAACAAAAGGCGCGTCCGTATAGCCGACGTTAAACAGGAGTTTCATCCCTTTAAACGGTACCGCGGCCATTTGAAGATCGAAGCCCTGCGTGACCGCTTTGTTGCGATTGACGGTGACCTGCTCGGCGCAACTCAAGAGAAAGAGCGACGTCTGAATATCTGACCACTTATTATAGAACACACTCGCCTGTGTTGTGAGCCGTCTGTCGAAGAATGAATTTTTTGCGCCGAGCCCATAGTTCCACAGAGAATCCGAAGTATAGTCAAGCGGTACTGTAGTCAGCCCGTACGCCTGCGCGGCCGGCAAGCATAACGGATTATGAGTCGCGTCCCCGGCATTGCCGCCGCCAGATCGGTAACCTTCAGATGCTGACGGATAGACCATGTCTTCGTCCGTGTACTGGTACGTAAGACCTGCCTATTGCGCGACAATCAATCTGGCAGGTTGCCATCCTGATTGACGCGCTGCACCTGCCCTGGGCGTAACCGGGTTCGCATTCTGGTCCGGTGCATACACGTCCGAATACGTCAACCCCAACAGTGGACCGGCATTGATCTGGTGCTGATTCAGGACCTGTCTTCCCCGATCCAATCGCCCCGTCGCTCAGGGAACAACAGGCTCTGCGGTCGTGCCTCACCTTCGATGAATCGGCTCATAGGCCAACCTTCCAAGACGAGAGAATCATGCGGAGGATTTTCACGCAGCCTCGGCCGGTTGCCGCCTGCGAAGGCATAGGGAACCTGCGATGAGCCTAAGACGCCAACAGTCGCTACATTAACTTCTTATTTGCGGATGCCCTAGCATCCGGCTGTGGATCCATCAGAATGCCGTACGTGCCGTCGCTCAATGCGCAAGCGCGCAATCAATTGGCGAGCCCGAGGAATACTGTGAGCGCGCGATTCAATCGCAGAAGATCCTCGTCACTCAGCTTTCCAATGCGTTCACCCAGTCGGGTTTTCGGCACGGTGGTCACTTTGTCAATCATCAGTCTTGATGCGTTCTTTAGGCCGTTGCGATCAGTGGGTTCGATGACGATACGCAGTAGTGGTGCTTCCGTCGGATCTGTCGTGAACGCGCAAAGAGTAATCGAGGCCGTTTGGCTGAAACGGTCCTCCTGGACGATGACCGCTGGTCGTGGCTTCCCTGCATAGCTTGCGCCACCCGACACCGTCCAGATCTCTCCGCGCTTCACTCGGCGGCGTCCTCCGAAACAGCGTCAATAAATTGTTGATCCGCGGTTTCTTGCTCGCTGGCGGCTACCGCCTTGGACTGCTTGCGTGCTGCGGCAATGAAGGAGCGCGCTCGCACATCAGGTACCCAGATCTGAACCGGCCGCAGTCCCTGGGCGCGCAGCCGCTCGCGATGTAACCTAACCTTCTCGCGCGAAGATCGAGAATTTTGCAGCATAGAAGCCCCCACCTGGTTACATGTAACCATAGCATAAGGCGCCCATTCGCTGCAACAGAACTTCATGTAGGGAATCGTTATATAAGAACCACCAGACCCCGCTACGCGGTAACGGGGCCGCCCCGGGGAGCCAATAAATCAACAAGTTAAGCGTAAATATGCCTACAACTAGACTCCAGGCTCGGACTCGCGCATGTACCGCTCCCATGTTCCCGTGATGCGCAGGTAAGGCGCGAAGATCTCTGATCGGGTCGACACGTTGGCCTTGGCCGTGATCCGCCCCTATTATTGCGGCTCCGGCTGGGTCATTGGGATTGGAGCCGGCGTTGATCTCGGCGTAATCCGAAAAGCCGTCCCCGTCGGAATCGGCACTCTTGGGGTTTGTGTGGTAGAGGTTGACCTCGTCACCATCCGAGATTCCATCCCCGCTTGAGCATCGGTCAGGCCATCGCCGTCCGAATCGACGGTCGTATTCAGGGCGGCATCCCCCGAGTTGACGACCCCCAATCGAGCCCGAATATCGACGGCATGGGGGTTTCCTCTCACGAGCTGCAAGCTGGTGATCACGTACCCAAAGGGGGCGACGGCGAGCTGCGGTCCCGACCCAGCCCCCAAATTCGGGCATCATAGGTTGACGCCGGCCCGGCGTGTCAGCGTACAGAGCGACTCAACAAATGGAGCCAAATTCTCCGCGCAAGGTGGCGCTGCTTGCCAACTGCCTGATGAACCAGAACGCCAAGGTATGCGAGGGCGCTCGCTACCGAGGTATGGTCAATCCGGTCGTTGAAGCCTTGCGCAGCAGGGGGTACCAGCTGTTGCAGCTGCCCTGCCCCGAACTGGCCTTCGCCGGTGCGCGGCGATGGTGGGCGGTTTATGAGCAATACGACACTCCGGCGTATCGGGCTCACTGCCGGAATTTGGCACAGGCGATCGCGCCGCTGATCGAGCGCCATTTGCGCGACGGCGACGAGGTGATCCTGATCGGCCTCGACGGCAGCCCCTCCACCGGCGTGCGTTTCACCTCCAGTAAGCCCGAATGGGGCGGGCGACCGAATCGACCCGAAGATGATTGGGAGATCGTGCCGCGTCGAGGCGTTTGGATCGAGGAGCTGGAGGCGGAACTGGCGCGACGCGGGCTGCCGCCCGTGCCGGCCACTGGCTGGGCGCTGGACATGGGGCGTTTTGATGAGGCCGGCTCGCGCCGCGACCTGGAGCAATTCTTGGATGGCCGCGGCGCTGCGGGCTCACGCGGCGACGATTCGGCGGCGACGTGACCGTCGAGGTGGAGAGCGACTTGCGCGGCTGGCGGATGGCACTGGTGCCTGACATTCTCGTCAATCCGACGCAGCAAGTGCGCGAAACTCTGCCCGATGTACTGGGCGCGCTCGAGGTGTGCGGTTACGGTGTGTTGCAGCTGCCCCCAGCGGGCGAGCATCGCCTGTTGCTCGCCGTGATCGCCGATCAGATTGCGGAGTACGCGCACCACGGCTATGCGGTTGTGGCCGTCGGACTGCGTGGTGAGCACGGTAACGGGCTGCATTGGCGCCGACTGGCACCGCTGCTGCGACACCGCGGAGCGGCGCTGCCGCCGCGCCACATTATCCGCACAGACGTCGACGCCTCCCTGGAGTCGCAACGGCTCGGCGCCTTCCTCACGGGCTACGACCTGCCGGAACCGGAACAGCGCCGCTGGCGCGTATGACACAAAGGATACGATCGTCCGAGAGCTCGCCGGGCTCCCTATTTGAGTCCCATGCGTATACAGTCGGGCGATGCCACTCGGCGCTCCAGACCACCTCGACGAGCTCTATTCGAAGCAACGCGTTCTGACCGAAGAAGCGGAGCGCCTTGAGACCGAATACGACAAGCTCGATGCCGACGGCACCGATGGAAATCGCCACTACATCCTGGAATTGCAGATTGCTGCGCTTCGCCAAGAGGCGAGCAGAATCGAATCGCACATATCGGATATCCTTGAGCGAGACTTGCAGCGATAAATACCGTTAAATTACAATATATTACGGTTAATATCTAGAATTTATATCACTGCTTACTGACTGCACTTCGTTTGTGCCGCAGTACGAATTTCTGAATCTTTCCGGTAGCGGTTTTGGGCAACTCGAGTATAAAACTAAAGTGCCGCGGCGCTTTGAAGTGCGCCATTCGATCGCGGCAGAACTGCTGCAACTCTTCGGCCGTGACCGCAGCACCGAGTCGCAGCACGACATAGGCATGCGGCGTCTCGCCCCACTGTTGATCGGGCACACCCACCACGGCGACCTCTTGAATGGCGGGGTGCCGCAGCAACGCACCTTCGATCTCGATTGAGGAGATATTCTCGCCTCCACTGATGATCACGTCTTTGAAGCGGTCGCGAATCTCGACATAGCCGTCCGGATGAACCACGGCGGCATCGCCGGTATGAAACCAGCCACCTCTGAATGCCTGCGTCGTAGCTTCCGGATCCTGGTAGTAGCCCCTCATCACCACGTTGCCGCGAGCCACGATTTCTCCCAAAGTTTGGCCGTCGTGGGTGACCTCGTTGCCGCTGTCGTCGACTACGATGAGTTCGCCGGAGGTAATCATCTCTACACCCTGCCTGGCCTTGATGACTCCGCTCGCGTCTGCGGCCAAACTGCCATCCTCCGGGCGCGGCTCACAAATGGATATCAACGGAGAAGTCTCAGTGAGTCCATATATCTGGGTTATCTGCCAGCCCAGTTCGCCCTCGATCCGCTCTATGGTGGCGGCCGCCGGCGCCGCGCCACCGGTCCAAACCCTGACGCCCCGCCGCACAGCGAGGCGCAACTCCGCCGGCGCATGGGCGATGGTGATCAGCACGGTGGGAGCCGCGCACAGCATGGTGATGCGTTCCCGCCCAATCGCGCCATACATCGTGGCCGCATCCATCTTGCGCAGACAAACATGCGCAGCCCCAACCGCGGTCACCGTCCAGACGAATGTCCATCCGTTGGCGTGGAACATGGGCAAGGTCCACAGGTAACGGTCGGCCGCGGTCATGGAGTCATGCACCAGTACGCCAATGGTGTTCATCCACGCGTTGCGGTGCGTGATCATCACTCCTTTCGGGCGGGCGGTCGTGCCGCTGGTGTAGTTGATGCTGAGCAGATCCGATTCCGCGATTGCGGGCTTCGCAAATTCCGTTGAGCTGTCGGCAAGGGTCGTCTCATAATCCAGCCAACCGGTGCGCGACCCCTCGAAAGCGACGAACCGTTCAACGTCCGGCAGTTTATTCCGGATGCTGTCAACCGCATCCAGATAGTCGGCATGGGCGCAGACGAACCGCGATCCGCTGTGCTGGATCATGTACGCGAAATCTTCCGCACTCAGCCGGTAATTGAGCGGCACTATCACTGCTCCGAGCTGCGGGATCGCGTAGAACGACTCGAGCATGGCATGGATGTTCGGTGCAATGATCGCAACGCGGTCGCCTTGCTTGAGACCCATTCGCTGCAGCGCGCACGAGAAGCGGTCACAGCGGTCAAGGAACTGTGCGTAGGTCCACCGCGACGCACCGTCGACGACCGCCTCGCGGTGCGGATATAGCTTTCGCGCGCGGCGCGCGAATTCCAGAGGTGTCAGCGGAAGTTCCATGCGGTTCACTCTAGCAGCCATCCCCTGGTCTAGGGATACATCCAGCGCAAGATAGGGAGGATCACCGCTTCGCGCGCGCAGCGCACCGCATAGTCTATCCCTTGTCCGGAATGTTCCGGTCGATTGCAGGAGATGAGCGCCATGCGCCGCTACATGAAGATGAAAATTGGTATTCAGTGCTTGCTGGTGACCGCCTGTGTGGGTTCCTTGGCCGCGTGCGCCGATGCGTATGCTGCCGACATCGCCACCGATAAGGGTCTGGAAGTCGCCAAACGCACCGTCAAATTTGCAGACCTTGACCTGAGGGGTGCTGCGGGTGCGGAAACGCTGTATTCGCGGATTCGCATCGCGGCCAGACAGGTATGCACGCCGACATTTGCCGGCTGGGAATGGGAATCGGTTAGATCTTCGCGCTCCTGCATCGAGAAGGCGATCACTCGTGCGGTAGCCGACGTCAATGCATCGACGTTGACCAGTTATCACATGACAAAGACGTCTCACACGATCAGGCTGGCCGAGAAGTAAAGGCAGCTCCGGGGAGGACGGTGGCGCCCACCGTCCTCGTCTCCGGCTGGTCTCAGAATCACTAAACCGTTCGCCCCTTGGCGGCCTTCACGATCCCAAGGCCAAATGCAGCGGCAACGGCTTCGGTGCGCGAACGTACCTCGAGTTTCTCGAGGATGGAGGAGACGTGATGATCGACCGTCTTCGCCGAAATGTGCAGCCGGCGGGCGAGTTCGGTATTGGTATGTCCGTGCACCAGCAGCGACAGCACTTGGACTTCGCGCGAGGTGAGGCCTGCCGGATTTTCCCGCGTCGAGGCGCGTGGCCCGCGCGGGATCCCGCGTACTCCCCGATCGCGCAGGCGCTGACGCACGATCGCCGCCAGGGGCCCTGACCCCAGTCCCTCCAGTATCGACAAGGATTCCAGCAGCGCCTCTTCCGGCCCTTCGGCCAGCGCGAGCGCGCGTTCATAGGGCGCGTCGAGTCGCTGCCAAGCCACAGCGGCGGCAAGCCACTGTCCGCCGACCATCAGCGCATAGGGTTCGGCGATTTCAGTGCTCACGCGCAGATCCGAATCGGCGCGGTGCGCCCAGTAGGCAAGTTCCCCTTGAATCCATGGATCTTGATGACCCACCGCGGCCTGCAAGCCCACGGCTGCTTCGGCCGCCACTCGCTGCAAGTCCCCCCGATACCAGGCCACTTCGGCACGAGTAGCCGCAACTCGTCCGATGCGCTGCAATTCCCCGGTGGGCAATGCCAACTGCATGGCCTCTTCGAGCAACGGATCCACACCGGGATCACCACGTCGCGCACGAACGATGGCGAGCACAACCAGCGCGGGAACGCGCTGCGAGATCGCGATGACATGGCTCTCGAGCAGCTCCGCGGCCATACGGGCAGCCTTGTCCCAGCGGCCCTGATCGAGATCAAAATGCGCGCCATAGGCGCGAATATAGGCCAGGTGAGCCTGCACCTCATGAGCTTCGCAGTACGCGATGGCGTCGGTCAGGAAACGCATCACGGGACCTGAAAAACGCTGGCGCACCGACCCGCTCACCAAATTCGCGTAAGTACGCCCCGCGTGTTCCGGGAGATTGTGTTCGAGAGCGACGGTGAGACTCTCTTCCAAATGGGCGAATCCAAGTACATTGTCGGAATTCAACAGCACCGAACCCACGTTATTCAGCGCGTGCGTACGGACGCGGTGATCTGCGAATCTTGTGGCAAGATCGAGCGCGCGCTGCGCAAACTCCAGAGTCTCCTTCCTGTTATCGGCGGTCATCGCCAGCTGCGCACGGGCGCTGTAGGCCATCGCGAGATCTCTGGACGGAGACAGAGTCTCGAGCAGCGAAATGGCCTCTTGAACATAGCGATCGGCGAAAACCTTCTGGCCCGATTTCCAATATTGGCGTCCCATCAGCAACAGCATGCGCGCCTGCGCCGCCACCTCTCCCTGCTCCCGCCACAGTGCAAGCGCCCGGGTGGCGGAGTCGAGTGCTTTGGCGACCTGATTGGTGGTATCGCATTCCGCCGCGTGAAACTCCAGCAAACCGGCGCGCTCAGGTTCGCTCAGGGAATCCTGGTGCCGAAGGGCGGTCTCCAGATGCGCGACCGCCTCGCGCCGGGCGCCCGCTCGCGCCGCTTGCTTTGCCGCGCGTGGTGCATATTCGAGCAGCACCTTGATGTCCTGCGCGAGCGCGGCGTGATGCACCACTTGCGAGAGGTCGGCGTTGTGATCAATGAGGCTGCCCAGGATGCTTTGATGCAACGCCTGCGCGCGGGCGCGCGGAATCGTACTTTCAACTGCCAGCCGACCCAACTCGTGGCGAAACGCCAGTGCTTCATCGTGATAGCGCAGCAACCCACACGCGACCGCCTCGTCCGCGGCTGCACCCACTTCGCCGAGAATCGCGCGGGTAAGCCAGGGCACGGTTCTACCGGGCACCAGCGACACGAGCTCCGCCAGCTCACGTGCGGCCGCCGAACACGGCAACAACCGCGCCACCACCGCGTCGCGCACGGTTCCCGGCACCGTATCCATCGGGGCTGACAGCAGTTCGCGCACGAAAAATGGGTTGCCGCCGGTTACCTCGTAAACCTTGCGCGGATTGCGGCGCGTGCCGTGCGAGAGTTGTTCGACGGCGTTGAATGAAAGCGCCGGTACTGAAATGCGCACCGTATGCTGGCCGGTCAGCTCACCCAGCACTCCGCGCAAGAGGTGAGTTGGGGCGAGTTCATCGTCGCGGTGCGTACAAATCAACAGGCAGCGCGTGCGCTGCACACGCCTGCCAAAGAAGCGCACGAAATCGAGGGTTGCCTCGTCCGCCCAATGCAGGTCCTCCAACACCACGACGCTGAGTGGATTTGGCGGCGAGAGCCGTTCGAACAGCCGGGAAAATAATTGGTCCCGCTCCAGCCCGGATTCCGGAGACGCGCCCGGCAGCAGCGAGATTCCGACCGCCACCTCGTTGATCGGTCCCAGCACGCGGGAGGTTTGCAGAGCATCGCAGTGGCCCCATAGGACGCGTGCCGTTTGCGCCGCCTGAGATGCGAATTGTTCGACCAGCGAACTCTTGCCGGCGCCCGCCTCGCCGCTGACAAACGCGATCTTGCCGGCGCTCGACCCTGCGTCACGCAGCAGTCGGGTCAGTTCATCGAGCTCTTTTTGGCGTTCCAGCAATTCCATAAGGAATCGCCAGTATCCAACAGGGCGTAACAGTTTGGTACGGGTGAGCCAATATAGGGGAGCTTTGTACGTAATCTGGGTGACCCTACCGATTTGCCGCGGCATGCGCGCCGCTATCCTGCTCGATATGCCCCGCTATGTAGTCGAAAGAGATTTTCCGGACGGACTGCTGGTTCCCATGGACGAGAACGGTGCAAGAGCCTGCCTGGCGGTCGTGGAAAGCAACTTGACCGACCAGGTCACGTGGGTGCACTCGTATGTAAGCGCGGACAAGAAGAAAACTTTCTGCGTGTATGACGCCCCGTCACCCGAAGCGATTCGCCGGGCCGCGGGCCGCAGCAAGCTCCCCGTCGAACACATTACCGAGGTTCGGGTACTCACTCCGTACTTTTACAAATAGTTGAAATCAGTGATCGCATGTCCGCCATCCACAGCGATCCCTAGGAGGCAAAAGAGATGAAGTCTATGTATTCCCAGGCGATGGCGCTTGAACCAAGCCTCTGGCCCACGCTCGCCCGTTCAATCGACGTCGCATCGCCCGGACGGACAATTGCGTGGCCGCCCACGGCAACTTTGCTCACCCTGATCTCTGAAAGCTGCGCACGCGCGATTGTCAGTCGGGTATGGATGCGACCGCGACAATATCAAACAGCGGGGGCCTCGGGAAAAATTCAGGGCAAGGTTAATGGCGTGTCATCGGCCTGACAGGGGGGCTCGACAACTTGGCTGGACTACGAAAGTCCTAAAATTTGTGGAATCTTACCTCGGGACCTTCCCCGCATTGCGCATACTCTCAGAGCGATCGTCGTATCCCTCTTCGTCAGAATGAGAGTGTTCATGGATTGTGGCGCCTTTATCGAAATCGTAGTGCGCAAAGGTCATATTTTGGGAATGCAGATAAAGACCCCGCCAGCCTGGCAGTCGTTCGATCACATTTAGTGAAGTAACATCGATGACCGTCATGCGCTCGCCTCCACTAAGGCCCAACACGCATGCATATGACATCGAAGGGGGCAAGCAGCAACGTTTGCGCTTGCGGGTGCCCTGGGAGGAATTAAAGCATGAACTTACCCTCGCTCAGATCAATTCCACAGACCTCCGAGGCGTGACCCGCGCCCTGGCAATCACGGCACTCTGCGGCTGCGCAGCGTCGCATGTGGCACTGGTCGGTCGTGCGCGGCCGCCCACAACCCCGGATCAGGTAAGGATTTATCTGCAGCCGCCCGACGGCAAGTATGAGCAAATTGCCAACGTGAGCGCGTCGAGCAGCGGTACCTTCGCGATCACGGCAACGGGCAAAATGGACAAGGTGATCGAGCGCCTCAAGCGGGAGGCAGCCAAGGTTGGCGCGAACGGCATTTTGCTGCACGGCGTGGGCAACGAAACGTCGGAATCGGCGGGCGCGGGAATCACCACGGAAATGGATTCGGGGCATTCGCCGTATGGCCTCGGCTTCGGAGTCTCGGCATTCTTCTATGGCAAGTCCGGAGACGGCGTCGCCATTTACGTCGAAACCCAATGACGGCTCCCAATCACGCGAGCGGCGTAATATTGCGGCATTGCCGCGAGAACTCGTAGCGATCAGCCTCGGTATCGAGTTCGGCGGCGAGCCGAACGACCAAGTCCTCGATACTAGCCGCACGTGTCGTCGCGGACTTCACCAGGTGCTTGGCGATCGGGCCGATGTATCCGGCCAAGTGCCGCTCGATGCGGTGCAGATCGGCCGCATCGAACAGCTGCGCAATAGTCGCAGACCCCATCGCAGGCGCTGACGAAATGTCTAACTGCCCCTTCAAATGGGCACACAGACGGGCATAGTGCAGTTCACGCGGCGGCGCAAACGCGTCCATCCAGTGCTGCGCACTGAGAAAGTATTTGAGACTCTTGGACGGCAGTACGTCCTCTATTCGAAACGGAAGAATGCTGAGCTGCTTGTGAACCGCCCTCTCCACCTCACGCCGCACCTGCGGCGATTGATTACTGCTGGCCGAGAACACCAGAATCATTGTGCGCGCCACCGAAATGGCGTCCATGATCTCCGCCGCCCAGTCGGCCGAGGGGGCGATGTCGCGCGGCGCGATCCAGCACCGGATTCCCTCGCCTTCGAGACGCGCCACCAGTTCAAGGGCACAGTCGCGATCCGGCTGCGAATAGCTGATGAACACGTCCCGCGTCACGGGCTATTTCTCGATCAATCGCAGAGCCTTTTCGAGGTTCTTGCGCATGCGATTGAACGAACGAGCCAGCGAGATGATGTCCGGGGCCCCGCGCTGCGGGAAGGTCTGCGGCGGGACGATTCCGAGGCTGAAATGGTCGGCGACCCGTGCGATCTGCCGTATCGGCCGTATCGGCCGTATCGGCCGCACCATCATGAGGCAAAGCACCCCATTGACCACGACAAACACCGCGGCAAATACGCCGAGCGGCAAAAACATGAAGGCGCGCGTGGCCAAGGCACTGCCCATCATCAGACCGGCCTCGGCGAAAACTTCACGCTGCGCATTGGCTTCGAGGATGTTCCAGCATACATGACCCGCGATCAAGGGGCCGAGCACGAACACGGCTACGAGTGACAGGTTGATTCGAATCAACAAACTCATGTCGAACACCCAAACGGATCCTATTTTCGCACCCATGGCAAGCGTCGCCTGGCGACATTATCTGCAATATAGTAGATGATTCGGCCCCATAACTCACGCCGTCCCGAGTTTGTCTTTGCAGGAAAACACTTGAATGGAAGCTACTGTCAACATAGACCGTCTTGACATCGACAAGGCCCTGTACGATTTCGTCAATTGCGAAGCCATGCCCGGGACCGGCGTGGAGCAGCAGTCGTTTTGGAAGGGCTTTGCCGTCCTGGTTCGAAGCCTGGCGCCGCGCAATGTGCAGCTGCTGCGGCGGCGCGACGAATTGCAGTCGAAGATCGATGCATGGCACCGCCAGAATCCAGGCGCTGCATTCGACCATGCGCGTTACAAGGCACATCTGGCCGAGATTGGCTATCTCCTGCCCGAGCAGTCGGCGTTCGCAATCGATACCGTAGACGTCGACGCGGAGATCGCGCAAATCGCGGGACCCCAACTGGTGGTGCCGCTCAGCAATGCGCGCTACGCATTAAACGCCGCAAATGCACGCTGGGGTAGCCTGTATGACGCGCTCTATGGCACGGATGCCATTGCACAGGATGGCGTCACGCGCGGTGCCGGGTACGATCCGCGGCGCGGCGCCAAGGTCATCGCCTTCGGGCGCGATTTCCTCGACGCGCACTTTGCATTGACCCAGGGCTCGCACCATGACGCGGTAATGTATCGCCCGAGTGTGCAAGGACTCAGTGTTCAATTGAAGGATGGCAGCGTGTCCTTGCTTGCGGATCCGAGCGCATTTCTCGGCCTTCAAGGGGACTTGAGTTCGCCGACGGTACTGCTGCTGATGCACCACGGACTGCATGTGGAACTGCATATCGATCGCACTCACTATATCGGCCGTGACGATCTCGCCGGCATCAGCGATGTATGGCTCGAGTCGGCCCTTACCACGATTCAGGACTGCGAGGATTCGGTGGCCGCGGTGGACGCGGACGAAAAAGTGCAGCTGTATCGAAACTGGCTGGGATTGATGAATGGCAGCCTGGAGGCACGGGTCGACAAGGGCGGTAAACCGCTGACTCGTCGCTTGAACGAAGATAGGCGCTATCGGACGCCGGGCGGCGACGATCTTGTGCTGCCGGGCCGTAGTCTCATGTTGGTGCGCAACGTCGGCCACCACATGCTGTCCGACGCCGTGACTCTGGATGGCAAGCCTATACCGGAGACTTTTATCGATGCGGCGGTGACCGCGCTGATTGCCCTGCATGATTTGCGCGGTGTCGGCGCACGCCGCAATTCGCGCCTGGGCTCGGTGTACATCGTCAAGCCCAAAATGCATGGACCGGAGGAAGTGGCCTTTGCCGACGAGCTGTTCGGCGCCGTCGAAGATCTGTTGGGACTGGCGCGAAATACCCTGAAGATCGGCATCATGGATGAGGAGCGGCGCACCAGCGTCAATCTTGCGGAATGCATTCGTGCCGCGCGCCACCGCGTCGTGTTCATCAACACGGGCTTTCTGGATCGCACCGGCGATGAAATTCATACCTCGATGGAGGCGGCAGCCGTGTCACGCAAGAGCGACATCAAGAAGGCCGTGTGGCTCGATGCGTATGAGCGTCACAATGTGGATATCGGTCTTGCCTGCGGATTGCGCGGCAAAGCGCAGATCGGCAAGGGCATGTGGGCCATGCCCGATCTGATGGCTGACATGCTCAAGAGCAAGATTGCCCAACCGCGCGCCGGCGCGAATACCGCCTGGGTACCTTCCCCGACCGCCGCGACTCTGCACGCTCTGCACTATCACCAAGTGGATGTTGCGCAGGTGCAGACGCAGCTTACCGGACGGCCGCGCGCCTCGCTGGACGATATTTTGACCCCGCCTCTTGCCGCGTTCCCCCAGTGGAGTGCGGCTGACATCGAGGAGGAGCTCAACAACAATGCGCAGAGCATCCTGGGCTATGTGGCGCGTTGGATCGATTCCGGGGTCGGCTGCTCCAAAGTACCGGACTATTACGATGTGGCACTGATGGAGGATCGAGCGACGCTGCGAATATCCAGCCAGCACGTCGCCAACTGGCTGCGCCACGGGATTTGCACTCCCGAACAGGTGATGCAGGTGCTGCGGCGCATGGCACGGGTGGTGGACCGGCAAAACGCAGCCGACCCCACGTATCGCCGCCTTGCCGACGATCCCGACAACAACATCGCCTTTAAGGCCTCCTGCGATTTAGTGTTCAAGGGGCGGGAGCAGCCCAACGGCTACACCGAGGCCATCCTGCACGCTCGCAGGAAGGAGCGAAAGGCCAGCAACAAACTGCCGGCGAACGCCAAGTAGCCGCCGACGCCGAACGAGATATGCCGCGAAATCAGGCCGCTGCCGCGACGCGCGAGGTGGTTGGCAAAGCGGATAACGTTGCTGCCGGGTGAGTTGGGATCGGCGGACGAGGAAAAGAACTCCCCCGACGTGCGGGAATAGAGCAGCGCCGCGCATATCAACATCAGCGCCAGCGGAGCCATATACGCCGCCCACTCCCAACGAGATCCTCGCCAATGCGCCAACAGCGGCGCCAGCAGACACGCGACACAGAAGGCGCCGAAGATCACCCGCTGGAAGGATCCGCCAACGCGGAAAAAGATCTGCATCGGGTTGGCGATGGCCGAGGATATGTCAAAGAACCGCACGCCGTGCTGCACAGAACCCACGCTCACGACCAAGGTGTCGATGAAGAACCAGCCGACGAAGATCGCCAGCATGGACATGAGAGTCACGCCGTCGAGCGGGGGCGCGCCGGAGAGACTGCCGGCCGGTGACGGCGCCACATCGAAGCTTCGCGGTGTTTCCATATTCCCCCCGTAGCCAAAGGATCATCGCATCCCTTTGGCAGCATAAATTACTGCATGCTAAGCTGCATGGAAATCGAGCGAATGATTACTCGCCCAACAACGAGGGAAATCCCCAATGCATCGGAGGCGCCTGCTTGCTTTCGTCGCAGTGGCGATCGCCAATCTGTTTGCCGGATGCGCAACGGTGGACAAGAAGTTCGGGGATCAAGAGTGGTATCAGAAGAGCAAGGTGGCCTCCACCAAAGCCGTCGAGGTCACATCGACGACGGCCTCGAAAGCCTATACGCGAATGCAAAGATATCTCGCCGAGAAAGATGTTCTGAAGACCTTTCAGGATGCGGGCGAACATAGCGAATCCGCGGTGCTCGGCGTATTGCACAAATCGGGCATCGTGACGGCGGCAGCGACACCCTCCGCCGGCGCGCCCAAACAACCCAAGAAGCACGCCGCACCGCAGCCCCTCACTACCATACCGGAACAATATGGCGGCTCGTTGCGTTGGCCGCTCGATGCCTACATCGTCAGTTCAGAGTACGGCGAGCGTTGGGGCAAGATTCACAAGGGATTGGACATGGCCGCAGACGCGGGCGAACCGGTCTATGCCATTGCCGCAGGTGAAGTCATCTACGCGGGCGACGGTCTGCGCGGCTACGGGAACGTAATCATTTTGCGGCACGATCGCAAGACTAGTTCCCTCTACGCCCACAATAGCGAACTGAAGGTGAAACAAGGCGACCAGGTGGCGCAAGGCACGTTGATCGCGTTACTCGGCAACACTGGGCACTCGACCGGTCCGCACGTGCACTTCGAGATTCGCGACGGCGATGTGGCAGTTAATCCGCGTACCGTGCTGCCCAAATCGAAGTTGGCCGACGTCATGGACGAGCTGCCGAAATCAAAGCGGGTCGCGAAGGTCGCCGGCGGTCCGGGACTGCCGCCGGCGATGTAGCTATCGATCCGCCGAAGTCCAAGCGCGCCGGCGCGCCTCACTCTCACCCGCCTGATCGAGAGGCCCGCCGACAATCTGTGCCTCGACGGCCTTCAATATCGGCGCGGACATGGCCGAGCCGGCGGTTCGATATTCGGGCGCGCCAACCTCGTTGGCGCCGGGAGCCTGAGATAGGATCTGGAGCTGCCATTCCCGGCCATGACGACAAGCAAGGCCGGAGGGCGATACGGCGCCAGAGAGCGCAAAAGTGCGGCAGTACTCGCCGGATTTTGCCAAGAAGCTGACTCCGATTTGCACCTGAGAGCGGCTTGTTTGTTCGGCGGCGAGTTGATGCGACAGTGCCGTCGCCAGTTGCCCATGGGCAACCAACGCGCCGCCGGCGCTCAAAGTGAGCGGCGAGACGGTGCGCCCCCACATGATATAGCCCAAGCCCGCTCCCGCGATTATGCTCGCAGCAATCGCCCCGGCTGCCCGCCACTGCGGACGCGCACCCGACGCCTTGCGTTCAATCGCCGCCCGCGCATCACTGAGACTGACCACCTTGCTTTCCTGCGGACGCGCAGCCCCCTTCGCCACCGCCAGTAAATGTGCCGGAATCTGTTCGGTAAGCTCGTCCGCATAGGCCGCCTGCACTCGTTGCCGCAGCGCGCGATGCTGAGCGACGCGTCTGTGCACTTGCGGGTCATCGCGCATGACCGATTCCACTTCTTGGCGCGCCGCCTGGTCCAATTCGCCATCCACATATGCCATCAGCGTTTCATCGGAAGTGTTCATGTCACGTCACCTTCTGCCCCTAACATCGCCTGTAGCGCCTCGCGCCCCCGCGCAAGACGGCTGGTGAGCGTGCCGATGGGAACATCCAATACTTCCGCGGCTTCCCGGTACGGCAGCCCTTCGACTAGCACAAGGCTCACCGCCTCTCGCTGATCCTCCGGCAGCCGAGCCATTGCCGACTGCACGGACAAGAGCGCGGTTTGCTGCGCAATCGGGTCCGTACCAATATTGTCGCCAGTCTCCGATGCGAGGAAAATCTTATCGCGCCTGACGCGCGCACGAACTTCGTCGATCCAGGCGTTCCTGACAATCTTGAACATCCAGCTATCCAGCCTTGCGTCGCTACGCCATTGATCCAGCCGCGTCAGGGCTCGTTCCAGCGCAATTTGCACAACGTCGTCCGCATCATGGGGATTGCGCGTCAAATTTCGTGCGAATCGCCGCAGGCGCGGCAATAACGTGACAATTTGCTCATGGACGGTTTGCAGTGTGCCAATCGTATTCATGTACTAGACGTTCAAAGTGCTATGTTTCTTCCATCCATTGTAGCGATACTTTTCATATGCGAGCTTCAATCCACCTACTCTTTACCGTGACGATGGTGGCTGCCACGGCAACGGCCCAGGTCCGCCTCCCCGCCGTTCAGGTGCCGGCGCTGCCCTTGCAAGCCCTGCCGCAGGCCCTCGGCCAGGTGCAGTCCCAATCCCTCGATCGATTGAGCGATTTGCGCCATCTCGAAATCGGCAGGCTGATTCGGGCCAATCGCCGCCTCATCGAGTCTGACCCGAATGGCGAGCCTGTGATTCGCAGTGAGATTCTTGTGCTGTCGCCCTCGAATGTCGCGCTGCAAGGAGCGCGATCCCGCGGATTCATCGTCGATCGCGAACAGAATATCGGCGGGATGAATATTCGGCTGGTGGTACTTAGAGTTCCGCCGGAGTTGTCCACCAAGAAGGCACTGCAAGTCCTGCGCGAAGCCGATCCCGATGGCAGCTACGATTACAACCATATCTATAGCGGTAGCGGCGTGAATTCGCCGGGGTTCATGTTACGTGCCGGCAGCGCTTCGCACGAAGCGGCCGCCTCCGCGGGGGATGGTAACGCGCAAACTAGCGCGAAAACCGGCGTGCGTGTGGGCTTGCTGGATACGGGAATCGACACGACACATCCGGTATTCAGCGAATCGGCCGTCCATACCTGGGGGTGTGGCGATCACGTTGTTCCGGCCGCTCACGGAACCGCGGTCGCGTCCTTGATGATCGGGCAAAGCGCTATATTTCACGGCGTGCAGCCGGATGCCGCGCTGTATGCGGCCGACGTCTATTGCGGCCGGCCCACCGGAGGCGCGGCGGATGCATTGATAGCGGCGTTAGGTTGGCTGGTGCAAGAGAGAATCCCAGTCATCAACGTCAGTTTGGTGGGCCCTAACAATGCGGCGTTGGAGGCGGCGGTGCGCAGCCTCATTCGTAGCGGGTACGTCATCGTTGCCGCGGTGGGCAATGATGGGCCTGCGGCGCCCGCGCTCTATCCTGCCTCCTATCCAGGGGTCGTGGGAGTCACGGGGATCGACGCGCATCGTCAGGTACTGATCGAGGCCGCGCGCGGGCCGCAGGTCATGTTTGCCGCTCCCGGTGCCGATGTGGCGGCGGCGTCCATGGATCACGGCTACGCGGCCGTGCGCGGCACCTCGTTTGCCGCGCCCTTTGTTGCGGCCCTGCTGGCAGGTGAAATCGCGGCGCCGAATTCTCAGGATGCTGCATCAGCCATCGAGACCCTCGCGAAGACCGCCGTCGACATAGGGCAGCCGGGACGAGATTTGACATATGGTTTTGGGCTTGTCGGCGCAGATTACCGCATCGATCCCGTGCAGCTGATTCACCGGTGATGGAAGAAACCGCGTAGCTGCGTCGTATCAACAGCGAAGGCCCCGGAATGTCCGCGGGCACACGGAGTACGACATGAACAGCAAACAACTATTTCTCGGTAGCGCGATTGCGGCCGTTCTGGTCATCGGCACACCGGCGTTCGCCGGCCACTTAGGTGGCGCAGGCGGCCTAGGCGGAAACTTGGGCGGAACTTTGAGCGGGTTCGGCGGAACGAATGCACTGGGCGGCGCGGGCAGGCTCGGCGGCACGGGTAACCTGGATTCGCAGGACGGACTCAACACCTCAATGAGCGCTTTGAATACCAAACCCGTTTCCAAGGCGGCCAGTAAAGCCGAGGGCGCGCCCGGTAAAGCCGAGGGCGCGAAGGCCGAAGGCGCTGCCAAAAAAGTCGACAGCACGGCGATGCCAACTGTGGCGGGACCCGCCAAGCCAGAGTCTTCGGCTAATCTCGCGGGAAGCACGCAGCCATCGGTTGTAGCCGGCAATCACGGTGCCTCGGGCGCCGCCGCCGGATCGCTGGATGCACAGCATGCGAAAGGTTCGAACTCAGCCGCTGCAACCGGCGCGGCGAGCGATTCTCTAAACTGATTTAAGGTCATTCATTGCGCCATGTGGCCTACTTCGCTGCAGCCGGGCGAAGTAGGCCATTCAGCTGCAAATGCCTCACCTGGACGCACCGGCGGGTTTCCTGTACACTCCGTACAGCTTGATTCTGGGTCGGTGCTCGGTCAGTGCCACCCCAAGCTCGCGGTCTGTCGCTGACGGCTTCGCATTTTTACCTCCCTCGCTGCTGACCGCTGCAGAAGCAATTGCCTCTGTCGTGCGAGTCCAAAATCTTAAGGATTGTTTAATGTCATTTTCCGATCTCGGGCTATTGCCCGAATTGCTGCGTGCTGTCGCCGA
>JBDUEQ010000061.1:0-16053 GCA_040002315.1 Gammaproteobacteria bacterium
GCGCGCATCGCAGAGCTGGGAGCCCCGTCGGGACCCCCGTCGGGACCCCCGTCGGTCTCGGACGCAAGCCCTCAGCCGGCGCAGGCTGGGACGAGTGCGTCGCCTGCGGGGACGAGCGCGTCGGAACGGGCATTAAAGGCGGCCGACGTCACTGTCACAATCTCGCTCGCACCCGAATTAAAATCGCGACTGGTATCGGAGGCCCCTTTGTTCGTCTTCGCTCGTGAACCCGATAGCCGCGGACCGCCGCTCGCAGCCAAGCGGCTGTCAAGCACGGCTATCGGCACTCAAGTTAGCCTCTCGCCGGCGGATTCCATGATGCCGGGACGTGTGCTGACAGCCGGACAGCGAGTTTCCATCACGGCACGGGTGTCGTTCAGCGGCCAGCCCATACCATCCAAGGGTGATTTGTACGGCGAACTGTCCTACGAGGTGGGACGCGACGGGGTGCGAAATCTCGTAATCAATCGCGTCGCCGAGTAAATTTCAAGATGAGCGTCGTGAAAAACCTGATGGCGGGAAGGATCCTCGAGGACCAGCTCTTTCCCTATCCAAGCCTGCCCAGCAAGGATCGTGAGATCTTGGGGTTGATGCTCGATGCCATCGACCAATTCCTAAGCCCTAAGCACCATGACTTCAAGCGCTGGGATCGCGAGGCGGCACAACCGGCGGAATTCATTCAAGCACTGCGCGACCTGGGGCTGTTCGGTCTAATCATTCCAGAAGAGCATGGCGGCTTGGGGTTGTCGAACGCCGGCTATGCGCGCGTGCTGAGCCAGACGAGCTCGCATGACAGTTCGGTGTCGCTCACCATCGGCGCGCACAGCTCCATCGGCATGAAGGGCATTTTATTGTTCGGCACTGCGGAGCAGAGGGCGCGCTACCTGCCGAGACTGGCCGTCGGTTCGATGATAGCGGCGTTTTGCCTGACCGAATCCGGCGCCGGGTCGGACGCGGCGTCGATTCGCACCGAGGCGGTCAAGAATGCCGATGGCACGTGGACTCTCAATGGCGAGAAAATCTGGATCACCAACGGCGGCATTGCCGATCTGTATACCGTGTTCGCCCGTACTTCTTCAGGGGCAGGCAAAATCACGGCATTTCTCGTTGAAGCGGCCTGGCCCGGCGTCAGCCACGGACCGCACGAGGACAAGATGGGGATCCGCGCCTCCTCGACCACCACGGTGAGCTTTGCGGATGTGCGGGTGCCCGCCGGTAACGTGCTCGATACGGAGGGCAAGGGATTCAAAGTTGCCATGGCGATTTTGAACAACGGACGGACCGGCTTGGGCGGCGGGGCGGTCGGAGGCATGAAAACCCTTATTGCTCTTGCGACGCAGCAAGCGCAGTCGCGCAAGCAATTCGACACGCCCATCGCCGACTTCGGCCTGGTTCGCGAGAAAATCTCGCAGATGACCATCGATTGCTTCGCCGCCGAAAGCGTTGTGTGGATGGTGGCCCGCTACATCGATACGGGATCAACGGATTATTCAGTGGAAGCGGCCATCAGCAAGGTGTTTGCCAGCGAGGCATTGCAGCGCAGCGCCTACGAGGCGCTGCAGATTGCGGCCGGCGCCGGCTTCATGCGTGAACTGCCGTATGAACAGATTGCAAGGGATTGCCGCATTTTAACCATCTTCGAGGGAACCAATGAGGTGCTCCGGCTGTATATCGCATTGTCCGGCCTCAAGGATTTGGGTCGCTCCCTGAGCGAGCTCAAAAGTGCTGTGGACGATATTTTCAATAACCCGATCAAGGGGTTTGGCGTGTTGACCGACTATGCGGAAAAGCGCCTGACCCAGGCGACGGGCGTGGGCCGCGACAAGATCTTGACTACATTGCAGCAGCCGCTGCGTGAGGCGGCCGACGTCTATGAGCGATATACTGTGGAACTGGCCAAGGCGTCCGACTACCTGTTGCGCAAGCACGGCAAGGCGATTGCGGATCGTCAGCATGACTTGAAACGCATCGCCGACATCGGCATCGATCTGTTCGTCGGCCTATGCGTACTGTCGCGAGCCGCTGCCTTGAGTAAGTCGGGGGGCGAGCAAGGTGCTCAAGCTGTTGGGATAGCACGCGTCTTTGCTCAACAAGCGAAGCGGCGGATGGCGAGCGCGGTGCGCCGAATCACGCGCAATGAAGATGAGGAAATGAACCGCTTGGCGAAGTTCATTGTGGACAAAGGAAGTTATCCCTGGGATGTCGTGTCATGAATGGAGCTGCTAAGGAATATCCGGAGATTACGCAGGCAATGTCCCGTGGGGGGCGCGTGTTGTGGGTGCGAGTGGCCATCATTGTCGCTGCTGCCTTGTTCGTTGCGGTCCTCGCCTGGCGTGTGACTCATGCGCTGGCCGCTAAACCAGTGGTCAAGGCGGTCATCCCCACCGTGACCGTGACGCAGGCGGGGCTCAGCACGGTGCCGACCACCGTGAGCATCATTGGCACCATCGCAGCGCGGTACGACATGCCCATCGGGGTCGAAGGCGATGCGGGCCGTGTGGCGGCGATTTACGTCGAGGCTGGCGACCACGTGAAGCGCGGACAAGTATTGGCGCGCCTCAATGTATCGGTGCTGCAACCCCAAGTCGCCAATCTGGAAGCCGCGCTGGAGCAGGCGCGAGCCGAAGCAGAACTCGCCGATGCCGAATACAAACGAGCGCAGGCCGTCGGGGCCTCAGGCGCCTTGTCCGCAGAAGAGACCCAGCGCCGCAAGTCAACCGGAGTCACCGCCGCGGCGAGAGTCAAAGTAGCAGCGGCGCAATTGGCCGAGGCGCAGGCGCGCTTGGCGCGTGCCGAAGTGCGTGCGCCGTCCGATGGGGTCATCTTGACCCGTAACGTCGAGGTGGGGCAAACGGCCACCCCGGGGGGCGAGGCCCTGTTCCGACTGTCGGAAGGCGGCGAAATCGAACTACGTGGACAGGTGGCCGAACAGGATTTGCCCTTGTTGAAGGTCGGCCAAGTCGTCGATGTACGCTTGACCGGCACGTCGCAGGTCTATCAGGGTCATGTGCGCCTCCTGCCGGCGGTGATCGACCCGCAAACTCGCTTAGGGATGGCACGAGTCTCGCTCACGCCGGATCCGAATCTGCGTCCGGGCGCCTTTGCGCGCGCCGAGGTGACGGTCAGCAATGCCGAGCGAGCCGTGCTGCCACAAACCGCTGTGTTGAACGACGACAAGGGCAGCTATGTACTGATCGTCAATGATAAGAATAAGGTCGAGCGGCGCACCGTGCGCGTTTCCGGGATCGTGAAGAACGGCGTGACCATCGCCGAGGGAATCGACGGCAAGGATCAGGTGGTGGCTACGGCCGGCGCCTTCCTGCAGGAGGGCGAACTGGTCAAGCCGGTATTGAAGGAATCGGGCCAGTCATAAAGGAATCGCGCGGGTCATGAGAAATATTTCGGCTTGGGCGATACGGCATCCCGTCATGCCGATCGTGCTGTTCGTGGTACTGTTTTTTCTGGGAATCGTCGCGTTTATCCGGCTGCCGATCAATCTGAGTCCGGACGTTTCCTTTCCGCTGGTCAGTGTCTACATCTCTCAGCCGGGCGCTGCTCCCACGGAGATGGAGACGCAAATAGCGCAAAAGGTCGAGGGTTCGATCGCGAGCATCGGCAATGTGCGCAACATCACCACCTTCATCGTCGAAGGCCAGGTCAACATGTTCATGCAGTTCGAGATCGGCACGCCCATCGACCGGGCGGTGACCGATGTGCGCGATGCGGTGGCCAAGGTCCGTAACGACCTGCCGCAGGGCATTTTCGAGCCCCTGGTGACGCGTCAAAACGTCGACGGCGGTGCATTCGCCTACTACGCAGTAACTACCACGGAAATGACTCCGGTACAGCTCAGTTGGTTCATCGACAATACCGTGACAAAGCGCCTGCTGGCGGTGCCCGGAGTGGCGCAAGTTTCGCGCGGCGGCGGCGTCAGCAGGGAAATCCGCGTCGAACTCGATCCGGCGCGCATGCAAGCTCTCGGCGTGACGGCAGTCGAAGTAAATGAGCAATTACGCGCCCTCAATCTCGATGCGGCCGGCGGCCGTGCGGAGGTAGGTGGCGGCGAACAGGCGATTCGAGTGTTGGGCGGGGCCAAGACCGCGGAGGCTTTGGGAGACACCCAGGTCATTCTGCCGGGCGGGAAAACGGTGCGCCTGAACGAGATTGCCGACGTGCGCGACAGCATCGAGGAGGTTCGCAATATTGCAAGACTCAACGGCCGGCCCGCCACGACCTTCGGAGTGTTCAAGGCCAAGGGCGCGTCGGATGTGAGCGTCGCGAAGGCGGTGCAGGTCGAGCTCGACAAGATCAAGGCGGAGAATCCCGCCGTGCACATGAGCAGCATCTTCACCACGGTGGATCACACGCTGCGCACTTATCACTCGGCGATGAGCGCGCTGGTTGAAGGATCGCTGCTGGCGGTCGCCGTCGTCTGGTTCTTTCTGCGCAACTGGCGCGCTACCCTGATTTCCGCACTCGCGATTCCGCTGTCGGCGATCTCGACCTTTGCCTTCATGCAGTGGATGGGATTTACGCTCAACCAGATCACCTTGCTCGCCTTGTCGCTGGTGGCCGGCGTGCTGGTCGACGATGCCATCGTGGAAATCGAAAACATCGTGCGTCACATGCGCATGGGCAAGAGCTGCTACCAGGCGGCCATCGATGCCGCGGATGAGATCGGCCTTGCGGTGGTGGCGACCTCGTTTACCATCATCGCGGTATTTCTGCCTGTGAGCTTCATGGGTGGCGTGAGCGGCCAGTTTTTCAAGCAATTTGGACTCACCGTCGCGGCGGCGGTGTTCGTTTCGCTGTTGGTTGCGCGCTTGATCACGCCCGTGCTGGCGGCTTACGCGCTGAGCGGCGATTCCCTGGTGGTGCACAATGCCGATGGGCCGATCATGACGCGCTACTTGGCGCTGCTGCGCTGGTGCGTGGCGAATCGCTGGAAAACGATCGCGGCCGGCGCGGTGTTTTTCCTGCTGTCGTTGGCTTCGCTAAGCATAGTTCCCACCGCCTTCCTGCCTCCCGAGGATTTTTCCAACGCGCAGCTGGACATTGAGTTGCCGCCCGGCGGCAGACTGGAGGATACGGCGCGGGTGTCGGCGGCGGCGGCCGCGATCCTGCGAAAGTCTCCCGAGGTGGCCGATATCGTCGAATTCGTCGGCGGCGACGACGGCGAGGTTCGCAACGGCACCATCTATGTCAGCCTGGTACCGCGCTCCCAGCGAGCCATGAGTCAAAAGCAGTGGGAGCAGCACATGATGCCCCTGCTCGGCCAGGTACCCGATGGGCACCTGAATTTTTCCGAGGGCGGCGGCGGCCGCGACATACAGCTGTACTTGACCGGCGATGATCCGGCGCTGGTGGAAGCGACCGGCCACAAGGTGCTGGCGGAAATGCGCGCGCTGAGAGAAATTCGCGATCCGCGGATCAAGGGGGACCTTCCGCGCCCGGAAATCGTGGTGCACCCGCGGCTCGACATCGCAGCTCAGCTCGGCGTCAGCGTGCAGAGCATCGGTGAAACCATTCGGATCGCAACGCTCGGCGACCTGCCGCAGAACGGCGCCAAGTTCTCCTTGCCCGATCGGCAGATCCCTATCCGCGTCAGCCTCGTCGAGAGCGCGCGGCGCGACCTCTCGACCTTGGAGAACCTGCCCGTACCGACGGCCTCCGGCAAAAGCGTGCCGCTCAAATCGGTCGCGGACTTGAGCTTCGGTCAGGGGCCCTCTGCCGTGCGCCGCTACAACCAGAGCAGGCGGCTGTTTCTAGAGGCCGACATGGCGCAGGGCGTGGAACTCGGTACGGCCACCAAGAAAATATATGCGTTGCCGACGCTCAAGCATTTGCCGGAAGGAGTGCACCTGATCGAAACCGGCGACACGGAATTCATGAAGGAGCTCTATATGAACTTCCTGCTGGCCGTCGGCGCAGGCATCCTCATGGTATTCGCCGTGCTGGTGCTGCTGTTCGTGCGGGTGTTCCAGCCCATAACGATTCTGTCGGCCTTACCGCTGTCCCTGGGAGGCGCGGTGCTCGCGCTGCTGCTCACCGGTTTGCCGTTCTCGCTGCCGGTGGTGATCGGTATCCTGATGCTGATGGGCATCGTCGGCAAGAATTCGATCTTGCTGGTTGATTTCGCCATCGAAGAGATGCGGGCCGGCAAACCGCGCCTGGTGGCGATCCTCGAGTCCGGGCACAAGCGGGCAAGACCTATTGTAATGACCACCGTGGCGATGGTGGCGGGCATGCTGCCCGTGGCTATCGGCTGGGGCGGAGACAGCGATTTCCGCGGGCCTATGGCCATTGCCGTGATCGGTGGATTGATTACCTCGACCGCGCTGACGCTGGTCATCGTGCCGGCGGTGTTCACGGTGCTCGACGACGTGGAGCGTTGGATCGCGCCGAAAGCCGGGAAGTTGCTGGCGGATTCGCCCGCGCCGGCCGCACCTGCACCTGCCAGGCCCGAACCGGCCGTTTGAGAGTCCGGCCGCCGCTCGTCGCTCGATTGGCGCTGGCAGCCGGCCTGGCGGCGTCGGCGCTGGCGCAGGGCGTGGGCGCCGAGGTGCTGGACAGCGTCAATTGGGCGCGTTTGCACGGTTGTAAGGCCGCGGCGGCGCGGCTCCCATTGCAAAACAACTTGAAGCTGCAAAATGCCGCGGGCCGTCTGGCGGGCGGCACAGATTTGCACGAGGCCCTGGCGCGCGTAGGCTATACGGGATCGCAATTCTCGGCGTTACATGTCTCCGGTGCCGTCAATGAGGCACAGGTATCGCGCATTCTCGCTGCCAACTATTGCCGCACCCTGACCGACCCGACGCTGAGGGAGTTCGGCATGGCACGCCGCGGCGCCGAGCTATGGATGGTGCTTGCCGCTCCGGTTGTCATCCCCGCGGCCGCTGACGCCGACACCGTTAGCGGTCACATACTGGAACTTGTGAACGCGGCGCGTGCCGCCGGGCGCCGCTGCGGCGCGCAGTATTTTGCCCCGGTGGCTGCGCTGACGCTCAATCGCAGCTTGAGCCGTGCGGCCCTTGCGCACTCGCGCGACATGGCCATGCATGCCGAGTTCGATCACCGCGGTCACGACGGCAGTACTCCCGCGATGCGTGTGGCACGTGCGGGTTACGGTAAGTTTGTCATCGTCGGCGAAAATATTGCGGCCGGCGCCATGACGCCGGTGGAAGCGACGCAAGGATGGCTCGCCAGTCCGGCGCACTGCGAGAACATCATGGACGGTCGTTTCACAGAAATCGGCATCGCCTACGCCGCGAATCTCCACTCTTCCGCCGGTATGTACTGGACTCAGGACTTCGCCGCGCGCCGTTGATTCAATCCATCACGGCATTGAGGTCAGTCTCGACGTCCGCTGATTTGGTGCGTGCGGGCGGTCGAATCAGCAACAGCAGCGGCATGACGGCCAAGGTCAGAAACAGCATCAGCCAAAAATCATCGATGTAGGCGATCATCGCGGCCTGCTGCGTGATCGAAGCGTCGAGAAGGCCCACACCGCTCGCGGTGCCAAGGTCATACGCTCGGGCAATGGCGGGATTTTGCCAGGCAGGGCTCGCGTTGGTGATGCGCTCCGTCAATTCGGCGTGCGCGAGCACGCTATTGCGGACCAAAAGGGTCTGTACCAACGAAATGCCGATGCTGCTGCCGATGTTGCGCACCAGGCTGAAGAGGGCGGTGCCCTGCGCGCGCATCTCGGGATTCAAGGTGGCGAAAGTTGCCGCGCTCAAGGGCACGAACACCAATCCGACGCCGATTCCCTGAATTACGCCCGGCCACACGATGTCGCTCGGCGACAGTTGCAGCGAATAATGCGCCATTTGCCACAGAGCCAGCGCGGAAACGGCGAAGCCGACGAACAGCATCAGGCGAAGATCGATTTTGCCGATGAGCCGCCCGACGATCAGCATCGCAACCATGGTGCCAAGCCCGGACGGGGCGGTTACCAAGCCCGTGGTGGCAACAGGATAGTCCAACAAGGTCTCAAGCATGGTCGGCAACAGGGCGCGCGTTGCATAGAGCACGAGACCCATGATGAAAATAAACAGAACGCCGGTGACATAGTTTTGATTCTTGAACAGGCGGAAATCGATGAAGGATTTGTCCGCGGGCGTCATTAGCGTATGCGCGATGAAATAAGTGCTCATCACGATGAGAGCGATCATTTCGATCCACGTCTCGGTCGAAGAGAACCAGTCGTTTTGTTGGCCGCGATCGAGCAGCATCTGCAGCGCGCCAATACCCAAGCTCAAGGTGGCAAAGCCGAACATGTCGAACCGCATGCGTCGCGCACCCGGCACCGGGTGGATATATTTCCACATGCCGTAAATGGCCAGTAGGCCGATGGGAACATTGATGAAGAACACCCAGCGCCAGCTGTACGCGTCGGTCAGCCAACCGCCCAAGGTGGGTCCCAGTATCGGCCCTACCATGACGCCCACGCCCCAGACCGCCATGGCGGAGCCCTGTTTCTCGCGTGGATTGATGTCGAGCAAGACAACTTGGGACAGCGGCACCAAGGCCGCTCCGAATACGCCTTGCAGCAGGCGGGCCGCGACGATTTCTGCCAGTGTGTTCGACAGCCCGCAAAGCATGGAGGCGAGGGTGAACCCGCCGATGGACGCGAGAAAGATATTCTTCTGCCCGAAACGATCCACCATCCAACCGGTGAGCGGCGTGGCGATGGCGGCGGCGACGATGTACGCAGTCAGCACCCAGGCGATCTGATCCTGGGACGCCGACAGCGATCCTTGCATATGCGGCAACGCCACGTTGGCGATGGTGCTGTCAAGAGTCTGCATGATCGTCGCCAACATGATCGACAACGTGATCATGGGACGATTGAGAGGACGGGTCACGGAATAGTGTCGATGGCGCCCTGCAAGCCTTCGAGAAGTTCGGTTGCGACCAGCAGTTGCTGCGGATCCATATTGGCCAGCAACTCCTTGCGAAATGCTGCGGCCTCGGCAAGCACCTTGCCGTACAGCAAAGTGCCGGCCTCCGTCAGCACAACGCGATTGACGCGGCGGTCCTTGGCCGACGGCTCGCGCACGATCAGACCCGCCTTCACCAAGCGGTCCACCATGGCTACCATGGTGGCTCCCTCGACGCCCAGACGGTCCGCAAGTTCGGACTGCGAGAGCGGCGACCGCGCCTTCGCGGCCATGGCAATGGTCATCCAGCTCGCCTGGCTGACCCCTAAGTATTTGAGTCGCCGGTCCAGAGCCTGGCGCCAGGCCCGCGAAGTGTTGTGGAGTGCGCCGCTGAAGCGCTCGGCAAGATCCGTCACTTGAAAGCTCTCTAATCGTTAGTAGTCTAACTAATATAGCACCTCTGCGGTGGTATCGGAACCACGCTAGCGCGGGCTCGGACCGTTAGCGGTCGGCGACCTAGGCCTTTAGCCAGACGACGGTGGCGATGCCGGCGAAGGTCATCAGCAGCGAGCCCAGCAAGTGCACGGCAACGGCGCCCAAGGCCCATACAGTGCGCCCGGATTGCAGCAGCATCACGACTTCAGCGGAAAAAGTTGAGAAGGTGGTCAGTCCTCCGCAGAACCCTGTCGTCACGAACAGCCGCCACTCCGGCGCGAAGTGCGGATAGGTTGTAAAGAAGGCGATCGCCATCCCGATGATGTAGCAACCGATGAGATTGGCCGCCAACGTGCCCGGCGGAATCGCAGGCAGGTAGCGGTTCAATAGCATGGCAAGGCACCATCGCAGCAAGCATCCGAGCATTCCGCCGACGGCTACCGCAACGAAGGGCCGCCACCACATCGCCATTAGGTTTCGCGTCCCACGTCGGTGACGGTTTCGCTCATCCGTGATCTTTGTGGGTGGCAGGCGTTGACAGATCGCATCGTGCAGATCGTAATCGGTTTACCGTTACGAATCAAAATTGCGGAGATTTGCTTGATGTCGGAAAGATCGAGTGTGTTGCATAGCTGGTGCGTGCAAGCCGATTGGAATGCGCCGACCGTCGTTGGCGGGGAGGGCGCGCGGTTCTGGGATGAAGCCGGTCATACCTATCTCGATATGAGCAGTCTCGCGGAATGCATGAACTTGGGTCACCAGCACCCGCGCCTGATACGCGCGATCCAGGAACAGGCACAGCAACTGTGCTTCGTCAATTCCAGCTGGGGCGCTGGATCGCGCCGGGCGTTGGCGGAGCAACTTCTCGAGATATCGGGATTCGAGGGCGGCCGGGTGTTCTTTACCTTGGGCGGCGCGGATGCGAACGAGAATGCCGTGAAATTCGCGCGCCAGGCGAGCGGTCGTCCGCAGGGCAGGGTGGTCGCACGCGACCGCTCATACCATGGTGCAAGCTATGCGACCATGGCTTGGTCCGGGGACAGCAGGACGCGCGACCCAGGCGACGAGGCGTTCAGCGTGCTGCGCGTGCCGCCGCCGTATGCCTATCGCTGTCCACATGGAACCACGAACGATGCGCAGTGCGCGTCGCGTAATGTGGCGCACATCGGCGCGGTGATCGGCGAGGCGGGTGCGGAGAATATCGCGGCGGTGCTGATGGAGCCGAATGCCGGCACCAATGGCATCATCGCTCCGGAAAACTTCTGGCCGGCGCTGCGTGAGGAAACGCGCCGTCGCGGCGTTTATCTGATTGCGGACGAAGTGATGAGCGGCTTCGGGCGCTGCGGTGAATGGTTTGCGTGGCAGGAGCACGGCGAATCGGGGCGGCCGGATCTCATGACTCTCGCCAAGGGATTGACCGGCGCGCACATTCCCTTAGGAGCCGTGATATTGGCAAAGCACGTCGCTGCAAAACTCGAGCACAGCATGCTCAACACCGGATTGACGTATTGCGGGCACCCTTTGGCCTGCGCCGCGGGCGTGGCCGCGATCGCCGCATATCAAGACGAAGGCCTGCTCAAGCGCTCTCGGCGCCTGGGCGCCCTCATGCTGCAGCGACTGCGCGCCATGCAGGAACAGCATTCAGTAATCGGCGATGTGCGCGGCGCCAAGGGGTTGTTTGCCATCGTCGAATTGGTGAAGAATCGCGCAACCCGTGAGCCGCTGTCGCCATGGCCTCAGCTGCATCCGTCGTTGCGCCGCTTCGTGACGCTGGCCCGCGCGCGTGGCGTGTCGTTCGCGGTTCGCGGCAACCTGATTATTCTCGCGCCGCCGCTCGTGATCGAGGAGAATGAACTGGAGCGAGCACTCGATATAATGAATGTACTAATGGGGGAACTTGACTTCACGTGAAAAAGCCAAACATCAAGACCGATTTGCCGGGCCCGAAAGCCCGCGAGCTGCTGGCGCGGGACGCGCTGGTCGTTTCGCCCTCGTATCCGCGCGACTATCCCTTTGTGATGTCGCATGGCAAGGGCGCGGAGATTTGGGACGTGGACGGCAACCGCTTCCTGGATTTCGCAGCCGGCATTGCGGTGTGCAGCACGGGTCACAGCCATCCGGCAGTGGTGCAGGCCATCAAGGATGCCGCGGACAAGTTTCTGCACATATCGTCCGACTACTGGCACGAAGGGCAGGTCAAGCTGGCGGAGCGACTCAATGAGCTGTCGCCCTTGAAAGAGCCGACCATGAGCTTTTTTGCGCAGTCCGGCACCGAGACTGTGGAGGCGGCGCTGAAACTGGCGCGCTACACCACGGGGCGCGGCCGGTTCATCGGTTTTCTGGGCGGATTCCATGGCCGCACCATGGGTTCGCTGTCCTTCACCGCCAGCAAGTACACGCAGCAAAAGGGCTTCTTCCCCGGTATGCCGGGCGTCACACATGTGCCCTATCCGAACAATTACCGGCCGCTGTTCGCCGGAGCCGATCAGGGGCGCGCGGTACTGCGCTACATCGAGGACGTACTGTTCATGAACAATGTGCCGGCCAGCGAGGTGGCGGCGATTCTCATTGAGCCCATTCAAGGCGAGGGCGGTTATCTGGTGCCACCGGATGGGTTCCTGCAGGGGCTACGCGAGCTGTGCGACCGGCATGGAATTCTGCTGATATTCGATGAAGTGCAGTCAGGCATAGGCCGCACGGGCAAGATGTTCGCCGCGCAGCATTGGGACGTCGCCCCGGACATCATGACGCTGGCGAAGGGGCTGGGCTCCGGATTGCCGATTGGCGTAGTCATTGCCAAGCGCAGCATCATGCAGAAGTGGAGCCGTGGAGCGCACGGCAATACCTTTGGTGGAAATCCGCTGTGCTGCGCCGCCGCTCTCGCGACCATCGACCTGGTCGAGCGCGAGTATTGCGCCAATGCTGCCAAGGTGGGGGATTATTTCCTGCGCCGCTTACGCGCGTTCGCCGATAAGTTCGCGGTGGTGGGCGAGGTGCGCGGCAAGGGCTTGATGATAGGCGTCGAATTGGTGAAGGACCGGGCAAGCAAGGAGCCGGCCAAAAAACTCTGCGACGCCTTGGTTACCCGGGCGTATCACAACGGGCTCATTCTACTGTCTTGCGGCTTGAGCACGGTGCGCTTCATGCCGCCGCTGGTCATCGATGAAGGCGATGTGGATGAGGCGATTGCGCTACTCGACCAGAGTTTGGCCGAGGTACTCGCGAGCGATCACGTCCACTGAGCCGACGCGTTCGATCTGCCTCAAAATAGCGTCGGGCGAGACAGGTCTGCCCAAGAACTGCTGCAATAATTGCGAGGTATCGATGGAGGAGCCGAATTGCAGCAGATGTGCCGACGTCCAGGGGTACCAGCGCGGATTACCCTTATCGAACGGACCGATGGAATCGCGAATATGTTCGCGAATATCGGCGGTCAGCACTGCGCCTAAGCCGTAGTTAATCATATATCCGGGCCAACGCACCAACTGCACGCGCAGCGCCCACCAAGACCATTCCGGATGCGGAGCAATGTTCAAGTAGCGCGAGGTGATATCGGTCCATAGCAGATTGGGATCCGCCGACGGATTCGCGAACATGCGCAATTCGAACAACCCCCAGGCTGCATCGAGCATTACATTGGAGAACAGCTCCCGCAGCGCCGACCCCTCGTCCGTGTGCAGGCCGAGATATTTCTGCTGCCATGCGGGCTCCGAGCTGCTCCACGCAGGGACGTCGGCGAACGCTTCGAAGAACACATCGTCGCCGAGGGAGAAGAACGCGGGCCGCGTGCGCACTGCTGAGTAGTGCACGGCGTGCCCGTCTTCGTGGATGAGTTCGTTGAGCACGAACAAGCCGCCCTGTTCGTAGTTCCCGGAGACGCGGGCGAGGGTGGGGCGCCAGCTGTTGCCGATGCGCCGCCCAATTCGGATTTGATCGGTATACGCCAGTGGCGACTTCCCTGGACGCACGTCAAGGTCATGCCGGACCTCGAGCGCATCCAGGTCTGCGCCGAGATCCCGATAGAAGTGTTTGGATATGGCGAGGATGGAGTCTCGGGGAATGGCGGAGGCCAGTTCACGGCTGGCGCTCGCCGAAGCATACCAATAGTCCCAGGGCTCCAGCGGCGGGCCGCCGGAGCGGGCGCGCCACGCCTCCAAGACTTGCACCAGCCATTGCTCGACCTGCGGCGCCCTGATGCCCAGCGTCGCCGCCGCATCGTTGATGGGCGAGCGGCCGCTCCTGCGTACGTCGGCGCCGTTCAACACCATCATGCGCCGGTAGGGACTGTCTGCACTGTTCGTGCCGTTGACCGCAGTCCACAACGGCGATAACGCATTGAACAAGCGCCGGCGTTGTTCACCTTCCGGCAATTGTTGCAGCTGCTGCAGCGCCGTGGTGCGGACCATAGGCCGACCTTCAAAGTCGATGCGATTGCCGATTTCTTCGAAGCAGGCGTACAGCGCGATTTGCAGCATGGCGGCATGGCTTGCGGGCCGTGCGGCGTCGGCGCAGATGGTGCGCGGGCCTTGCGCATTTTCGGCCGTCTGCGGCGAGTAATCGACCAAGCCTTTGCGCATGACCTGCAATGCGCGCCTGTCTTCAGCGCTCAATGTCGCGGGCTCCGGTGATTTGAGTGCCTGCGCGAGCTTCGGGGTGAGGCCTTTGAGGCGCCGCGCCCAAAGGCTGCGACTTTTTCCCGCAACGCGTGAGGTCAGCCCGGAGTCGATGGTGGACACGGCGCTGACCGCGTCCAGCCAGTCCGCATACACGACCTCGATGCGAGCCACCGGGTAGACCGTTGGATCGGCGCTGGGCGTGGGTGTATCCGGCAAGGCAAACGCCCTGGCCGGTGGGGGAAACAGCGGTACCGCTGCAAGCAGCAGCGCTGCCGCAAGCAGTGCGCCACGATTCACGGCAACAGCCGATTATATTTCTTAAGAATGGTGCGTAAGGCCCCATGTGGTAGAGCGATGACGCGATGGTCGTCGACCCCGGTCATGTCCTGCGCGGCAATCATGGCGTTGACAATGGCCTCTTCGGTGGCTTCCACCGTTGCGCGAAACACCGGATCCAAGGAATCGTTCGGCAGCATTTTGAGGTCGACTACGTGGTCGCTCGCGGCGGCTCCGGAATTGGCAGTGGAAAATGCGATGAATATATCCCCGGAGCCATTGCCCGAAATACTGCCGTTGCGGCCCAGCCCCAAGGTCACCCGGTGCGCGAGACGCTTGAGCTGGTGCGCGAGCAGCGGAGCGTCGGTGGCCACGACCACGATGATGGAACCGCGCTCGGCACGGTCTGAAGGCATGAAGGCGTACGGCTCGGGCGCGGGGATTTCGCGTCCGACCGGAATTCCGGCGATGCGCAGATTATCGCGGGTGCCGTAATTGCATTGCACTAGCACGCCGACCAGGTAGCCGCCGTCTTTGGCATCCAAGTGCCGCGAGGAACTGCCGATGCCGCCCTTGTAGCCATTGCAAATCATGCCGGTGCCGCCGCCCACACTGCCTTCCTCGACGGGACCTGCATGAGCGCTGTCGAGGGCATGCAGGGCGTGTTCAGGCTTGACGTGAAATCCATTGATGTCATTCAACCAGCCATCCCAGGTCTCGGCGACCACGGGCAGCGACCAGTAGAAGCCGGTAGCATCCGCGGCGGCGTGCGCCACGCGCCATTGGATCACCGCGTCCCGCACCACTCCCACGCTGTGCGTGTTTGTGATCATGACGGGACCCTCCAGAAATCCTGACTCTTCGACCCAGGTCGTTCCCGTCATCTCGCCATTGCCGTTTTGGGTGAACCATGCCGCAAAGACAGGATTGGAGAGCGAGTCCGCGCCTCGAGGTAGAACGGCGGTCACCCCGGTGCGCACCGGCCCCTTGCCCACCTGCAGCTTGCCGGAACCGGAAATCAGGGTGGTGTGACCGACCAGGACGCCCGCCACGTCCGTGATGGCGTTGAAGGGTCCGGGTGTGCCGTCGAATGGAACTCCCAAATCGCGAGCGCGCGGTTTCTGTGGCGACGGGGCTGCGGCGGCCGCGCCCGCCGTAGTGGCCGCGCCCGCGGATAGGCGCGATGCTGGAAGCATCGCGGACATCGTGACAATCCCGGCAAGTGCCAGCAATACCTTTTGAGTGGCAGCTCTGAATTCACGCAATTGGTCCTCTCCCCGATGATACTTCGCGGGCCGTCTCGCGAACGACGCGCGGCCTTTGCACGATGGTAAACTACCTGAATGAGTTTCAGTCGCTTTAAATCCACGGCCGCGCTGCTGCTGTTGGTGATCGCGGGGGCTGCGGGCGGCGGAGCTGCGGCCGCGGCCGAGGAAAAGCGCCTTTTCATTTATAACTGGACGGATTTCATCGGCCGCAACACCATCGCCGAATTCGAGAAGCAAACTGGAATCAAGGTGACCTACGACGTCTACGATTCTGAGGAAACCATGGATGCCAGGCTCCTTGCCGGGAGCTCGGGTTACGACGTGGTGTTTGCTTCGGTTGAATACTCGGGCCGCGAAATCAAGGCGGGCGTCTACATTCCGCTGGATAGATCGAAGCTGCCGAACTGGAAGAATCTTGATCCTCGAATCCTCGCCATCCAAACCGCGCACGATCCGGGGAATGTTCACTCGGTTCCCTATCTGCACGGCATCAATGGCTTTGCCTACAATGTGGACATGATCAAGGCGCGCATGCCGAATGCGCCGCTCGACAGCCTCGACATGATTTTCAAGCCG
>JBDUEQ010000062.1:0-11927 GCA_040002315.1 Gammaproteobacteria bacterium
CCGCCGGCTCCGCACACGCTGCGGCTGTACATACTCGATTGCGGCACGATTGGACCGATGGATCCGGCACTGTTCGGCCTCAAGCCGACCGAATTGAAGCGCGACGTCAACTTCGTGACGCCCTGCTACCTGATCGTGCACCCCAAGGGTGTGCTGGTCTGGGACGTGGGACAAATACCCGACGAGGACATTCCTGACGATGGCACCGAGGTGGTGCAGCAGCAGTTTCTCAAGGCCACACGCCGCCTGGAGCCGCAACTTGCAGCACTCGGGTATACACCCAAGGACATCACTTACCTTGCGATGTCGCACTACCATGTAGATCACACCGCGAATGCCAATATGTTCGCGGGCTCGACTTGGATCGTGCAGCAGGCCGAGTACGACATCATGTTCAGCAGCGCCGAGGTGGGCATTCGCGTACCAGACACCTACAAGGACTTGAAGGCCGCAAAGCGCATCACCTTGCATAACGCCGACTACGATGTATTCGGGGACGGCAAGGTGATCATCAAGACGGCGCCGGGCCATACTCCCGGGCACCAGATGCTGTTCCTGAAGCTCGCTAAATTCGGGCCGGTGCTGCTCGCCGGCGACCTGTATCACCTGCCGGAGGAGAGGACGCTGGACCGGGTGCCGACATTCGACTTCGATGCCGTTACGACTCGTGCCTCGCGCAAGAAGGCGGATGAATTCGTCAAGCAGACCGGCGCGACGCTGTGGATACAACACGATCCGGTCAGCAACGCGCCGCTCAAGAAAGCGCCGCTCTACTACGAATAGGAATACGACCATGTCGAATGTTGCGCCAGTCGAGGACGCGCCGGTTTTGATCGCCGGCGGCGGCATGGTGGGCCTGTGCGCCGCGGCGTTTCTGGCGCAGAGGGGGATTCGCTCAATCTGCATCGAGCGCCTGCCGACGAGCTCGCCGCTGCCTCGCGCTGCCTTCTTTCACATGCGCACGGTGGAGATGTTTCGCTCGCTCGGCATCGAGGACGAAGTGCGCGAACTCTCCGCCGTTGATTTCGTTCCGGAAGGGGCAATCGTCGCCATGGATACGCTTTCGGGTCGGATGCTGGGAGACATCATGCCCACGCTCAATGAAGGCGTTGAAGCATTGAGCCCGTGCCGTCGTCTCTACCTGAACCAACCTAGTCTTGAACCGATATTACGCGCGCGTGCCCGTGAAGCGGGAGCGATCGTGCTGCAGGGCGCGGAAGTGACCGCGGTGAGCCAGGATGCCCACGGCGTCTCAGTGACCGTCAAGGACGCCAACAACGGCGCGGTGCGTGAGTTGCGTGGCAAATATCTCATTGCGGCGGACGGCGGCCATTCCAAAGTACGCGAGCTTTTGGGAATTCCCTACGACGGGCGGGGCGCGTTTTCGAACTCCCTGACCATCTACTTCAAGGCCGACCTTTCGCGCTGGCTCGGAGGCAGGGCGTGGAGCATCGTCTACGTGAACAATCCAACTCTGGGCGGCTTCTTTCGGATGAACCGGGCTGCGCAAGAGGGATTCCTCGGTGTCAATACGGTCGGCGATCCGCAAGTCGACCCCATTGCCGCCTGCAATGCGTCAGCGGACGTGAGCGAGCGGCGGCTTATCGCGCTGGTGCGCGCGGGCGTCGGGGTGCCGGATTTGCCCGTGACCATCGACGGTTCGACGAGATGGCGTGCGACTGCTCTAGTCGCGCAGAGATTTCAGGACGGGCGCATCTTCATCGCCGGCGACGCCGCCCATCTCATGCCTCCAAACGGCGGATTCGGTGGTAACACCGGCATCCACGATGCACACAATCTTGCCTGGAAGATCGAAATGATCCTGAAAGGCCATGCTGCCCCGCGCCTTCTCGAGAGTTACGGCAGCGAGCGAAAGCCCGTGGCCCAGTTCACCGTCGAGCAGGCATTTGCCCGCTATGTCGCGCGCACCGCGCCATGGTTGGAAGCGCAGCACCCGCCAAATCCCCTGGTTCCCGATTTCGACGTGGAGCTGGGCTACTTGTATGGCGGTGACTCGGTAATACATGCGGATCCGGGGGAGACGCGAGGCATTCGAGGATCGCGGGCACCGCATGTCTGGCTGACGCGTTCCGGCAAGCGCGTATCCACCATACATTTGACGAGCAATTATCTGCTGCTCGTGGGTAGGGAGGGTCAGGATTGGATTGACGCCGCGGCCGATGCTGCCGCCGGTTTCAACGAGCTACCGCTCGACGCCTGGTGTGTGGGGACGGATCTCGGCGACCCGGATGGAATCTTCCCTGCCGCATTCGGCATCTCGAGCAAGGGTGCGGTGCTGGTTCGACCGGACGGTTTCGTCGCTTGGCGTAGTCTCGGCGGATCTGCCGACAGTCTTGGGGAACTTCGTCACGCGCTGGCGGACAGCCTGGGGATTGGCCGCGACTGAGAACTGGCTCGGCCCGCGTGCGGAACGCGGGGCTGGCAGCATCGGCGACGCTGCCAGCCCCGACGCGTAACTGTTTACTTGCCGCCGAACTTCACGGTCACCTGCATATACCACTCGCGCGGCTCATTGTAGGTACCACCCACTTCGCCCGCGCCGTAGTTGGGCGACCCGACGGTGATGTACCGGTCGTCGGTGAGGTTGGTGCCGCCGAGCGCAAAATCGTAGGTGCTGTCCGGCGAAATGTAGTGCAGTACGGCATCCACCATGCGGCTCGGCGGCCGTCGCAGTTCCGGGGTATTCAGCGAGTCGTTGAACATTTCCGCCGTGTAGGTGAAGTCGGCCAGCAGGCGCAACGTGGCACCGCTCGGCAGCGAGTAGCTGTACTCGGGGAACAGCGCCAGCTTGTACTTCGGGGTCTTCGGCAGCTTCGCATCCAGTTGTGTAATTCCGGGCGGAATCACCGCGCAAACCGGGTGCGGCGGCTCGCCGACCAGACCTGAGGCGGGACACACGTTGCTGCCGTCAGGCAGCGCGTACTGAGGAATGTTCGCATTCGCATTCACGTAGGTGTAGTACGCGTCGATATACGAACCTGAGAAATTGAGCGCAAACCCGCCGCCAAGAATCGACTTCAGCTCCAGTTCGCCGCCCTTGATCTTGGCGTTGCCAGCGTTCGTGTATACCGGGGAGATGCCCTGCTGGATATTGAGCTGAATGCCGGTGTAGTCCGTATAGAACCCGGCGATATTGGCTTGCAAGTGATGGTCGAACCAGTCGGACTTGAGGCCGAGTTCCCAGGTCTTGGTGTATTCGGGCTGGTATTCAGCTTGGTTTGCGTCGGCAATCGCAGCGGATAGACGGGTCGTCCAGCCGCCCGCCTTGAAGCCCTTGCCCCAGCTCGCGTACAGCATCGCATCATCGTTGAAGTGGTACTGCACACCGAAGGTGGGATCGAAGATATGCCAGGTCTGGGTGTTCTGGCCCGGCGGAAAGTAGCGGAACACGCCGGGCAGCCCCGGAACATTCGGCACATTGATGAAGTCTGCAGGAAAGTGGTTCAGATCCGCCTGGCCGCCGATGAACTTTTCGTTGACATCGGTGTAGCGGCCACCGGCCGTGAAGCCGAAGTTACCGAGCCGATAGTCCGCATGGACGAACCCGGCTAAGTTGCGATTATCCGCATCGTTTTGCAGATCGTACACGTACAGGATGCTCTCGAAGGGCACATAGTCGTGCACATAGCCCTTCTCATGGAAGTAGTACAGACCCGCGACATAGTTGAGCGCGTTGTCGAATGCCTTGCCGTTGAGCTGGAACTCCTGTGAAACCTGATACTGATGCTGGTGGTCGCTGACCTCCTGGAAAGTCTCGGGGGTGCCGTCGAGGTCGGTGCCGATCAGCCAGTTAATCTGGCGGTAGCCGGTGATCGATTTCAGTGACAGGGCGTCATTCAATGCGTAATTCGCCGTGACGGAACCGCCAAAGTAGTCATTGCGCGCAAAGTCTGGGCCATCAGCGTAGCTGGTATCGATATTGCCCGTGTCGGATGCCGAACGGTCGAAATACAAACGCGGGCTATTGGAGCCGAGATACGGAAGACCGGCGGCGACATTGGCGGCATTGTAGGGTCCCGGCGGGCCACCGACGTAGCCGGCGCCGATCAGCGGCGCGCCGCCTCTGGACAATCCCGGCACATGGGCCCGCGCGTTGAGGCAGTTGCCGGCGAAGAACGGCGGTCCGCCGGCAGCGAGCACGGCCCCTGTAATGGTGGCGGCGCTGTTGCTGATGCACAGGTTGTACAACGTCGAGAACGTCGATGCGTTGAGGTTGCCGCTGTAGTTATTGAGGACCGTGTAAGGCAGTGCCGTCTGGTCCTGGTGCGTCCAGTCGAGAGTGGTGGTCACGGTCAGCTTGTCGGACGCGTTCCATACCAATTTCCCGCGGACGGTCTGTACGTTGTACCCGCCGTAGTTATCCGAGGTCTGGTAGCCCGCCTTGGGATAGGCCGTCTGCGGGTCCACCACAAAGGGCGTCGCACCCTGCGGAGAATCGGTCGGATACGGAATGACCTTCACATAGCCGTCGCGCACCTGCGAGGACACGGTGATCGATGACAGCAAGGTGTCTTTGATGATGGGCAGATCGGCCGTGAAGCCGAAATCGCGCCGGTTCAGGCTGCCGCCGGTGGCCTGTCCGATGAATCGGGCCTCGTTGCCCGGGGTGTGAGTGATGATGCTGATGGCACCACCTTCGGTGTTGGCGCCGAACAGAGTTCCCTGGGGTCCTTTAAGAATTTCGACCCGATCTACGTCCAGCAGGTTCTGATTGGCACCGATGGTGCGCGCCAGATAAATCCCGTCCAGATAGACACCGACGCCGGGGTTTAAGTTAAAGGCGAAGTCATCCTGGCCGATGCCGCGGATGGAGGCCGACAGCACCGAACGGTCGCCCGAGAATGGTGCACCCGCATCGAGGTTCACGCCCGGCGACAGATTGCCGAGGGAGTGGACGTCGGCCAAATTGCGGCTTTGCAAGGTCTCGGAGGTAAATGCCGTGATGGCGATGGGGACGTTCTGGACGTTCTCGGCGCGCCGTTCGGCGGTGACCACGATTTCTTCCAGCCCCTGAGAGGCCGCGGTCGGCGAGGCCGTTTGCGCCATTCCTGGTTGTGCCAGCGCAACAACCGAGCTCGCTAGCACGACGATCGAGGCGCAGCGCCCCAGGCGTCTCGGCGCAATGCTCTTTCCAACCGGCGTGGTTATCCCGTTCACGGTCTTCATTATGAATTTCCCCCTTGCAACTTGGCGTAGTCCAACACACGCAATGCGTGATCCGTCAGTCGCGGCGATGCCCAACCCCTTCGCGCGCGCCTAAAACTTGTTCTTCCTGCTCAGCCGGCTACAGCCGCCCGCTGCGAAAACGCAACTGAATATAGCGAAGAGCGCACCCCCACGCGCGCTTAGGAGCGAGGTATTAATCGCCTGCAAGGGAACAGCTAAGGCGAAATTGCAGGGGTACCTGGCCAAAGGCCTTGCGGAAACCCGCGGACGCTACCCGGCAGGGCCGCATTACGCAACGCGGGGGCCTGTGCCGTCCTGGTTGCGCTCGCGGACCCTCTGCGTTGCACGCTCGTGCGCGCATACTGCGAGCGCCATCCTTAGTATGACGGCAGCAGTAGGCGCGTCCTTATGAATGCATCGACAAATCCAAAGCAATTTCCGCTGCCCAGCTCGTTGACGGTGGCGCCCGGAACGGAGCGCGCGCAGGCGGCGTATCCGTATTACATGCAATTTTCCGCGGCGGACGATCAGCGATTCTGGTTCTACAATTCCATGCATTTTCCAGAGCCCATGTCCGCATTCGACATGGTGACCGCCGAGGCGGCGTACTGTGCGCTCGGCGCCTCGAATACGCGGGTACATTGCCTGCCGACGACGCTCGGGATCGATTACCGCATCATGAACGGGCGCGTGTACATCGGCGGAAATGCAGTCACCGACCCGGCGGAGATTGCAAGGCGGGTCGAGGAATTTCAAAAACGCGCCTTCTATTACTATGCGAACTGGGAGCGTCTCTACGATCAGTGGCGCGAGAAGATGCGGGTGCTGATCGAAGCCGCGCAGGCGCTGCCGAAGCCAGAGCTGCCGGAGTTGGAACCCCTGGCCAATGTCCATGCGGGACGCGGGGTCGCATCGAATCACCTTTTGTTGGACACATACCAGAAGACCCTCGAGGGATACTTTCGGATGTGGCATCACCACTTCGAATTCCTGCTTTTGGGGTACGGCGCCTATCTCACATTTTTCCAGTTCTGCAAGAAGGCGTTTCCGGAGATCACCGATCAGACGATCGCGCGCATGGTGTCGGGCATGGAAGCAGAAATATTCCGTCCCGATGACGAGCTGAGGCGGCTTGCCCGCTGCGCCGTAGATCTTGGGGTGGATGCGTATTTCCGGGAGGGCGCCTCGCCGGATGAAATCATCGCAACGCTCAAGCTTGAAGGCGAGTCCGGGCGCAGGTGGCTCGAACAGCTCGAGACGTCGCGGCACCCCTGGTTCAACATCAATGTGGGCGATGGTTTCTATCACTACCATCGCGCCTGGAACGATGATTTGTCCATGCCTTTCGCCAGCCTGCCGGCCTACATCGGCCGGGTAAAGGCCGGCGAGTCGCTACATCGCCCGATCGAGAAGCTTCAGGCGGAACGCCGCGAGATCATCGAGGGTTACCGCGAGCTCTTGACCACCGACGACGACCGGGCCGCATATGATCAGATGATCACGTTGGCGCATCGCGTGTTCCCTTACGTCGAGGGGCATAAATTCTACTGCGAGCATTGGTATACGAATTTATTCTTCAACAAGATTCGGGAATTCGGCGGCCTGCTCGCGGCCCACGGCTTCTTTGGCGACGCGGAGGACGTGTTCCATCTCACACACTACGAACTCGAATCGGCCATCATCGATCTCATGACCGCGTGGTCCAATGGCTCCGCGCCGCGTGGACCCGACCGCTGGCCGCAGATCATCGCCGAGCGCCGCGCCGCCATTGCGGAGTGGGCAAAACACGGTACTCCACCGGCTCTCGGCGCAGTGCCGGATGTCATCGACGATCCTGCCATCGTGATGCTGTGGGGAATCACCCGGGAGAGCCTCGATAGCTGGCTTTCGGCCGGAGATGACTCCGACAGCGATGAAATCAAGGGAGTGGCCGCCTGCAGAGGCGTGGTCGAGGGGACTGCCCGGATCGTCAAGACGGTGGAGGAGATGTCGCGCCTCAAACAGGGAGATATTCTGGTATGCCAGATTACCAATCCCACCTGGGCGCCGATCTTCGACAAGATTGCAGCGGCCGTGTCCGACATCGGCGGCTCCATGAGCCACGCCGCCATCGTGGCGCGAGAGTACGGGCTGCCGGCGGTGGTGGGAACCGGCAACGGCACGACGCGAATCAAGGACGGTCAACGTATCCGCGTCGATGGCGGGCGCGGCGTGGTCACTCTTCTTCACTGAAATGCGCTCAACACGGCTCGTCGGCTGGTTCGCAGATATCGGGCTCGGCGATAGGCTCGAGGTGGGCGGCAAAGGCGGTAGCCTCGGCGAGCTGCAGCGGGCCGGTATTGCGGTGCCGCCTGGGTTTGTGGTCAAGACCGAGGCATTCGAGCGATTCATCGAGAGCTTGGAACGCGAGTCGCCGTTGCGTGAGCGCGTGCAGGCGCTGAATGCGGCGGATCTCGAGGCCACGACGGCTTTGTCAAAGGAGTTGCGGGCGCGATTTGCCGCCGCCGCGCTGCCGACCGATGTGGCCGAGGAGATTGCAGCGGCGCATGCCGCGCTCACCGGCGGCGCCTCGCAGTCGGCCGTCGCCGTGCGCTCATCTGCCACCGCAGAAGATGCAAGCGATGCCAGTTTCGCCGGCATGCAGGATACGTATTTGTGGGTAATGAGCCTGCGGCAGACGCTGCACATGGTGCGAAGCTGCTGGGGAAGCCTTTATTCGGTGGAATCCATCAGTTATCGGCGCAAGAGAGAATTCGCGGAAAAGGATATCGCCATGGCCGTGGTCGTCCAAACCATGGCGGATGCACGAACCGCCGGAGTCATGTTTACGCGCAGCCCGCTCAGCGGAGATCGCTCAGTATTGACCATCGAGGGTTCGTGGGGTTTGGGTTCGGCCGTTGTCGGCGGAGAAGTCACGCCCGATCGTTGGGTGGTGGGCAAGATTACCGGCGAGATTTCGGTGCGCGAGATTGCGACGAAGTCGATCCGCCACGCCGCCGCCGCCGCCGGAGGCACGGAAAGCGTGCCGGTGCCGGTGGAACTGCAGGGTGTCGCGTGCATGAGCGATCAGGAGATTCAAGCGTTGGCAGCGATAGGCCGCAAAGTCGAACGGCATTACGGTCGACCGCAGGACATCGAATGGGTGGTGGCTAGCCACAGCGGCGAAATTCTACTGCTGCAGAGTCGTCCGGAAACCGTCTGGTCTGCCAAGGAAGCCGTTCCGGTCGGGCGCGCCGCCGCGGATCCGTCATCGCATGTCTTGTCGATTTTCGGGGGTCGCCGGTGACGCTTACTGCGGCCGATGTAGCGGAGATTCTGCGTCTGGTCGAAGACTCGAACTTCGACGAACTATCGCTCGAATTCGAAGGACTCAAGCTCAGCTTCAGGCGCGGCGAGCGCCAAGCAGAACAGCAAACCGTTGCCGCGGCACTGCCTGTCACGGCAGTGCCGGCCTCTGCGGGCGCGGCGCCTGCAACCGCGGCTACCGCGGATCTGCATTCACAGGCAGTAATCTCTCCCATGCTCGGAACTTTCTACCGCGCACCCAAGCCCGGGGCCCCGCCTTTCGTGACGGTTGGTGCCGCGGTCGAGGAAGACAGCATCGTGGGCATCATCGAGGTGATGAAGCTGATGAACACGGTACGCGCTCAAGTTCGCGGCACCGTGGCCGAGGTGCTGGTCACCGACGGGGCGCTGGTGGAGTACGGTGAAATTCTATTGCGCGTCCGTAGGGCGGTCTGATCCATGGCCATCCGCCGCATCCTGATTGCCAACCGGGGAGAGATTGCCGTGCGCATCATCCGCACGTGCCGCAAGCTCGACATAGAAACCGTGCTTGCCGTTTCCGAGGCAGATCGGGATAGCCTGGCCGCGACGCAGGCAGATCGAACGGTGTGTATCGGGCCGGCGCGATCGAGCGACAGCTATTTGAAGGCGGATACCATCGTTCAGGCTGCACTCGGTACCAAGGCAGATGCCATTCATCCGGGGTATGGTTTCCTCTCGGAACGACCGGCGCTGGCACAGCTGTGCGAGGCGAGCGGCGTGGTGTTCATTGGACCGACCGCCGTGCAAATAGAGTCGGTGGCAGACAAAGTGCGGGCGCGCGCAGAAGCCACGAGCGCAGGAGTGCCGGTGGCACCCGGTGCAACCGTGACTTGCATCGCCGAGGCCATGGCTGCCGGGCGCGAGATTGGCACGCCGCTGCTCGTCAAGGCGGCCAGCGGCGGCGGTGGGCGGGGCATGAAGCGCGTCGATCGATTGGAGGAACTGCCGGCCGCCATGGAGCTGGCGGCGGTCGAAGCGCAAGCGGCATTCGGGGACGCGCGCGTGTTTCTGGAGCGCTATATCGCCAGCGCCCGGCATGTGGAGGTTCAAGTACTCGGAGACGGACGTGGGCGGGTCAATCACTTGGGCGAACGCGACTGCTCGGTACAGCGCCGCTATCAAAAACTGCTGGAGGAATCGCCGGCAATCGGCTTGTCGGACGATTGTCGACGCCGTCTGCATGAGGCGGCTGTGCGCTTCGCCGGGCGGCTGTCCTATCGAGGGGCGGGGACGGTGGAGTTTCTCGTCGATCAGCAGCGGGACTCGTTCTATTTTCTGGAAATGAACGCACGCATCCAGGTGGAGCACCCGGTAACCGAGGCGGTGACCGGATTCGATCTCATAGCCGAGCAGATCGCCATCGCGAGCGGTGCTGGGTTATCGTTTGTTCAATCCGATGTAGAGATCAAGGGCTGCGCCATCGAGTGCCGGGTCAACGCCGAGGATCCTGACAACCACTTCGCTCCGAGTCCGGGAATCGCGCGCGAGGTGAGCTGGCCGAGCGGCGACGGCATTCGAGTGGACACGCACATCGTGGCGGGCTCGCGCATTCCCCCGTTCTATGATTCGCTGCTCGGAAAGGTCATCGCCCATGGACGCGATCGGAAGTCGACGCTGGAGCGGCTTCGCTCGGCGATCGCGGCCGTGCGCATCGTCGGCGTGAAAACCAATTTATCCTTCCACGCCATGCTGCTCGCGGACGCTGAATTTCAAGCGGGGGGCGTCGACACGGGATTCGTCGAACGCTTGCTGGCGCGCGGCCAAAGCTCGCCCCGGTGCGCGCATGGCTGAGATGGAGCTGGTCGAGACCTCGCTTCGCGACGGGAATCAGAGCCTCTGGGCGGCACTGGGCATCGATACCGCCAGTACGTTGAGCATCGCGCCAACCATGGATCGAGTCGGTTTCAAGGCCATCGATTTCACGACGTCCACGCATATGGGGGTGGCCGTTCGCTACAAGAAAGAGGATCCCTGGGAGCGAATCCGCCTGATGGCCGCGGCCACACCGAACACTCCGCTGCAATTCATGTCGACGGGATTTCGCTTCATATCCTGGGAGACCGCGTCCCCCGAATTCATGGCGCTCGCCTTTCGGGTCCTAGCCCGCAACGGCATTCGACGCTTTTGCCTAGCGGATCCGATGAACGACGCGGACTCCAACATCACCTGCGCCGCCATGGTGAAGCGCGGCGGCGGTGAATACGTCATCGCTGCGCTGGTGTTTACTTTGAGCCCGATACACGACGACGCGCATTATATCGAGCGCGCCCGCAAGCTCGCCGGCTGCGCCGACATCGATGCAATTTACATCAAGGACCCCGGCGGACTGCTGTCACCAAACCGCGCGCGAACTCTGATACCGGCGGTCAAGGCGGCGGTGGGCAACAAACCGCTCGAGCTGCATTCGCATTGCACGATTGGTCTCGCTGAACTCGTCTACATGGACGCGGCGGACTATGGGGTCGCTGCCCTGCAATGCGCGTCCGGTGCCGCCGCCGATGGGACCTCGAACCCGCCCTCCGAACGGGTGGTATCGAACCTGCGCGCTCTGGGTCACTCGGTTCGGATCGACAGCGATGCGCTCGCCGAAGTCGGCCGCTACTTTACCCAGCTCGCCGCGGCCGAAGGGTTGCCGGCCGGAGTGCCACAGGCCTTCGATGCAAGCTATTTGCATCATCAGTTGCCCGGCGGCGTGGTGGCCACCATGCGTCGGCATCTGAAGGAGAGCCGTCTGTCGCATCGCGAGCAGGCTGTAATCGAGGAGTTGGGACGCGTGCGCGAGGAATTGGGATGGCCCATCGTCATGACGCCGTTTGCGCAAATGGTGCTGACGCAGGCGGTGATGAATGTGACCGGCAGCGAGCGTTATGGCGTCATTCCGGATGAAGTCATTCGCTATGCCATTGGCCGCTTCGGCAAGCCGAACGTCGCCATCGACCCCAAGGTGATGGAGCGCATCGAGTCGCTGCCGCGGACCCGCGAGCTGCGCATGGAGCCCTTGATGGCGCCCGTCGAGGAATTACGCCGTCAAATCGGCGCGCAACTGTCGGACGAGGAGTTTCTGCTGCGCGCCACCATGCCGGCCGGCCAGGTGGACGCCATGCTGGCGGCGGGTCCGGCGGCTCGCCACTATGATCCCGCAACCAAGCCCGTCATGAGCCTCATCCGCAAACTGACGGCGCGGCGCGGCCTTGAGCGGATCTGTGTGCAGAAGGCGGGATTCCGCCTCGAGCTCAAGCGGCAATGACGCGCTCGAGCGATGACTCTCTCAGCGCAGGCGCGATATCACCGGCGAAGGGATTCATGTTCGATCTGGACGGCACTCTGCTGCTCAGCGACCGCGCACTCGGCGGCTACGAAGTCCTGCCGGGCGCCATCGAGGTACTCACGGCTCTTCGGCAGCGCTCCATTCC
>JBDUEQ010000063.1:0-42899 GCA_040002315.1 Gammaproteobacteria bacterium
TAGAAATCGCGCGGCGCCCATTTCCACGACCTGGGCCTTGCTTGCCCCGCCCAAGCGGGTCAACTGTTCCTTAAGTCCGCGCGCCGCGGCTACCGCCTGCTCGACGAATACCAGTTCCTTGGCGCCTCGGGACAGGGCCTCAAGCCCCAGCGCACCTGAACCTGCGAATAAATCCAGACAGCGGGCGCCCGCGATGTCGTGCTGCAGCCAATTGAACAGCGTCTCGCGCACCCGATCGGGAGTGGGCCTAAGGCCCGGAATGTCCGGAAAATTGATGCGCCGGCCGCGCCAGCTACCGCCGATGATGCGCACCGAATTGCGGCCGGTAGAAGCGTTCGATTCCGTCTTGAGATTGGTCACTCCCGGTATCATACCTCCCCAATGACGAACGAAGCCGACAAGCCCGGCGTGCGCGGGTTCTTCAAGCGCCTGCGCGCCAAACTGAACCAGGGTCCCGCCTGGCTCACGGCCGATCTCACGGAACTGCTGCCCGGACGAAAAATCGACGCAGAGATTCTCGACGAACTCGAGACCCGCCTGATCACCGCCGATGTGGGCTCCGAGGCCACTCGCCGCATCCTCGATGAGCTGCGCCGCCGCGTCGCCCGCAAGGAGTTGGACGATGTGGACGCGTTGCTCAAGGCCCTGCACGACGCCATGCTCGAGATCTTAAAGCCGGTGCAAAGACCTCTGGCAATCGACCCAGCCATCAAGCCTTACGTCATTTTGGTAGTGGGCATCAATGGTGCCGGCAAGACCACCACCATCGGCAAATTGGCCCGCCGGCTCATGGCCGAAGGGCGTAGTGTCATGTTGGCCGCCGGCGATACCTTCCGGGCGGCGGCGCGCGAGCAGTTGGAGGTTTGGGCGGAGCGCAACAACGTACCCATCATCGGCCAGCAGTCCGGTGCCGAACCCGCAGCCGTCATCTTCGACGCGCTGCAAGCAGCGCGCGCACGCAACATCGATGTGTTGATCGCCGACACCGCGGGACGCCTGCACACCCAGACTCATCTGATGGATGAGCTCAAGAAGGTCAAGCGCGTGCTCGCTCGCTTGGATGCCGGCGCGCCGCATGAGGTGTTGTTGGTGCTCGACGGCACCATTGGCCAGAATGCCGTCGCGCAAGCGGAGGAATTCAACAAGGGATTGGGAGTCACCGGGTTGGTTGTCACCAAGCTCGACGGTACGGCCAAGGGCGGCGTGGTGCTCGCCATCGCCCAAAAACTGAATATCCCCATCCGCTTCATAGGCGTCGGCGAACAGAGCGAGGATTTCGGCGTGTTCAACGCCGCCGACTTCGTCTCGGCCCTGCTCAAATCCGGTCCGGACAGCGCCGCATGATTCGCTTTGACCAGGTGTACAAGCGCTACGCCAATGGCCGCGAGGCTCTGGCCGGTGTGTCGTTCAATATCGACGACGGCGAGCTGGCCTTTTTGACAGGCCACTCCGGCGCGGGCAAGAGTAGCATCCTGAAATTGATTGCGCTCATCGAACGCCCGACCCGTGGTCAGGTGTTCATCAACAAGCAGAATACCGCCGGCGTCAAGCCGCGCGGCATACCGCATTTTCGGCGCGACATCGGCGTGGTCTTTCAAGATCACAAACTGCTGCACGATCGGCCTGTGGCGGACAACGTGGCGCTTCCGCTGATCATTGCGGGCGTTCCGAAACGCGAGATCGACAAGCGCGTGCGCGCCGCGCTCGATCAAGTCGGGCTGTTGGGCAAGGAGAAAAGCCGACCGCTGGAACTGTCCACGGGCGAGCAGCAACGTGTGGGCATTGCGCGCGCGGTGGTGGCGAAACCGACACTGCTCATTGCGGATGAACCCACCGGCAATCTCGACCCGGAGCTGGCTCTCGAGGTCATGAAGCTGTTCAAGCGCTTCAATGAAGTGGGAGTGACCGTGGTGATCGCCACCCACGATGTGCACCTCATCGAGCAGTTCGGCGCGCGGCGCATAGTCTTGGGCGACGGCCGCGTGACGGATCCCGGCCTGGCGCAAGACCGGGCTGCGATTTACGGCGGCGCATCGCCATGAACATCCAAGCGTATTTCGCGCGGCATGCGCAAACCCTGGTCGGGTCGTTCGGCCATATCGTGAAACATCCCTTCGGCTCGCTGATGACCATGGGGGTCATCGCCATCGCGCTCGCCCTGCCCCTGTTCCTGAATTTGTTCCTGATCAATGTGCGCACCGCCACCGGAAATTGGAACGACGCCTTCGATCTATCGGTCTATATGGACAAGAAAGCCGGTGCGGCGCGGGCGGGCTCGCTCGCCAAGCAGCTGCGTCTTCGCGGCGATGTCGCCGCGGTGCGAGTCATCACGGCGGACCAAGCCATGGCGGAGTTTCGAGACAGTTCGGGGTTCGGCAAGGCGCTCGATGCGCTAAGCGACAATCCCCTTCCCGACACCCTCATCGTCACTCCTTCCCTTGATGCGAGTACGCCCCAAGGTACGGCCACGCTTAAAGAATCGATTGCCGCCATGGCCGACGTTCAAAACGTGCAGCTCGATACCGAGTGGGTGAAGCGCCTGCACGCCATGCTGGATATCTTGCGGCGCGTGGTCGTGCTTACCGCAGGTTTACTGGGCGCAGGGGTCGTACTCATCGTCGGCAACACCATCCGCCTCGACATCTTGAACCGCCGCGCCGAGATCGAGGTCATGAAGCTGGTCGGTGCCAGCGACGGATTCGCGCGCCGACCCTTCCTCTACAGCGGTGTTTGGTACGGCCTAGGCGGCGGCTTGATCGCCCTGATTCTGGTCGCGGTGGCCGCGGCGGCCTTGGCCAAACCGGTGGATTCGCTGGCGGCGCTATACGGCAGCCAGTTTCATTTGCAGGGACTGAAGTTGTTGGCGGCGGCCCAAGTGCTTGGCCTCGCCATCGCCCTCGCGTGGCTCGGGTCTTGGCTTGCTGCAACGCGACATATCCGCGCAATCGAGCCGACGTAACTACATAACTTTCAATGACTTAAGAGATATGTGAACTATCGGTAACATTAGCAGTCAGACACTAGGAGTGCTACTATGGCGCTCGCGCTGATTGGGAGGTTTGAGCTGATGAGTACTGCTTTAGTCGCTAAACAAAAGGGCGGTTTAGTGTTCGCTGGCCCCGTGGGGAGCCTCGACTCTTATATAGACCGCGTATCCCAGATTCCGGTTCTGTCGAAGGAAGACGAAGTCGCGCTGGCGGTTCGTTTCCGCTCAGAGGCCGATTTGGACGCCGCTCGCCAACTGGTGCTCTCGCACCTGCGCTTCGTTGTGCACATCGCCCGCGGATACTTGGGCTATGGCCTGCCGATGGGGGATCTGGTGCAAGAAGGCAATGTCGGCCTGATGAAGGCGGTCAAGCGCTTCGACCCCACCGTGGGTGTGCGCCTGGTGTCCTTCGCCGTGCATTGGATCCGCGCCGAGATTCACGAGTACGTGCTGCGCAATTGGCGCCTGGTCAAGGTGGCCACCACCAAATCGCAGCGCAAGCTGTTCTTCAATCTGCGCAAGATGAAGAAAAACCTGGCGTGGCTGTCCGAAGCAGAGACCGCCGCTGTGGCTCGTGACCTAGGTGTCGACGTGGCTGACGTTCGTGAAATGGAACAGCGTCTGTCCGCTCGCGACATGTCCTTCGATCCCACACCCGAGAGCGATGAGGAAGAGGCCTATTCACCGGCCATGTACCTGCCTGCAAGCAATGCCGACCCCGCCATCGAGGTCGAAAATGAGGAGTGGGAAGAAGATTCCACCGAGCGCCTCAGCATGGCGATGGAAAAACTCGATGAGCGCAGCCGCAGTATTCTGAAGCGGCGCTGGATGACCGACGACAAAGCGACCCTGCACGAGTTGGCGGATGAATATGGAATTTCCGCCGAGCGCGTGCGCCAGGTCGAGTCGAACGCCATCAGCAAGCTCAAAGGGTTGATGGCCTCAGCCGTTTGATTGCCGGCCGGCGCGCTATTTTGTCGCCTAGCCGGCGGTTTGGCAGTCGCTGCTGCCGGTGCACGACAACGTAACGAAGCTCTCAGACCGCAGCCGCCACTGTCCTTTGGAGACCGTCCACACCGCGAGATAATCGCCTGTCTTGCGCATGACACCGTCGGCCTTGCGCCAGGTTCCCACCCAATGGCCCGACTCGCCGATGCGGCGCCCCGAGCGCGCGAGGGTCACTTTATCCGGGATCCGTTCATAGGCAACGAATGTGGGATCGCGAAATTCCTCGTTCTCATAGCTGCGTGCCGTCGCCGCACCGCCCGTGTCCAGCCCGCCTGACGTTCCCTGGATACCGCGATAGTCGTCGGCCAGCAGGGGACGCAATCGCTTCACATCATGCACACCAATCGCGGCATTGGACTCGGCGCGCAACCCCCGGACGATCGCCACTGGATCGTCTGCAGCCAACGCGACGACGCATCCCGTGACGGCCGCTAGTGCGAGAACGATTTTCATGGTGCAAGAACCAGCCTCAAGCCGGCATCGATGTCACGCAAGGTTACTGGCGCCAATCTTGGAGGTCACGGCTACACACAACACGCTGCGAATTGCACTCTCGTTGTCGAGTTATACCACGGTGCCATCGTGTGAGTCTGAGAGCCACGCGAACGGTTGTACACCGGCCAACACCGGCGTAACTTGCATCCATGCGCACTGCCGCTCAATGGCTCCATGATTACGGCGATAGTCACCGCAACCAAACCAACAAGGCGCTGCACTGGCTTTGCGTGCCCGTGATCGCCTGGTGCGTGCTGGGACTGCTGTGGTCGCTGCCGTTTCCCGCCGGACTTCGCACCCCGCATCCCGTCGCCAACTGGGCCGGCGTTGCTGTGTTCGCGGCACTCGTGTACTACGCCTTTCTATCGTTGCGCCTGGCTCTTGGCGCGCTGCTGCTGCTCGCCGCAATATTGTGGTCCATCGATCTCGTCGACCGATTGAGCCCGCTGCCGCTGTGGGGTGTCTGCGTGTTCCTGTTCGTGATTGCGTGGATCGGGCAATTCATCGGACACGGCATCGAAGGCAAGCGCCCCGCCTTTTTGAAGGACGTCCAATTTCTGATGATCGGTCCGCTTTGGCTGCTGGCCGATGTATATCGGCGGCTGGGGATTCGCTTCTAGCGCACCGCGGCGGAGCGCGGCTCCGATTGCTTGGCGTCTTCACGCTCATACGCCATCGCCTCGCGAAACACATGCGCATGCAGTTCCGCGGTGCGCGCTCGCGTGGGCGCATAGCCGCCGGCCAGCACGATGACGAGAGGCAGCCCGCGGCCACGCACTGCTTCAATCACGGCGCGATCGCGCTGTCGTATCCCCTGCTCCGTGAGATCAAGCTTGCCGTAGCGATCGCCGGCCGCCACATCCACACCGGCCAGATAGAACACGACCTCGGCATTCGCAGCATCAAGCACCGCCGGCAAATGCTGCCGCAACTTTCCGAGGTACCCGACATCGCCCACTCCGTCGTTCAAGGCCACGTCCAGGTTGGATCGCATCTTCGCCAAGGGATAATTTCTCGCGCCATGCATGGAAAACGTGAACACTTCGTTGTCCGTCTCGAAAATGGCAGCGGTGCCATTGCCTTGATGCACGTCGAGGTCAATGACCGCTGCCCGCCGGATGGCGCGCTCCAGCTGCAGCCGGCGTATGGCGATGGCCACATCGTTCAGCACGCAGAACCCCTCGCCGTGGCCGGCGAAGGCGTGATGCGTACCGCCGGCCAGATTGCCGGCGAGACCCCGGCTGAGCGCCTCGCGAGCCGCCAATAGAGTTCCGGCCGACGCCAGCAACGATCTTTGCCACAGTGCCTCTGACCAGGGGAGGCCGAGCCGCCGTTGCTCCGTCGCCGAGAGCCCCGCGGATGAAAGCTTCGCCAAGTACTCGGACGTGTGCACCAGACTCAAGCTCGCGAGGTCGAGGGGTTCAGGCTGCAAGAGGTCGTCGGGGGCAAGGGTCCCTTCCGCAAGGAGCTGATCCTTGAGCAAGGAGTACTTGCTCATCGGAAAGGGATGGCCCGGCGGCAGGACGACCTGATAGGACGGGTGGTAGACCGCTTTCATCGTCCGAGAGTATGGGCGGATCCGTGATCCGGGGCGCACAGCGCTGCCGCGCGCACCGAAACAGACGAATAACCGCGCAGTGCCTCCGGCCTGCGCGGCGGCCGTGACTCTGTGTCGTTGTCGGATGCATTCCATGCGGCAAGCAACAACCCCAGTGCCAGCCAGTTTAGCGACGCTTCACGGTGTTGCAGCCACCAGACGCCCTGGGAATCGGCGGTGCGCCCGCATTTTATTCGGCCGGCGGAACTGCGTCCTCTATCGGCAGGCGATGTTGCCATGGTCCACTCCTCGTTTGCTTGACGAGGCTTTAGTGTCCGGTATGAGGCACGATGCTTGCGGGCGCAAATCCGGCAATTCACGGGCCAATAATGGCGAATCGTGGCGCTACGATTTACAGACGAGACTCGAAACGTATCCGCCATCGGCTATGATTCGCAGATGAAAAAGAACATCGCAATAGTCGAGGATGAGCCGGCATTGCGCGAGAATTACGCCGCGTCTCTGGCGCGTCACGGCTACGGAGTCAAGACCTACGGCAACCGCAAGACCGCCATGCAGGCTTTCCAGTCCCACTTGCCCGACCTGGCCATCATCGACATCTCTCTCGAGGACGAGCCGGAAGGCGGCTTTGACCTGTGCCGCGACTTGCGTGCGATGTCGGCGGAGCTTCCGATCATCTTTCTCACCGCCCGCGACAGCGAATTGGACGCGGTGTCGGGTTTGAGGCTGGGCGCCGATGATTTTCTGACCAAGGATGTGAGCCTGCCGCACCTGGCAGCGCGCGTCGCCGCGTTGTTTCGGCGCATCGATGCCCTTCGACGGCCGGACAATGCGGCCGAAATCATTCGTCGCGGCGCCCTGTCCATTGACGGCGAGAAGATGCAGACCACCTGGAACGGCTCGCCGGTCACGTTGTCGTTGACGGAGTTTTGGATCGTGCATGCCTTGGCGCGCAATCCGGGACATGTCAAGAACCGGCAGCAATTGATGGACGCCGCCAATGTCGTGCTGGACGACAACACCATCACCTCGCACATCAAGCGCATGCGCCGAAAATTCCAGCAGATCGATGCGGCCTTTGATGCGATCCAGACCGTGTACGGAATGGGTTATCGCTGGGTCGAGTGAGCATCCGTCTGCAATTGCTGATCGCCGCGCTGACCACGCTGGTGCTGCCGTGGGCCGGCTGTCAGTATGCCCGGGAGCTTGACACGGCGCTGCGCGACTCGCAGGAGAAGTCGTTGCTGGCCAGCGCCGGCACCATCGCCAACGGCTTATCAGCGCAGCCACAGCGGCTATTTCGCGACCCGGACGACACTCCGGCCTTCGTTGCCGACCGCGGCGATCTGTACGTCTACCCGCTGCGCAGCTCACCCCTGCTCGATGGCTATCGCGATGACTGGGGCGTCGCCGCGCAGCCCACGCCCCTGCCCACCACCACTGGCTATGGGGCGCGCGTGCAGGCGGGGGCCACGGACCGCTACCTTTATCTTTATATCGAAGTCGACGATGCCCATTTCGACGCCGAGCCCAGCAACGTCCATCCCGAACGAGACCGCTTCGATCGCGTCGATCTGACCCTGCAGCGGCCCGATGGCACCCGCGAATTTCGATTCTTCGGCACCAACGCGCCCGGTTTGATAGCTGCCCAAAGCATCGCCAACGGCGGTGATGGCCAGGACCATGCCGTTGAAGAGCCGCGCATCCAGGCATTCTGGCTGCAGACTTCGACGGGCTACCACCTCGAAGTGCGCATACCCTCGAGCTTTGTCGCTTCACGACTCTGGGTCGAAGCGCAGGATGGCAGCGGCGGCGGCAAGGCCGGCGTCGATGCCATCGCCGTGTCGGAGGGGGGGCATCTATTCTTCATGACGCCGGGTCTCAATGAGTTGCTGAGCACCTTCATACGAGACGGCACGCGCGTCGCCGTCCTCGACACCAATGCGCTGAAGCTCGGGGAGGCCGGCAAGGTGAGCGCACGCGCGCCCGGCGATACCGAGGAGTCAGAGCCCTGGTATCGGCGCCTGATGGCCGTCGACACGTCGAATTTTCCGCTGCAGTTATCCACCCCCTACGGCCAGGGCGGTGAAAGCGTGGCTGCCGCGCTCGCCGGGCAACCCCACGCGCAATGGGTGCGCAGCGCGATGAGCCAGGATTTACTGCTGACGGCCGCCGCTCCCATTGTGATTGATGGCCGTGTGCGCGGCGCCGTATTTCTCCAGCAAGCGGCGGATCAACTGCTCGGCCTCCGCGATCGCGCGGTGATTCGTCTCTTCAACCTCACCTTGCTGGCCACGGCCGCGGCCGTCATCGTCATGTTCGGCTTTGCGACCTGGATCAGTGTCAGGATCGGCCGGTTGCGTGACGCAGCTGATTCCGCTGTGGAAGCCGACGGAAAAATCCGCCTCGAGATGCCGGAATCCGCCGGCGGCGATGAGATCAGCGATCTGTCCCGCAGCTTCGAACGCCTGCTCGGACGTCTCAACGAGCACACCCAGTATCTGCGCACCCTGGGAGGCAAGCTGTCGCACGAGCTGCGCACACCGCTCACCATCGTGCGCTCCTCGTTGGATAACTTGGAATCCGAGGGCCTTCGCGACGATCAGCGGCTCTTTGTCACGCGTGCGCGCGAGGGTACTCAGCGATTGCAATCAATTTTGAGCGCTCTGGGTGCCGCGGCACGAGTCGAAGAGAGCATCAAGCAGGCGGAGCGGGTGAACTTCGATTTGAGCGACATCGTAGCCTCGGCCGTGGCTGCGTATCGCGACGGCTTTGCGCAGTCGCATTTCGCGCTCGCGACCCCTGCCGATCCCTGTTTCTTTCGCGGCGCACCCGACCTCTTGGTACAGATGCTCGACAAGCTGATCGAAAACGCCGTGGATTTCTGTCCCGCGGGCGGCACCATCACCGTTCGTCTGGATCGAGCGCAGAGCAGCTATGTGCTGCAAGTGATCAACGATGGGCCGCCGATTCCGCCCGAACTCCTTGGCCGCCTGTTCGAGTCACTCTTCGAGCAGCGCCAGGGCCGCGACGACAAGCCGCACTTTGGATTGGGCTTGTACATCGTGCGGCTGGTGGCCGAATTTCACGGCGGCAGGGCCGTGGCCGGCAATCGAACCGATGGTGGCGGCGCCGTGTTTACCGTCACCCTGCCGCTGATCTGACCCTCATGCGCCAGCAGCCATTGCTTGCGCTCGAGGCCCCCGCCATATCCCGTCAACGAGCCGTCGGCGCCGATCACCCGATGACAGGGCACCAGAATTGAAACGGGATTGCTGCCGTTGGCCAGGCCCACCGCCCGCGACGCACTGGGTTTGTTGATGCGCTTCGCCAGCTGCCCATAACTGCAAGTCTCCCCGTACGGAATTTCGGTCAACCCGCGCCACACGCGCTGCTGAAATGCCGTGCCCGCAAGGCGCAGCGGCAGATCGAACTCACGCCGCGTTCCGGCGAAGTACTCGCGGAGCTGTCGTACCGTCTGCGGCAGAGGCGTCACGGAGGCGTCTTCCACCGATCCTTCAGTGGATTGCACCTTGCGGCTTACCTCCATGTGCAGGCCCGTCAACGCGGTCCCGTCCGTGGTGAGCAAGAGGCGGCCGATGGGACTGTCGAAATAAGTGAATGCGTTCATGGATGAACTCCGAGTGACTGCCATAAATAATGGGTCGCGTACGCCCGCCAGGGCCGCCAGGCTTCGGCGAGCTTTTCTAATTGCTTTTGGGTGGTGTTCGCTGCCCGCATGAGCATGAGATCGCCGCTGGGAAAGGCGTCCGGCCAATGCAATGCGCGCATGGCGATGTACTGCGCCGTCCAGGGGCCGATGCCCTGCAGGCGCATCAGCGCCTCGATCTGCTCTTCGACATTCGCTGCAAACGTCAGCGCGATTTTTCGCTCGAGCACCGCCTGCCCAAGCGCCGCCAGGCAGCGCGCGCGGGCACCCACGATGCCGAGCGCCGCGATCTCATCCGCGGATACCGCCACTATCCCCTGCGCTGTCGGGGTCAGGCGATTGAGTTCAGGGTATGGTGTTGCAATCGGAGTACCGAAGGCCTGCGCCCAGCGCCCCGCCAGTGTCGTTGCGCCTTTGACCGACACCTGCTGTCCTAAGATGGCCCGCACCGCGAGTTCGAAGCCGTCGAAGGCCCCGGCCACGCGCAAGCCCGGAATTCGCCGCACCGTTTTCGCCAGCAGCGGGTCCTGGACCAGATGAGCACTCACCGCATCCGGTACAGCGCCCAAGTCGAAAAGACGCTTCACACGCACGATGACCGCGCCGATGACCGGCGCCAGTGACGGCGACATCTCCACGTTCAGCGCATTGTTCTTCCTACCCAGCGACACCGCAATCCAGCCCTCGTGCTGATCGATGGACACGGTGCGCCGATAATGGGTGGCGTCAGCCATCTCCACTCCCGGAACGGCGCGCGTGCGCAGATAATCGAGCAGGCTGCGCCAGGCAAACGGCGGCCGAAATTCCAAGTGACAGTGCAAGCCCTCCGCGGCGCCCGCCGCGCCGCGCAATTCCCGCGGACTTAAGCCGTAGCGCGATTTGAACAGGGCATTGAAACGCCGTACGCTGCCGAAACCGCTGGCAAAGGCAATGTCGGTCTGGCTCATGCGCGTGTCGGCCAGCAAGCGCTTCGCCAGCAACAGCCGCTGCGTCTGCGCGAGTTCGATGGGCGACACACCGAGCTCGGACTCGGTGACCCTGCGCAGATGCCGATCGCTGACCCCGAGCGCTGCCGCCAATTCGCCGACTTTGGCGCTGGACAGCGCGTGTTCTTCGATGCCCGAAATGGCCGCGCCGACCAGCCGGCTCACCGCATCGACGGACGCCAGTCCCGGCGCTCGCTCCGGGCGGCACCGCAGGCAGGGTCTGAAACCCGCGCCTTCAGCGCCCGCCGCGCTGGCATAGAAGCGCATATTGCCGCGCTTTGCCGGGCGCGCCGGACAAATGGGGCGGCAATAAATATTCGTGGAGGTGATAGCGACGAAGAATCGGCCGTCGAAGCGGCGATCGCGGGCCCGCACCGCACGAAAACAAGCATCTGAGTCGAGTTCCATGGCGTCAGAGTAGCCAATATCGGCCGCGAATACTCGCCGTTTTCGGACCTCAATATCCCAGCGTTGCTTTTGTACGTATTGAGGGGTCAACTAGTCTCTGTACAGGCCACCGCCGCGGACGAGATCCTGGTGCGCGTCAAAGCCTCTTCGACGTAGTGTTCGATTGTAACGGCAGTCTCACGCCGAGCGAAGCAGATGCGCTCATCAAGAGCCGCGGCGAGCCTAGCTAAGCTTGCGCCCGCGATTTTAAGCCCAAGTACCGCAATATTCCCTGCGCAGCCTCGCGTCCTTCGAACACGGCAGTGACCACGAGATCCGAGCCGCGCACCATATCGCCGCCCGCGAACACCTTCGGGTTCGTGGTCTGAAACTTCTGCTGCGGCGACCCGGACACGCGCACCCGGCCGTTGGCATGCAGGGCGATTTGCTGCTGCTCGAACCAATCAGCGGGGCTGGGCAAAAAACCGAAGGCAATGATCACCGCATCGGCATCGATCGTCTCTTCCGTGCCCGGCACCACTTCCGGGATGCGGCGGCCGCGCGGCCCCGGCGGCCCCAAGCGAGTCTCCACCAACTTCACGCCCTGCACCCGATCCGAGCCCACGATCTCAATGGGCTGTCTATTGAACAAGAAGGTGACGCCCTCTTCCTTGCTGTTCTTGTAGTCGCGGCGCGAGCCCGGCATGTTGTTCTCGTCGCGGCGGTACGTGCAGGTGACGCTGCTTGCGCCCTGGCGAATGGCGGTGCGATTGCAATCCATGCCCGTGTCGCCGCCGCCCAGCACCACCACGTGCTTGGCACGCATGTCGATGAAACGCGACGACTCGTTCTCGAGCCTAAGTTCCCGATTGATGTTGGAAATGAGATAGGGCAGCGCCTCGTGCACACCGGGCAAATCCTCGCCGGCGAATCCGCCCTTCACATAGTTGTAGGTGCCCATGCCGAGAAACACCGCATCGAATTCGCGGGACAGTGCATCGAAACCGACATCGCGTCCCACATCGACATTCAGACGAAATTCCACGCCCATGCCTTCCATGATCTCGCGGCGCTTCTCGACGACTTCTTTCTCGAGCTTGAACGGCGGAATGCCGAAGGTCAGCAAGCCGCCGATCTTCGCATACCGGTCGAACACCACCGGGGTCACGCCGTTGCGCACCAGAATGTCGGCGCATGCCAATCCCGCGGGACCCGCACCCACTACGGCCACGCGCCTGCCTGTGCGCACTACGTTCGACATGTCGGGCTTCCAGCCCTGCTTGAATGCCTCGTCCGTGATGTATTTTTCGATGGCGCCGATGCTCACCGCACCGATCCCGTCATTGAGGGTGCACGCGCCCTCGCACAATCGGTCCTGCGGGCAGATGCGGCCGCACATCTCCGGCAGCGAGTTGGTCTGATGCGACAGCTCCGCCGCCTCGAACAGCTTGCCGTCCTTCACCAGACTGAGCCAATTGGGAATGTAATTGTGGACCGGACATTTCCACTCGCAAAACGGGTTGCCGCAGGCAATGCAGCGCCCCGCTTGGCTGCCCGCCTGCTCGTCACTGTACTGAGAATAGATCTCGCGAAATTCCTTGCTGCGCACCTCGACCGCCAGCTTGTCGGGTTCCTTGCGCGGAATGTCGAGAAATTGCAGGTGATTATCGGCCATGGAGATTTCGCTTGTGAATTTGCAAGGGCGGCTCGATCAAGCCGCGCGCCGCAGATTTTCCAGCAATGAGTTGATTTCTGCCGCTTTCGGCTTGACCACCCAGAATCGGCCGATATAGCTGCGGAAATCATTGAGCAACTGCGCGCCCCACACGCTGCCCGTGGCCTCGACATGCTGCTCGATCAGGCCGCGCAAGTGCTGCACATGTATTCCCATACCCTCGGGCGATACCCGGTGGATGTCGATCAAGTCATGATTGTAGCGGTCGACGAAATCGCGTTCCATATCGAGTACATAGGCAAAGCCGCCGGTGAAGCCCGCGCCGAAGTTCACGCCGGTGCGGCCGAGCACGCACACCACGCCGCCCGTCATGTACTCGCAACAGTGATCGCCCGTGCCTTCCACCACGGCGAGCGCTCCGGAATTGCGCACGGCAAATCGTTCTCCGGCAACTCCGGCCGCATACAGTTCGCCGCCGGTGGCACCGTATAGACAGGTGTTACCCATGATAATGGTCTCGCGCGCCGTGAAACTCGAGTCCGCGTGCGGCTTCAACACGATCTTGCCCGCCGCCATGCCTTTGCCCACGTAGTCATTGGCCTCGCCCTCGAGATGCAGGTGCAGCCCGCCGGCATTCCATACGCCGAAGCTCTGTCCCGCCGAACCTTTCAACGTAACCACCAACGGCGCCGCGCTCATGCCGGTGTTACCCCAGTGCTTGGCAATCTCTCCGGAGATGCGCGCACCGATGGAGCGGTTGTAGTTGCTCACCGCATAGGAGAACTGCCCCCCTGACTTGGCGTCGATCGCGCCCTGCATGTCCGCCAGCATCGTCTCTGCCAGCACGCCCTTGTCGTACGGCTCATTGTGCGGGTCGACGCAATACTGCGGTTTGTTCGACACCAGCGCGGAATTGGCCAGCACCGGGGACAAATCCAGTTTGCGTTGTTTGGAGGTCTCCCCCGGCAGAATCTGCAACAGCTCGGTACGCCCGATGAGCTCGGCGAGGCTGCGCACGCCCACGGAGGCCATGATTTCGCGGCACTCCTGCGCCACGAACTTGAAGTAATTGATCACCATGTCCGGCAGGCCGATGAAGTACTTGCTGCGCAACACATTGTGCTGCGTGGCCACCCCCGTCGCGCAATTATTGAGATGACAAATGCGCAGATACTTGCAGCCGAGCGCCACCATGGGCGCCGTGCCGAAGCCGAAACTCTCGGCGCCGATCAGCGCCGCCTTGATCACATCGAGGCCGGTTTTCAAGCCACCGTCGGTCTGCAGGCGCACCCGATGCCGCAGCTCATTGGCGCGCAGTGTCTGGTGCGTCTCGGCGAGGCCCAGCTCCCAGGGCGTGCCGGCATACTTGATCGAGGACAGAGGGCTTGCGCCCGTGCCGCCGTCGTAGCCGCTGATGGTGATCAAATCCGCATAGGCCTTGGCGACACCCGCGGCCACCGTGCCCACGCCGGGCTCGGCCACCAGCTTCACCGACACCAGGGCGCGCGGATTGACCTGCTTTAAGTCGAAAATCAGCTGCGCCAAATCCTCGATGGAATAAATATCGTGGTGCGGCGGCGGTGAAATCAACCCGACGCCGGGGCGCGCGAATCTCAGGCGCGCAATCATGTCGTTCACCTTGTGCCCGGGCAGCTGACCGCCCTCGCCGGGCTTCGCACCCTGCGCAATTTTTATCTGCAGCACCTCGGCGCTGATCAAGTACTCGGGCGTTACCCCAAAGCGGCCCGACGCCACCTGCTTGATCTTGGAGTTCTTCTCCGTGCCGTAGCGCACCGGGTCCTCGCCGCCCTCTCCCGAATTCGAACGCGCGCCCAGGCGGTTCATGGCGATGGCCAGCGCCTCGTGCGCCTCGGGAGATAGTGCGCCCAAGGACATGCCGGCGCTGTCGAAACGCTTGAGAATCGCGGAGATTGATTCCACCTCGTCGAGGGGCACGGCGGCGGTCTGCGTATTCAACTTCAATAGATCGCGAATACACGACACCGGTCGCTCATTCACCAATGCGGCGAACTCACGGTACTGCTCATAGTCGCCGGTCATCACCGCCGACTGCAGAGTCGCGATGACGTCGGGGTTGTACATGTGGTACTCGCCATTGTGCATGTACTTGAGCAGGCCACCCTGCTCGACGCCCTCGCTGCGGTCCCAGGCACGTCGTGCCAGGTAATCGGCATCGGCTTTCAGATCCTCGAAGTCGGCGCCTTGGATGCGGCTGTCGGAGCCCTCGAAGCACAACCCGACGACTTCATCGCCGAGGCCCACAATCTCGAACAGCTGCGCGCTGCGATAACTCGCGATCGTGCAGATGCCCATCTTGGACATGATCTTGAACAGGCCCTTGCGGATGCCGCGGCGATAACTGCGCCCCAGTTCCTGCCGCATGGCGGCTTCCATTTTCAGCGCGCCCTTGCGCATCAGGTCGAACAGGGTCTGGTAGGCAAGGAACGGATAGACGGCCGTGGCGCCGTAGCCGATCAGACAGGCAAAATGATGCGAATCGCGCGCCGTGCCCGTCTCCACCAGAATATTGCACTTGCAGCGCAGCCCGGTCTTGACCAAGCGATGATGCACCGCGCCGGTGGCGAGCAGCGCATGCACCGGCACCTTGCCCTTGACCAGATAGCGGTCCGACAACAGCAGCACGACCTTGCCGTTGCGCACGGCCGCTTCCGCTTGATCGCAGACCTTGGTCAACGCGGTTTTGAGGTCCACCTGCTCGTCGTACTGCAGATCGATGAACTCGTTCGGCACACCCGAATCCGCCAGCGCCACGATCTGTCGCAGCTTGCGCTGCGACAGCACCGGTGAGGACAGCACGATTTGTTCGGCATGCTGCTGCGCCGGCACAAAAATATTGCACTCAGGGCCGATTTGCGTCTGCAGCGACATCACGATGCTTTCGCGCAAGGAATCGATGGGCGGATTCGTGACCTGCGCGAACTGCTGGCGAAAGTAGTCATAGAGAGAGCGTACTTTCTTCGACAGCACGGGCATGGGTGTGTCATCGCCCATCGAGCCCACGGCCTCGCTCTCATCTTCAGCCAGGACGCGGATGATGTCGTCGCGCTCCTCTGCCGACACGTTGTACATTTTCTGGAACAGCGCCAGCGTGTCGCGATCGAAGGGCTCCGCGGCGAGGCGCGGATCGATGAGATCGGTTTGCAAGTAGCGCACGCCCTTCTTCAGCCACGCCTTGTACGGATGGCGGCTCTTCAACAGATCGTCCACCCGCTTGGTGTCCATCAGTTCGGACGTCTGCAGGTCGAGCGCCAGCATCTCGCCCGGCCCCAGCTTGCCCTTCTTCACCACATCTTCCGGCAGGTAGTCCCACACCCCCGCTTCGGAGGCGATGGTGATATGCCGATTGTTGGTGATCACCCAGCGCGCCGGGCGCAGGCCATTGCGATCCAGAGTGCACACGGCATAGCGGCCATCGGTCAGCACGATGCCGGCCGGCCCATCCCAGGGCTCCATGTGCGTGGCGTAGTACTCGTAGAAGGCCTTGAGGTCGGGATCGATCATGTCCACCGACTGCCATGCCGGCGGCACCAGCATGCGCATGGCGTGCATGGGATCGAGCCCGCCCACCAGAAGCAGTTCAAGCATATTATCGAGTGACTGCGAATCCGAGCCCGTCAACGACACCACAGGCAGCACGTCCGACAGGTCAGGCAGCACCGGCGAGCGGAACAGCGGGCCGCGCGCCACCGCCCAGCTGCGATTGCCCTGAACGGTGTTGATCTCGCCGTTATGCGCGAGATAACGGTAAGGATGCGCCAGGCGCCACTGCGGCATGGTGTTGGTGGAGAATCGCTGATGGAAAACCACCACCGAGGCTTGCATGCGCGGATCCTTGAGATCCGGATAGAACTGCGCCAGGTACTGTGGCATCACCATGCCCTTGTAGACTATGGTGCTGGCCGAGAGCGAGGGCACGTAGAAAATCGGATCGCCGCTCTCCAAATGCTTTTCCGCGCGGCGGCGCGCCAGAAATAATTTCCGGTTGAAGGTGGCCTCGTCGAGATCGCGCCCGGCACTAACGAACATCTGCTCGATGACAGGCAGTGTCTTCAATGCCTCGGAGCCGCAGGCGCCCGGATCCAGCGGCATCACCCGGAAACCGGCGACTTTGAGTTTTTCCAGCTGCAGTTGCTCGGTGAGTACTTGCCGCGCATGGGCCGCCTTGGCCGTATCGCGATTCAGGAACACGAGGCCGGCCGCGAACAGCGGCGCCAGGGTCAGTCCGGACTCCTGCGCCACGGCGCGCAGAAATGCGGTTGGCTGCTTGATCAACAACCCGCAGCCATCGCCGGTCTTGCCGTCAGCGGCAATCGCGCCGCGGTGGGTCAGGCGATTCAAAGAGCTGATGGCCGTCTGCAATACCCAATGACTGGCCTGATCGTCGAGGCTTGCGATCAGCCCGAATCCGCAGGAATCCCTCTCATACGCGGCGCGGCACAGGCCCCAATCGCCGTTGCGCGGGTCCGCGCCGTTAAGGCTGGTCTCGAATTCTGCAGTGTCCCGATTCGTCATTTCGTGCGCCCATGATTAAAAAAGCCCTGCGGTACACCGCAGAGCCTTTTAAAACAACAACTTAAATCGGTTCTAGACGCTCAATTTGAGCATCGGGTCGGGGCAGTCGCCGCTGAGCGCGCCTTCAGTATGCGGCTCATAATACCTAGCTGAACATCACCGTCAATCGCCGTGTCGCCGCTCACCCAGCGATATACCGCTCCAACTGCTCGATGTGCTCGGATTGCTCCTGAATCACGGCCTTGACCAGATCGCCGATGGACAGCATGCCCGCGACGCGGCCGCCTTTAACCACCGGCAGGTGCCGAAATCGGCCCTCGGTCATGAGCTTCATGCAGTCATGTACCGTGTCTTCCGGCGTGACGCTCACCGCCGGCGAAGTCATGATGTCGCCCACCGGCGTGTCGTGCGAGGAGCGGTTTTTCAGGATCACTTTCCGGGCGTAATCGCGCTCGGAGATAATGCCGATCAGCGTGGCCTCGCTCATGACCAGGAGCGCGCCCACATGGCGGGTGGCCATGATTTCGATGGCGTGCAACACCGAATCCTGTGGGGCGACGGAGAAAACTTCCGTGCCCTTCAATTTAAGTAATTGATCCACGGTCTGCATAGTCCTCCTCCCCCTTTGCTGCGGTCTGGTGCCGCAGCTGCGGCGCATCTGACTATACTCCCGCCCGACCCTAGGACAAGTAGCCAAAAACCCCCATGAATGCGAACAATTACCCATCTTCCGCCGCGCCCGTTCCTCCCGTTGCCGCCATTTCGCCCCACGCCGTGACTTCGCCCAACGGGGTCCGGACCGACCCCTACTACTGGCTGCGCGACGATGAGCGCGCCAATCCGCAGGTGCTGGCCTACCTTCAGGCAGAGAATGCCTACCGCGAGCGCTACATGAGCGCAGCGAAGCCCTTTGAAAACACCCTGTACGAAGAAATCGTCGCCCGTATCAAGCAAGACGATTCCTCCGTGCCCTACCGCAAACAGGGTTACTGGTACTACAGCCGTTTCGAGCCCGGCAAGGAACACCCGATTTTCGCGCGGCGGAAGGGATCCCTCGAGGCGCCGGAAGAAATCCTGCTCGACGCCAATGTGCTCTCGGCCGGGCATGACTACTACCGCATCGACTCCTTGGAAGTCTCGCCGGATAACACCTGGCTGGCGTTTTGCGAGGACACGGTGGGCCGTCGTCAGTACACCCTGCGCTTCAAGAATTTGGCCACCGGCGAGATTGCCGCCGTGACCATTCCCGACGTCGAGGCCGACCTGGCCTGGGCCGCCGACAACCGAACGCTGCTCTATGTCGAAAAGGAACCGGAGACCTTGCTCGGCATCTACGTCAAAAAGCATGTGCTCGGCACCGACCCGCGGCAGGACTCGCTGGCGTTCGAGCAAACAGACAAGAGCTTCTACACCGGTGTCTCCAAATCGAAATCCGACCGCTTCTTATTTATCCACATGGAAAGCACCGTGTCATCGGAGTGGCGCTATGCGGAGGCCGATGATCCGGCACTGACCTTCAAGACTTTTCTGACTCACGAGCCCGATCACGAATATCAGCTGGAACATCTCGGCGGCGACTTCATCCTCCGAACCAATTGGCTGGCGCGCAATTTTCGGCTGATGCGCGTGGCCATCGGCCGCGAATCCGATCGTGCCGGCTGGCAGGATATGGTCGCGCATCGCGACGACACCTTCATCGAAGACTTCGACGTCTTCACCGGATTCCTGGCGCTCTCGGTACGCAGCGGCGGCCTCGCGAAAATCAGCATCACGCCCTGGCCGGCAGGGGCCGAGTTCTTCATCGCCAGTGACGAGCCGGCCTACGCCGCCTCACTCTCGGTCAATCCGGAGCTCGACACCGAGCTGGTGCGCTACATTTATTCCTCGCTCACCACGCCGGCCACGATCTACGACTACAATATTCGCACCCGACAGCAGACTCTGCTGAAGCGCGACCCGGTCGTCGGCAGCTACGACCCCGCCAACTACCGCACCGAATTTCTGTTCGCGACGGCACGCGACGGCACGCGCATCCCCGTGTCCCTGGTGTACCGCGCAGGAATTAAGCGCGACGGCTCCGCACCGCTGCTGCAATACGCCTATGGGGCCTATGGGCTATCGACCGATCCGAGCTTCACGTCCGCACGCCTAAGCCTGCTCGACCGCGGCTTCGTCTATGCCATCGCGCATGTGCGCGGCGGCCAGGAAATGGGCCGCTCCTGGTACGACGACGGTCGAACGCTCAACAAGATGCATTCCTTCACCGACTTCATCGACGTGACTCGCCACCTCACCGCCCAACGCTACGCGGACAGGGAGAGAGTGTTCGCCATGGGCGGCAGCGCCGGCGGATTGCTGATGGGCGCGGTGGCCAACTTAAGTCCCGACGACTATCGCGGCATCGTCGCCCTGGTACCCTTCGTCGACGTGGTCACCACCATGCTGGACGACAGCATTCCGCTCACCACCAACGAATACGACGAATGGGGCAATCCCAACAAGCTCCAGGACTATGAGTACATGCTGTCGTACTCGCCCTATGACAACGTAGGCACGCAAGCCTATCCGGCCATGTTCATCACCACCGGATTGTGGGACAGCCAGGTGCAGTACTACGAGCCCGCCAAATGGATCGCCAAACTGCGCGCTCTCAACACCGGCCGGCATGCGCTGCTGCTGCGCACCGACATGGAATCCGGCCATGGCGGCAAGTCAGGCCGATTCGAACGTTATCGCGAGATTGCGATGGAGTACGCCTTCATCTTGGACCAGGCAGGTATTCGCGAGTAAAAAAAAGCGCCGCGAACGGGGAAGCGGTTCGCGGCGCCAAGACTGACACAAGGGAGGGAAAACAGAAAACTTGAGCTCTATAACGCAGGCACCTCCATCACTTCGTAGCCAACGCGGGGGCAGTCGGGTCTACGATCGATCGGCGGGCCTTGGCGAAACCAGCTTGCGGCCACCCGGGTGGCCGAGGCCACGCGAGCATCGATTCCTTCGAACGCAAACTGTCCGTCACCACGGCGCACTAACAAGGTCGCCTGGCGGCATCCGTCGGGGACCAATAAGGCGATGATTTGCGATTGCATCTCAAATCCCTACCGTGGCAAAGAGCTCACCCTGAGGGTTAAGCAAGCTACGTGCCAGGCGGCAAATACAATCAATTCATATAGTTATGCGCCAGCGCAGCCGCGGGAGCTGACAAGAATTGTCACTGGTGACGCAACTCGACCGCCTGCAACGCCCGCTTTCGGCGTTACGGCCGCCTAGTGGTGTATTACTACACAGGCCTGTGCCTTGGCCTTCATTGAAGCGCAAACCGCGCGCGCATGTTTCTCGGTGAGTCCTACGGCCTGCAAGCGATACAGCGTTCCGGCGCCGCTCTTCTTCGGCGACACTGTCGGCGACAGTCCCGCCAGAGCCTTCGGATACTCCTTCTCCAGATGCGCCCAACGCTTGTTGGCCGCATCGGCGCTCGACTTGAAGGCGCCGAGCTGAATACCGTAGGGGCCTTCGCCTGCAGCCTTGGCCGCTGCGATCGGCGCAGGTTTCACGGGCTTCGCAGGAGGCGTTGCGGAGGCGGCGGCTGCCGGGGTTGCGTCGCCGCCTGCAGGACTCGCGGGCGCGTTGCCGCTCTCTGCTCCGACAGCTGCGCCGTTCGACGGTGCCTGGGCCAGTGTGAAATTCTCTACGCGGATGCGTGCCTCTTCCGTCCATTTCCCTTCCGGGTACTGCTTCAGAAACGCTTGGTAGGCCTCCTGCGTATCGGTGTCGCGCGCTTTTTGCCAGTCGCGCTCCTCGTATAACTCCTTGACGCGGGCCTGCGCCTGCGCCGTGAATTCGCCGCTCGGATACTTCTTCAGGAATTGTTCATACGAGTCCGTAGTGTTCGCGGCCCGGGTTTTTTCCCAGTCGCTTTGTTGTCGGCTACAGCCGGCCAGACCCAGCAACACCGCCAAACAGACACCGACCAGCGCTTTATTCATGACCATGTTCACACTCGAGAGAAGTTTCCAACAGCCACACATTCTACTGCGAATCGCCATGTCGCGGCGACGCCAAGCTCGTCACATCACAGGCCGCCCCGGATAGGATAATAAGGCCCCATGAGCGCGCAAAAACGGCGGTTTCTCGAGGGGAGTTCAACCACCCCCACCTTCATCGGCGCCGAGTCGGTCATTGTGGGCAATATACGCGGCGCCGGGCATTTCGTGGTCTCCGGCGAGGTGCATGGCGACGGCGAGATAGCCGGCGGCCTGAATCTGTCCGCCAGCGGAACCTGGAACGGCTTCATCCAAGCAGAACAAGCCATCATCGCCGGCAAGATCACCGGCGGCCTCATCGTCAAGGACCGACTCGAGATCGGCTATACAGCCGTCATCCACGGCAAGGTCAGCGCTCGCACGATTGCCATCGCCAAGGGCGCCATTGTCGACGGTGAAATTGAAGTCACCTCAGGCTCGCCCGTCATTGAATTCGACGAAAAGCGCGACGGCAGGTCGTAACACAGCGGCTTGTTCGCGAATGGCGACAACTGCCAAAAAGTGGAGTGTTCCCGTGTATTCCCGCATTCTAGCGCCATTTCTCACACTCACTTATGGCAATGAAACAATACGATGTAGTCGTCGTCGGCGGCGGCATTCACGGAGCGGGAGTATTGCAGGCGGCGGCGGCGGCGGGTCACAGCGCTCTGCTCATCGAACGGCACGGACTCGCCAGTGGCACCTCCAGCCGCTCCAGCAAGCTGATTCACGGCGGTCTGCGCTACCTGGAGTCCGGTCAATTCGCGTTGGTGCGCGAGAGCCTGCGCGAGCGCGCCATTCACCTGCGCATCGCCGCCGAGCTGGTCGAGCTCAAGCCCTTCTTCATTCCCGTGTACCGCGACACGCGGCGCCGGCCCTGGCAATTGAAACTAGGGCTGTGGATATATGCGCTGCTCGGGGGATTCGACGCCAGCACCCGCTTCGGCGCCATACCCAGACGCGAGTGGTCTGCGCTCGACGGCCTCGACACCCAAGGGCTCGACGCCGTCATTCGCTATCACGATGCGCAAACGGATGATGCCTTGCTGACCCGCGCGGTGGTGCAGTCGGCGCTGTCGCTCGGCGCGGAGCTCGCCGTGCCGGCGAGTTTCAGCGCGGCGACTCTCACCGACGACGGCGTCAATCTGAGTTACGTGAGCGGTGCGCAGACCGTTGAGTGCACCGCCCGGGTGCTGGTCAACGCGGCGGGCCCATGGGCCCCGCACGTCGCGGGCATAGTGCGGCCGCCCATTGCGGTTCCGGATGTGGATCTGGTGCAGGGTACGCACATCGTCCTGCCATTCGCGGTGACTGCCGGGATCTACTATGTGGAGAGTCCAATGGACGGCCGCGCCGTTTTTGTGATGCCGTGGAACGGCGCGACCTTGATCGGCACGACTGAGACTCCTTACCACGGTGCGCCGGACGATGTGCACCCGCTGCCGGAGGAAGAGGAATACCTGCTCGCCGTTGCGCGCCATTATTTTCCGGCTTTCCGGCACCTGACCCGCGAACACATCACGCAGCGCTTTGCGGGCTTACGCGTTCTGCCCGCGGCCAGCCAGGCGGCCTTCGACCGATCGCGTGAAACCATTTTCAGCACCGACCGTGAACCCAAGCCGCGCGTACTCGGCATCTACGGCGGCAAGCTCACCGGCTGGCGCGCCGCGGCCGCGCACGTCTTGGAGCGCATCAGCCCCTCCCTGCCGGCATCGCAAAAGCGCGCCGCGACGGACCAATTGATTTTGAGGAGACCGACATGATAAAGAATGGCCTGGCAGTGCTGACCCTGATGCTGGTGGCGACGCTCGCGCACGCGGACAATTACTTGAGCCCCACCGACGAGCGTGTTCGTCTGTCGCTCGGCGTCATGCACGTCTCATCGAACACCTCTATGCGCCTGGACAGCAGTCAGGGCGTGCCGGGTACCCCGGTCGATGCCGAAGAGATCTTCGGCCTGGACAAGTCCGACTTCGAACCGAAATTTCAAGCCATGGTGCGGGTGGGCGAGCGGCACCGGCTGCGCTTTGATTATTTTGCCCTGGATCGAACCGGCAACACGACGCTCACGGCGCCCCTGATATTTCGCGACGTCGTGCTGCAAAGCGGAGACCCGGTCGAGACCAATTTGAGCCTGCGCACACTCGGCATCAGCTACGAATACTCGTTCCTGCATCGCGAAAAATTCGAGGTCGCCGCCACCATCGGCATCAACGATACGGACATCTCCGCGCGCGCGCGCGTGTCCACACAAAACCGGCACGTCGATCAGCGAGAAGACCAGGCGGGCCCTTTCCCCACCATCGGCCTCGACGCCACCTATGTGCTGAGCAAGCGCTTTTATTTCGATGCCCGCGCGCAGTATTTCAAATTGGCGGTCGACCAGCTTGACGGCACGCTGACCTTCTACGAAGTCGCGGCCCTGTACCGGCTGCGTCCCAACATCGCCTTCGCCTTGGGCTACAACTCGGTGAAAGCCGATCTCTCATCGCGTCAGACGAAGGATTCGGGATCTTTCGATTTCAGCACCAAAGGCCCGGAGTTCTTCGTCAGAATCGCGTTCTGATCACGGCAGTCACTGACCGGTGGCGATTGGCCCCGCAGTATTTTCCGCCGCGAATTCCACGCGATTGTTGGCGACAGCGGCACGATTCCATTCGCCGGCCGTAAGCGATTCGATGCGCGGCGGGTAAGGGGTGCTGGGCCGTCCGCTGCCGCCGTTTTCGATGGCTACCGTGATGGCGCCCGCCGTGCGCTGGCGTACGCCCGCGATCAAATTCGCGAATGCCAGGGACTGACGCTGCTGCCCGGACAAGGACTCTTCGAATGGATTGCCGATCACATCGCACTTGGCGACCAATAAGTTCGCGGCGGCCGGCACGAATCCGTCGGTCGCATTACCGCTGAGACAGAAGATCCCCGGCAGGCTCGTGATTTTCACCACGCCGCGAAATCCCTGCGCTTGAAGTTTTGACAGAAGCTCGCGCAGCACGTCCAGACGCCCTCGGTCGAAGGGAATCTCGCCGTAGGGCACCGGCTCGATTCGAGTCGCCACGCCCGTTGCGCCCGCCGCCGACGGCAGATCCGTCGACGCTCCGGCAACCGCCGATGCGGTCGCAAGGGCTGCGGTCAATGCCTTGACAGTTGCCGATTGCTCGAGCCGCGCCCGCTGCAATTCGGCATTCGCCGACGTGAGGGACGCAACTTCGGCCCGCGACTTCGCCAATACCTCACGCGCATACAGCCAACCCGCAGCGCATCCGACGGCAACCAGACAGGCGGCGGCGATCCAGGCAGACCCGTGCCAGGTCGGCTGCGCCACGCGCGGCGCCGGGGGAGCAAGCTCCACGGGAGCGGCCGGGAGAGAGTCGCGCACATCGCTGACGATGCGCGAGGCGAAACTATCGAGGCTTGCAACGATAAAGCGCCGCACATCGACTGCCTGATCCTTCACCGCGGTCTCGATCCGGCGTCCCCAATCGATATCGGCCGTTGCAGCAGCGGCGGACAGTCTCCTGTCAGGCACTCGTTCGACCGCCGAGCCACCGATCAATTCTACCGGCGCCAGCACAGGCTCGGTCATGTCGCGACGGTCCGGCAACAAATGTAATTCGTACAAAACCTTCGAGACATCAACCGGGCGCACCTGCTTCGGCAGCACGCCCATGGCGCCCAAGGCGCGCGCCTGACCCACGTACAATTCGCCCTCCTGCGAGGTGTACATCATGATGGGAATCATCGCCGTCTGCGGATTGCTCTTGATGCTCTGCACCGCCTGCAAGCCGTCCATGCCGGGCATGAGATGGTCCATGAAAATCGCGTCCGGGCGATTGTTCTTCAAGTATTCAATGGCTTGCTCGGCGGCCTCCGCCATGTCGACTTCAATGTCGTACTTCTCGAGCATGCGGCTCAAGATGACGCGAGCCGACTTCGAATCGTCGACGACTAATGCGCGTTTACGGGCCATGCCAATAGTGTATCGCAGACCATTTGATGCCGGAGGGGAAGCCGGGAATTGTCGTCCGTCGCAGACAGATTCGCGGCGGCGCATCGATAGCGCCGCCGCCAAACCTTAAGGCCTAGCACCCTTGAGGGACTTAGGACCACTGCGTTCGTCCCGACCTCCCGCTTAAGGAGCTGGTTCGGCGCTCGCCGTTTCCTTGTTCTGAGCGATCCATGTCAGCGCGGACTCCACGTCGGCGAGTTCGCTCGCGGTAAATCCTTCAATCCTGACGCCGGTTGCCTCCGCCTTTTTCTTGGCGAGTTCGGCAGCCGCGACCGTGTGTACCCACACCAGACCGCGGCGTACCTTAGCGGTGAACTTTTGCTGCTTTTCTTCGGTCATCGTTCGTCTCCTTAAAGAAGTCTGGACTTAAGTTGGGCACGATACACGACTAAGGCTTCGTTAAGGAACCTTGGCGCTGTCCAAGCTCGCACTGTAGGCGTTGATCGCACGCGAGACCACCCCTATATATTGATTCGCTTCATCCCAACGGCGCTCTTCGATTGCTTCGCGAATACCGGGCAGCGTCTTCACCCCATACCCGGTATGGAAACCTGGTGCATACAGCATATGTCTATACCATTCGCGGCCCGGCAATCCTTTCGGGTCGGTCAGGGTCTGTTCGAGCTGTGTCAGTATTGCGTTCAGCCGTTCCAAAGGCACATTGGCGCCTGAATCCTCGCTGGCTGCAAGCCGCGCATATTCCTGATCGAAGGCTTTCGCGCTGCGCTCCAGATTCGCGACGGCATTGTCGAGCTCGGCAAAATTTAGGTGCGGAACCTCCGCCTCCCGCGGCGGCGGCGCACGCGGCAGCTTCGGATCCGCAGCCAGCTTGTAGTCATCGCCGTCCAGCATGTTGGACAATTCGTGCGACTTCACGCGCATGCCGTCGGCGAGTTTATGCAGTTCTTCGTCGTAGCCCGCGACCGAAGCGGCAAAATCATTTTGTTGCGCCGGCAGCACTTGCGCCTGTGAGGCGCGCAGCATCAGACGCCCCGCCACCTTGGCGAGCGCCACGCCGTACTGGAAATCCGGATCGACGAACCGCCGGTAGTGATCGAATGAGTCGTACGCGGAGTGATATACACCGTAATCGGTTTCACCGTCGAAGCCGATATTCAGCGAATTGATTCCCAGGTGCTGCAGGAAGGGCGTGAAATCCGATCCGGAACCCAGCGCGCCCAGGTCAAGATCCGTGCCCGCATGACTGTTTGGATTGCCGTGAGCGGGGTTTTCGTAGTGCTCTACCCGCTCCTTGGCATCCGCCCGCGCCAGCACGCTGCGGCCGGTTTCCGGATCCATTACATCGCGCGCCACCTCGCTGGCGAAGTGCTGCAATTCATGGCTGCCTTCCACGTCGAGATAGCCGCGACCATTCGTGTCGGAATTGACGTACAGCGCCGCCTTGCTCTTGAGTTCTGCTGCGTGATCTTCTGCCCATTCGGTCGACCCCAGCAGTCCCGGCTCCTCGCCATCCCAGCTGGCGTACACCAGAGTGCGGCGCGGCCGCCATCCCTCTTTGACCAACTTGCCGATCGACTTGGCTTCGGCCATTAACGCAACTTGCCCGGCCAACGGATCGGTCGCGCCGAATACCCAGCCATCGTGATGATTGCCGCGCACGATCCATCGATCCGGTTCCTGCGCGCCGCGGATGGTCGCGATCACGTCATACAGCGTCTTTTGGCTCCAGTCCGACAGCACTTTCATATGCACTTTCGCCGGACCCGGTCCCAAATGATAGGCAAGCGGCAAACCGCCGCGCCAGGCCTCAGGCGCCACGCGGCCCCCGAGGGCGGCCAGCAAGGGTTCGGCCGCCGCATATGAAATCGGCAACACCGGAATTTTCAAGATGGTCTTGGCATCTTGGATGGTCAGCCGCTTGGCACCGGCCGTGGCGCCTACGCCCGGAGTCAGAGGATCGCCGGTGTAGAGCACCAAGTCCTGCACCGAACCGCGCTGCACGGCATCGCGCGGACGGTAACCGCCTTTCGGATAGACATCCCCCGCGCCGTAGCCATCGTCGCGCGGATCCGAGTAGATGAGGCAACCCACCGCGCCGTGCTCGTAGGCAAGCTTCGGTTTGAGTCCGCGCCAGCCCCCGCCGTAGCGCGCCAACACGATCCGGCCCTTGACGCTCACGCCCTGACGTTCGAGTTCCTTGTAGTCGTCCGGCATTCCTTGGTTGACGTACACCAGGTCGGCGGTCACGTCGCCATCCGCGCCGTACACGTTGTAAGCCGGCAGCTGATCCTTGGTTTTCGAGGAAGTGCTGTCACCGGCAATCGGCGGCTCGGTCAAACGCGCAGTGAAATGCGTGGGCGCCACCAATTCCAGCGACACTTGTCGGGGCGTCGGATACAGCACGGAGAAAGTTTCAATGGATGCGTCCCAGCCCCATTCGCGAAACTTCTTCAGCTGAAATTCCGCATTCGCTTTGTCATGCGCCGAGCCGACGTGATTCGGTTCGGAGGCCATCTGCTCCATCCACGATCTTAATTCCGCCGCCGACAAATCCGCATCGAAGCGCTGTTCGAGCACCGCCTCGGCCGCCGCACCGCTCGCGGAAAAGCCCAGCATGTCCGCGCCCGCCGCCGTATCGGTGGCCGCAGCGCACACCAATACACCAAAAAATACTCCTGACAATATCGCGCCGCCGCGGCGCCATGACGCGGCTGCTGTACTTGTCGCGGTCAACATATTCTCTCCCTTAGTCTCGAATGCCGGTTAGTCTCGAATGCCGGTGCCCCGATTCATCAACGTCACGGCCAGCGCGAACATCCCGCCGGCCGCGGCGACCATGATCCCATACGCCAGGCGCAGATCGACATCCGATGTGCCCAGAAAGCCGTATCGGAAGGCGCTGACCATATACAGAATGGGATTGGCGTGCGACACGATATGTGCCCAGGAGGGCAGCATCGTGATCGAATAGAACACGCCGCCGAGGTAAGTGAGCGGCGTCAGTACGAAGGTCGGGAACCAGGAAATCTGATCGAAGTTCTTGGCGAACAGGGCATTGATGAAGCCGCCGAGCGCGAACACCATGCTGGTGAGCAGCACGGCGGAGATGATGGCGAAAACATGCATCAGCGCGAGCCGCGTGAAGAACAGCGACACGATGGTTACCACCGATCCCACCAGTACTCCGCGCAGAATGCCGCCGCTCATGTAACCCGCAACGATAAGCCAATTGGGCAGCGGCGACACCAGCAATTCTTCGAGATGCTTGCCGAATTTTGCGCCGAAGAACGAGGACACGACATTGGCGTAGGAATTCGTGATAACGGTCATCATGATGAGACCGGGAGCGATGAACTGCATATAGTCGTAGCCGCCCACCTGGCCGACGCGCCGCCCGATCAGGCTGCCGAAAATGATGAAGTACAACGTGGCCGTGACCGCAGGCGGCACGATGGTCTGGCCCCAGATGCGCACGGTACGGCTGAACTCTCGAATGATGATGGTCTTGAAGCCCACCCATTCGGTGGCGGCGCGCGATGCAGCCATGGTCAGGAAGCCAAAGTCGCGACGGCTGCGGCACCGCTGCGCGCGCCGGCGGCGGCGCGGCCGGCCGAAGCGCTGCCATCGACCAGGCGGATGAATAATTCTTCCAGCCGGTTGACCTTGTTGCGCATGCTGTTCACGGCAATTCCATGCGCCGTCAGCTGCGCGAATATGTCGTTGAGGCTCTGTGTCTTCGACATTTCTATTTCCAGCGTGTGATCGTCGGAGAGCGTCGCGGTGAATCCGGACAACTGCGGCGCGATTTTCCGCGCTTCGCGCAAATTGAACACGAACACTTCGGTCTGCAATTTGCGCAGAACATCGGCCATGGTGTCGCGCTCGATAATGTTGCCGCCCTCGATGATGGCCACATTGCGGCACAGGTTCTCCGCTTCTTCCAGATAGTGCGTGGTCAAGATAATGGTTGTGCCCGCATCGTTGATGTTGCGCAGAAATTCCCACATGGAGCGACGGATCTCGATGTCCACGCCGGCGGTCGGCTCATCGAGGATCAGCAGCTTCGGTTCATGCATCAATGCCCGGGCGATCATCAGGCGACGTTTCATGCCGCCGGACAGCGAACGTGCAATCGAATTGCGGCGATCCCAGAGCTGCAGTTGCTTGAGATATTTTTCCGCGCGCTGCTTGGCCAGCGGCCGGGGGATTCCGTAAAAGCCCGCCTGATTCACAACGATGGTGAAGCAGGTCTCGAACATATTGAAATTGATTTCCTGAGGCACCAGCCCGATGCAGGACTTGGCCACTTCCAGCTCGCGATCGATATCGTGTCCGAACACCTCGACAATGCCGCTGGTCTTGTTGACCAGCGACGTGACGATGCCGATCGCCGTGGTCTTGCCGGCGCCGTTGGGTCCCAGCAAGGCGAAGAAATCGCCCTCATCGACATTAAGGTCGATCGCTTTGAGCGCTTTGATGCCGTTTTTGTAGGTCTTGGTGAGCTGGCGAAGAACTAGAGCTTGCATAGGAGCCGCGTAGCCTAAACCTCGCGGGGCCTCGCCCGCAACGCCAATGCGCCACCTTCCCTTAGTGATGAGGCAACCGCGACGCGGCTGCAAGCTGCAGCCCGTACAGCTGGACCCTGCGCAAGCCCGGCGGGTCGGCGCGCATCGCTGCAGAGGTCAGGGCGCTCCAGAAAGCGGTGCATTCGATCCATCGCGCGGAAAGATGGGCAGCCTCGGTCACCACCAGCGCCGGCAGACGATTGACGGAGATGCGGCGGAAGGCCGCCGCGGTGTTGCCGTTCATCCCCAACTGCAGTTGAGCGGCAAAACCCGCACCCGCGGCCGCATGCCAGGCATAAAATAGCGCCAGGCGCACGAAGCTGACCGTCTCGTCGTCGATCACCACCTCATCTGCAACACGCCAGGCCCTCGGCTCCTGTAGGAGCGACCGCCAGTGCCCGTCGTCCTGGAAGCGCAAGTCGAACAAAGCATACGGGCACCCCGCCGCCGCCTGCCGCTGCGCCTGGGATAAGGGTGCCAGCTGGCCGGCCAGGCTGGGTGAAAAGCCAACGCCGCCCGACGCCACCCATCCGTCGGTACGCGCGGCGGCGAGATCCAAGAATCGATGGTTCAGGCCGTGCAGCGACCCCAAGGATTCGGCCGACAAATGCGATTCCTGCGCCCAGCTACCGACGATTGCATCCTGCATTGCTGTCTCCTAACACGGTTTCAAACGGGTTTTTACCTGACTGCTGCGCATTTCAGCGCAAATACACCGGCAATCATGCGCAGAAACCACTTGGCAGTCACGCTAACTTTGTGATTAATTTCTGTCAAATTCTTTTTGAGGCCAAAACCACGCGAATTGCACTTTGGGGAGCCGACCATGAGAGTGTCCGATGACCGTTATACGAGGGACCGCCAGCGACTGGACCTGGCGCTGCGATTGATCCGCCACGAAGCCCGTACCTTCACCATTCGTCAATGGACGGGCTTGAGCGATGATCGTATTCGCAAACTGTACCGCAGCTACGTGATGAACCACGATGCCCGGCTCGTGCTCAGGCATCGCGGCAAGTCGCCGCGCCAGGCGGGCTATTTCTTCAGGAGTCCGGAACTCAATTTTCAGTCGGCGCAACTGGCAAGCCTCTACGTCATGTACGGGCTGCTGATCGCCGCGGATGTGGAGCTCGAGCCGCACTACCGTATCGGATCCCTGGAGTCCGGCACTCTGCTGTGCAGGGCCTATGAGGCCTATCTGGAGTTGCATGCGCCCGCCAGCATTTCCTTTGAGCACGCGTGGTTCCTCCTGCTCGCGCTCACCCGCCGCGACGAAGTCGGTATCTCGCGCTGCGACATGTGCGGCGGCGTTCGGCTGCGCGACCTTCTGTCCCGGCGCAAGCTCGCCTGCAGCACTTGCGGCTCCGCGGTCTCGGCGGCAGGGGCGGCAGGGGCGGCCGCCATCATCAGTTGCGCCGCGCCCTGCTAGAATTGCCGAATGCAGCAGAGGAATATCTTCGCCGGTCCGTATTTGGACCGCGCCGGCCATTTGCGGCAGGATCCCGAGTGGTTTGCCGCAGCGCTCGCCGATGAGCGCAGCCGTGCGGTGCCGGTCTGGAATTCGCGCAATCTCATCGCAGAAGGCGATTCTCCGCGCGCCGTGTATTTTGAGCTATCGCACATTCCGCGCGAGCGGCGCAACGATACCGATTTGATCCTGTTGGGCCGCTACGGCGGCACGAGTTACTTTACCTACGAAATCGAATCGCCGGACGCTCCGTCAGTACCGCCCGGGACCCGCTTCGAGGATTTGCGCCTGGTCGCCGCGGTGCTGCCGATCGACGAAGCGGGCTTGCTGGGGTACGCGCGCGCCATCGTTTCCTGGCGGCGGCGGCACCGCTTCTGCGGCTTGTGCGGCGCAAGGACCGTGTCCGCCAAGAGCGGCCATGTACTCGTTTGCAGCGATCCGAGCTGCCGCAGTGAACAGTTTCCGAGGATTGACCCGGCCATCATCGTGTTGGTCAGCGATGACGAGCGGGCCCTGTTGGGACGCCAAGCCAGCTGGCCGATCGGCCGCTACTCCACCATCGCCGGCTTCGTCGAACCGGGGGAGTCGCTCGAGGACGCTGTGGCGCGCGAAGTTCTCGAGGAAACGGGCGTCGAAGTCGACCGGATCGAATACCACTCATCCCAGCCATGGCCCTTTCCCGCGTCCTTGATGCTCGGGTTCACCGCACATGCGCGGACCACGAACGTGCACCTGCACGACCAGGAACTAGAAGACGCGCACTGGTTCACGCGCGCCGATATCGCAGCCAATGGCGCATTGCTGCCGCCGCGGCAATCCATATCCTTCTGCCTGATCGAACACTGGTTCGACGCAGGTGGGCAGCAGCGCCTGCGCGACGTCCAAGGGAGCGCGCCCTGGCCACAATCGCGCTAGGCGGCAGCTTTGCAACTCTAGGCTTGGTGTTGTGCGCCGCGTTCTTTGCCGGATTCGTCGACGCCATCGTGGGCGGCGGGGGTTTGATTCAATTGCCGGCGCTGTTTGCCGGCTATCCCACCGCCGTGCCCCCGGTGCTTCTGGGCACGAATAAACTCGGCAGCATTTGCGGCACGATCAGCGCGGTCCTGCGCTACATGCGAGTGGTGCGCATCCCGGCGCGTGTGCTTCTACCTGCCGCCGCCGTCGCATTTCTCGCGGCGCTCGGCGGCGCGAGCTTGGTAAGCGCCGTGTCGCCATCGCTGTTTCGTCCCTTGGTCCCCGCGATGCTGACGTTGGTATTGATTTACGTGCTCCGGCACAAGGATTTGGGCGCGCGCCACGCACCCATTGTATTTTCGCGCCGCCGCGTCGGTCTCGCACTGACGGCCATCGGCGGTATTGGCCTATACGATGGATTTTTCGGACCGGGCACCGGCAGCTTTCTGATGCTGCTGTTCATCCGATTCTATGGCTTCGATTTCTTACACGCCTCGATGGGCGCCCGCACGATTAATGTCGCCACGAATGCCGGCGCGCTATTGTTTTTCGGCATTCACGGCGAAGTGAATTGGGGGCTAGGGATAGCCTTGGGCGGGTGCAATGCGGCGGGCAGTGTTCTGGGCGCACACACGGCGGTCAAGCATGGCAGCAAATTCGTGCGTGTGGCCTTCATTGCCATCGTCATCGCATTGATCGCCAAAACAGGGGCCGATGCGTGGGGTCTGCGCCGCTAACCGCGCTCCCAGTGCCCTGGCTTCAAGCGCCAACCGTCGCCCTGACGCACCCATTGATGGGAAACCCAGTGACGCCCGGCACGAGGCGCTTCCCAGTGGCCCCCGACCCATTCGTGCCGCCCGCTCACCCAATTCCAATAACCGCCGATCCATACATATTCCGGCGACGGTGCGACCCCGATGACTTCCACACGCGGTGCCGGCGGCGCAATCATCACGACACCGTCGGCACCGTGGCGCTGATTGGGAACTACCACGCATCCGGCCAGAGTCATCGACAGCACCAGGCCGGATGCCAAACCTGCGCTCCACCAATTACGCTGATTCATCACGATAACCACGTGTCGTAGGGATTGTTATGTCAACCAACGTCCTTCGCCTTGCACCGTTGACGTGGCGCCTCTACACGAAGGATAGCTCCCTTACCTACAGATCACCACCGGTGAAATTGCCTCAGGCACCCGGCGCGGACTTGTCATTGCGGCGGCGCAACGGCCGCTGGTAAGGCACGCCGCCTAGAGTCAACATCGGACGCGCCAATCGCGCCTTCAGCTGATACATGGCGAGGTCCGCTCGATGCAGCAGGTCGTCTGCGGTTCGCCCGTCGTGGGGACACAGCGCCTGGCCGATCGCAGCAGTCAAATGCTGCTCATTGCGTTGAATCCAACAGGGCAAGGACACCCGCTCACGGATGGCATCCGCGACGTTGGTCACAGCCCCCGCGTCCGGCACATTGGGCAATACCACGACAAATTCATCGCCGCCATAGCGGCAAACGATGTCGCTGTTGCGTACTCGTGCGGCAATACGCGTAGCCACCGTCGTCAGGATCTTGTCTCCGGCCGCATGACCATATTCATCGTTAATTCCCTTGAATCCGTTCAGGTCAATGAACAGCAAGCCGACACATTGCTCCTGCCGCGCAGCCTCTTCGATGGCAGATTCCAACATTTCCCGCATACGTCGCCGATTGTATAAGCCCGTCAGCTCGTCTCGATCGGCAAGTTGCTTCACCTGAGCTTCGCGCTCCCGCAGGGCCTCGACCTCCCGCAACAGGCGCTCGTTGGCGGAACGCAGCCTGGCGAGTTCGCCGAGCCTGCCACCGCCAATGCCGTCTTCCTCGCTGCGATTGCGGATCAAGTACTCATCGCTGCGATGCCCATCGATGCGACGTTCAGCGGTTACCGTGCTCGCCACTCTCTGCAAGGACACAGTGCGTGAGCGGCTTGTCGCGCCGTTGATGAGCATTTTGCCTCGGCCGTATGCCATAGTTCCGGTTCCTCGTAATTGGTTGAATTCTGGGGGACGCATCCCCGCCCTGCGATCGGCAGTCGGCCCATAAATTTGTAAGATTTGCCTGACTGACATCGGTGGTAGATTTCGATACGGAGCCGCGCATGTCCTACACCGCCGACCCCCGCGTCCTGTTCGCGGCCGAACGCACACTGCTCGCATGGCAACGCAGCGCAATCGCGTTAATGGGCTTCGGCTTCGTCGTCGAGCGGTTCGGCCTGTTTCTGCAAATGGTGGCGCACCAGCCTTTATCGGGATCCCAGCGCGGCTTTTCGCTCGCCATCGGAGTCTTGCTGCTGCTGCTGGGTGCCGCGGTTGCCCTGATATCGGCCCGCCAATTCCGTCAGGTCGCGAAGAATCTGGATCCGGTAGTAGTGCCACCCGGGTATTGGACTCAGGTCGGCGTCGGGCTCAATGTCATCATCGCCATTATCGCCCTGGCCCTCGCCCTGCACTTTCTGTGGCAGGTTCGGTAGAGAGACGGTCAACCACTCCTCGGCTGTCCCGTTATCGTTGGCATGATGCAAGCCGAGATAGCCGTGCTGCGGTTTGGTTTGGGCGCCCGGCCGGGAGATTTGTTGGCCGCTGCCGGCGACCCGCGCGCCTGGCTCACCGCACAACTCAAGGGCCCGGTGCCGCTCGCCGGAAATACAGTATTGGCACCGTCGGACCAGATATTCACCGAGCTGCAGGCGGCGCGCGAACAGCGCCGGGAAACGCGACGCGACGCCGCGCAACCCGACACCGCCATCGCACCGGCGGGCGGGGCCGCAAGCGCGATCACGGCTGCAGCGGTTCCCAACGCCGTGCGCGAGGCTTACCTGCCCCATTACCGGGCGCAGGTGCTGGCCCGTGCCCAAAGTGCCGCTCTGACTGCGCGGCCATTTGCGGAACGCCTGGTCCACTTTTGGACCAACCATTTTGCGGTGTCAGCGGACAAAGCGGCGGTTGTCGGCGTTGCCGGCACGCTCGAGAATGAGGCCATCCGCCCGCATGTCTCCGGCCGCTTCGTCGAGCTGTTGACCGCAGTGGAGCAGCACCCTGCGATGATTGCCTTTCTCGACAATCAGTATTCGGTCGGCGGGGATTCTGAATTGGCGCTGCTCGCCGCCAGACGCTCGGCGCGGCAACTGGCGCGCAATGGCGCCGCGGACCCGGCGCGCCGCGAGTTCGGTATCAACGAAAACTTGGCGCGAGAAATTCTGGAACTGCACACCTTGGGGGTGAATGGCGGCTACACCCAGAGCGATGTCACGAGCTTTGCGCAAATCATCACCGGCTGGTCCATCGGCGGCGGCAAGGGTCGGCGGGCCGGCGGACTGCCCGGCCGTTTCTATTTTCGCGAAAACCTGCACCAGCCTGGTGCCAAGACGCTTCTACGCAAGACCTATTACGAGGGCGGTCAGCGTCAGGGGGAAGCCGTGCTGGAGGATCTCGCCGCTCACCCGGCCACCGCGCACTTCATTGCCGCAAAGCTAGTGCGACATTTCATTGCCGACGAGCCCCCTCCGGCCGCAGTGGCCCATGTAGCGCGTGCCTTTCTCAAATCTGGCGGCGATCTGCCGCGCGTATATGCGGCGTTGATCGAGGCACCGGAGGCTTGGGATACGGGCATGCGCAAGTTCAAGACACCGCAGGACTTTGTGTTCTCGACTTTGAGGGCCCTGAATGTGTCCCCGCGCCGGCCCGAGGAGGTGCTGCGCAGTTTCGAACTCTTAGGTCAGCGCCAGTACACCCCGGGGTCGCCCGCGGGCTGGCCCGATACCGCCAAGAGCTGGGATGGTTCCGACGCGCTCATGCGTCGCGTGTTGTGGGCGTCGCGGATCGCAGGTCGATTCGAGCGGGGTATCGATCCCGTCGATCTTGCCGGATCGAGCCTGGGAAATTACGCGCGGCCCGAGACGGTGACGGCATTGCGACATGCGTCTTCCGGTACGCAGGCCCTGGCATTGCTGCTGATGAGCCCCGAGTTTCAACGCAGATAGCCCTATGCGCACGCTCCAATCGAACATCACCCGGCGACGCTTTCTATTGCACTCCGGCGCATTGGCGGCAAGCGCTGTCATACCCGGTGTGCTGTTCGCCCACACCGACGGCGCCGCGCGCCTAATCGTCGTCATCTTGCGGGGCGCATTGGATGGTCTAGCTGCCGTACCGCCCTACGGTGACCCTGATTACCGGCGCTTGCGTCGGGAACTGGCGATTGCCGCCCCGGGCGCCGTGGATGGCTCGCTCGCCCTCGACAATACCTTCGGCCTGCATCCCTCCTTGGCGTTTCTGCACGAGCGCTATCTCGCCGGTGAGCTCACAGTACTCAACGCGGTCGCCTCGCCATATCGCGAGCGTTCGCATTTCGACGGGCAAAATGTACTTGAGAACGGGCTGACGAAGCCCACCGGCACAGCCGACGGCTGGCTCAATCGGGCGCTGGCCACCTTGCCGCGCGGCAGCGGGCATCCCGGCGATCGTGCCGTGGCCATCAGTCAGAACGTACCCCTGATATTGCGCGGCGATGTGCCAGTGATCTCCAAGTCGCCGCAGAGCACCCCTGACGTTGACGAAGAATTGCTGGCGCGCCTGGCAGACCTTTACTCCAAGGACGATTGGTTTTCCGCACGCCTCAGCGAAGCCGTGCAAACCGAAAAGCTTGCCAGCGAGGGTGACGGCTCGCCGAGTCAGCCAGACATTTCGCATCAACCGCCCATGGTGGTGGCCGAGCCGGCGATGTCGGCTCCGCGAAAGGCGGCGGTCAGAGCGCCCGCAGCCGACCGTGTCGGCGGGGTGGCTCGAATGGCAGCTAAATTGATGCGCAGCGAGGGCGGTCCCGAAGTCGCAGTCATCGAAGCCGGTGGTTGGGATACGCACGCCAATCAAGGTGGCACCAAGGGAGCGCTCGCGCAGCGGCTAGCGGGGCTGGACCGGGCATTGCGCGCGCTCATGGATGAGTTGGGGCCGTTGTGGCCACAAACCGCGGTACTGGTCGTGACCGAGTTCGGCCGCACAGCCGCCATGAACGGCACACGCGGTACTGATCACGGCACGGGCGGCTGCTGCTTTCTATTGGGAGGAGCGGTACTTGGCCGCCGGGTGATAACCGACTGGCCGGGTCTGGCACGCACGGCGCTGCTCGACAATCGGGATCTGCGGCCGACTCTCGACTTGCGAAGTGTCTTCAAGACCGTGCTCGACGAACACATGCACGTCGACACACGGGCCCTTGCCACCCGAATTTTCCCGGACAGTAGCGGCGCGCGCCCTCTGCAAGGGCTGATACGCGCCTAAATTTACCTGCAGCGAATCTTTAAAACGCCATCGGTTCTGTACCGGGAGGTGCCGTCGGTGTCGGGGCCTCTGCCATCGGCGCCGCGGGCGCAGCTGCTGCTGGTGCGGGTGCCGGCGCGGCAGGCCGCGGTGCCGGCCTCGGCTTGGGCGCAGCTTTCTTGGCGACGACTTTAGCCTTGGGCTTGGCCTTCTTGGGCGCAGCCTTCATAGCCTTTTTCGCTACCTTTTTTGCCACCTTCTTCGCTCCGGTCTTCTTCGCCTTCGCTTTTACCTTCGCCTTCGTCGGGCGGGTTTTCTTTTTCGCGACGCTCTTCTTGGCGACGTGGCGCTTGGCCTTTGCTGCTGGACGCTTCTTCGACTTGCTCTTCTTTGCCATGATCACACTTCTCCTGGAGATCGTACGAAACTCATTGTGAGAGTAGTCCCGAAAAAGTCTGCTGTCATCTGGTGTGGTACTGGAGTCGGTAACCTGGATTGCGTAGGCTGCTCCGGTGTTGCCGACCAAACCCATTCGCCCGCTGAAAGATGTCTGGTTACGACCCCGAGCCGTGTTTCGCGAAATGGCGACGCGGCCCGTCGGGGTCGTCGACTACCTGCTGGCGGCGGTTCAAGGCGTCGGCAACTTCCTGGCGCTGTACCGCACCCAGGGAGCAGGAGCTCACAGCAGCGTGGAGCAAATTCTCGGCAACTCCATTGCCATCGGCGCCATCGCGGGCGTGGCAAGCCTGTTTCTGATGTCGGTCATATACCAGCGCCTAGGTATTCGTTTGGGCGGTAAAGCGACCACCCCGCAAGTGATCCATGTACTGGCCTACGGCGGCGTGCCCATGGCCGCCTCGGTCGTGTTGTGGGTGCTGACCGCGCTGCTGGCCGGAGAGGCCGCGTTCGTCGAAACTCCGCGCGCTGATGTCGAGGGCTTCGTCGTCCTCTTGCTGCACGTGCAGTTCGCGACTTACGTGCTGCTGCTGCTCTGGAGCATAGTGCTGATCGTCATGGGTTTCAGTGAAATACAGGGCCTCACCACGCGCAAGGCTTTTGGCCTGTGGTTTCTTGGTCAGTTCATCGGATTCCTGGCATCCGTATTCCTGGCCATGGTCATCGGGACGCTGTTCCCCGGCATCCTGCACCTTATCCCGCAGCGCTGACGTTATGCCGTGGCTCGGGATGGCTTGCGTCGGGGTGCCTTGGCGGCCGCTTAGTCCGGCAAACCCCGCCTGTCACGCTCGCCGAGGCAGGCGCCGACGGAGGAGTTACGGCAGAACGCGGAACAGGAATTTTCGAATGTCGGCAATTTCTGCGGCGCATACGGCATGTGCCATGGGATAGTCGTGCCACTCCACCGCGTACCCCTGAGTCGTCAGGAAATCGCGCGACTGCACCCCTAGGGCTAAGGGCAGGACATTGTCCCCTTGGCCATGTGCCATGAATATCGGGGTGGCATTGTTGGCCGGCGCGCGTTCGGTGGCAAAACTCGCCTGCCCCGGTAGGTAACAGGATAGCGCCATCACCCCCGCGAGCGCTTCCGGGTAGCGCGGCACGGTGTAAAGGGACACGGCACCGCCCTGCGAGAAACCCGCGAGCACAATGCGTTTGGCCGCGATTCCGCGCTCACTCTCTCGGGCGATCAGCTGTCGCACCAGGTTATCCGTATCGCGAAAGCCGGCCAGGTCCTCCACGGCCGTGCGATCCAACCCCTTGATGTCGTACCAGGCACGCATGGCCATGCCCCCGTTGATGGTCACTGGACGAACCGGCGCGTTGGGAAAGACAAAGCGCCAGGCACGCTCGCCACGGTGGACGATCTCGGGGACGATGGGCTCGAAGTCATGCCCGTCGGCGCCCAGGCCATGCAGCCAGATCACGGCCGCGGTCGGCTTTGTTGCAGTTTCTACTTCAATGGTTTCCAGCATCATCACTAGAATATCATCGCCGCATGCCGCTCACCTTGGATCATCTGCGTCGTTATGCCATTGCTCGCTCGCTGTTCAAGCCCACGACGCTTGGAAAAGCCATCAGCAAGCTGGGATTCGTGCAGGCCGATCCCATTCGTGCACCGGCGCGAGCGCAAGATCTAACGCTGCGCCATCGGGTTGCGAATTATCGCGCGGGCGATCTCGAGCGCCGCTATGCAAAGCTGCCGCTGGAAGAGGATTTCTTCGTCAATTACGGCTATCTGCCGCGTGCGCTTCACGAATTGATGCACCCGCGCACCGCGCGGACGGTGTGGACGGCGGCGCGCAGCGCGCAGGCTGCGGCCGTGCTCGACTTCATCCGCGACCGCGGCGCCGTGCATCCGCGCGAAGTGGATGCGCATTTCGCGCACGGTAAGGTGACCAACTGGTTCGGTGGTTCATCGAACGCCAGCACGCAGCTGCTCGACGTTATGCACTATCGCGGCCTGTTGCGTGTGGCACGGCGCGAAGGCGGAACGCGGGTGTACGCCGCTGTGCGGGAACCGCGGTCCACACCGGCTCTGGATGCCGCTACCGCGCGTGCACGCATGGATGCGCTGATCGATGTAGTGGTGCACAAATATGCGCCGCTGCCTGCGAACAGCCTGGGCTACCTCGCCAGCCTGCTGTGCGGCGGCGCGCCCCAATGGCGGACGCAGCGTGGTGAGGCATTGGCCCGAGCCACACAACGCCTGGGTCGCGAGCGTATCGAGGGGGTTTACTGGTATTGGCCGTCGGCGGAGAGTGCGGCCTCGGCGCGATGGCGCCCTGACGAGGGCGTGCGGCTGCTCACTCCCTTCGACCCCATCGTCTGGGATCGTCGCCGCTTCGAGCTCTTCTGGGGCTGGGCCTATCGCTTCGAGGCCTACACGCCCGCGCCAAAGCGCAAGCTCGGCTACTACGCCCTGCCTCTTCTTTGGCAGGACCGCGTGATCGGCTGGGCCAATGTGACGGTGAACAATGGCGGTCTGCGGTGTTCGTTCGGCTATGTCGACGGCCGCGCGCCGCGCGCCGCCGCCTTTCGCTCCGGCCTCGAGGAGGAACTCTCGCGGATGCGCGCCTTTCTTGGAATCGTTGCCTAACTCAGGGTCTTGCGTACTTCGGCGGCGATCTCGTAGGAGCGCAGCCGCGCGGAGTGATCGAACATCTGCGAGGTAATCATTAGCTCATCCGCCTTGGTCCGTTCTATGAACGCAGCGAGCGCGCCGCGCACTGTTTGCGACGAGCCGACGGCAGTGCAGGAGAGGACGTCGGCGAGCAAGGCCCGCGCGGGAGGCGGCAACTGCTCATCGAATCCTTCCACAGGGGGCGGCAGTTGCGTCGGCCGGCCGCTGCGCAAATTGACGAACGCCTGCTGCATCGAGGTGGATAGAAACCGCGCCTGTGCGTCGGAGTCGGCGGCGAATACATTGAATCCCAGCATGACGTACGGACGCTCTAGTTGCGCCGACGGCTGAAACCTGGCGCGATAGATCTCGAGCGCCTGCAGCATCATGGCGGGTGCGAAGTGCGACGCGAATGCAAAGGGCAGGCCCAGCGCGGCGGCCACCTGCGCCCCAAACAGGCTTGAGCCCAGGATCCAGATCGGCACCTGCGTACCCACACCGGGGTAGGCCACCACGCGCTGGCCGGGTTGCGCGGGTGCGAGATAGCTCATCAATTCCAAGACATCCTGCGGAAACTGATCCGGATCGGAGTTCAGATTGCGGCGCAGGGCCTGCGCCGTGAGCTGATCGGAGCCGGGCGCCCGCCCCAATCCCAGATCGATGCGGCCGGGAAACAGGCTTTCCAATGTCCCGAATTGCTCGGCAATCACCAGAGGCGAATGATTCGGCAGCATGATGCCGCCCGCGCCGACGCGGATGGTCTTGGTTCCCGCCGCCACGTGGCCGATCACCACCGAGGTGGCCGCGCTCGCAATCCCGGGCATGCTGTGATGTTCCGCCAGCCAGTAACGCTGGTAGCCCCAGCCCTCCGCGTGCCGCGCCAGATCCAAGGTATTGTGCAGCGACTGCGCCGCGCTGCCGCCCATGGTCACCGGGGACAGATCAAGAATGGAAAAAGGGATCATAGGCTCACTTTGGCGGCGGACGTACCGTGACTCTGGGAGCGTATCGCAGTTATTCAAGGCCTGCCGCAGCCGCTCCGCGGTGCATTGACAAACATTGCATTTTTATGCAGGATGCGTGCAACTTTATGCAAGGCCTACCGATGCTCCGTTCTGACATCGACAACTCCAGCGCCCCGGCGCGCCGTTCCGTGCTCGCGAAAATCATCCGCGAGCAATCGGTTGGGCGGCAAACCGAGCTGGTCGCCATGCTGCGCAAACACGGCCATGTCGCCACTCAATCGAGCGTGAGCCGGGATTTGCGCGAGCTGGGCGTGGCCAAGATGGGTGATCGCTACGTATTGCCGGAGACCGCAGTCCCGGCAAAGAATGATTTTTCGTCTCTCAAGCAATTCGTCAACGCCCGCCTGAGGGCCGGCACGAATCTGACGGTGCTCAAGACGACGGTAGGCTCGGCACAAAGCGTGGCCGTTGCCATCGACACCGCCCAATGGCCTGAGGTCATCGGTACCATCTCCGGCGATGACACCATATTCATCGCCACCGCCGACGCGCGCCAACAGCGCAAGCTCGAGCTGCGCCTTCTCGCCCTCTTCGGACGCTAACACCCATGACATCGACTGCAACGCAGGGCGCAGAGCCCATACTCTTGGCTTTTTCCGGTGGTCTCGACACCTCCTTCTGCGTGCCCTGGCTCAAGGACACCTATGGCCGGCCGGTGATTACGGTCACCGTCGATACCGGCGGCATCGATGCCGTCGCCGCTCGCTCCCTGGCCGAGCGCTCGGCACAATTAGGCGCCGTCGAGCATCATCTGATCGACGCGCGCAGCGCCTATTTCGAACAGGTTCTGAAGTTCTTGATCATGGGCAATGTGCGCCGCGGCGGTGTGTATCCACTATGCGTCGGGGCGGAGCGGGTGCTTCAGGCTCAAACCATAGCGCAAATGGCACTATCGCTCAAAACCAAGATGGTCGCGCATGGCTGCACGGCCGCCGGCAATGATCAGGTGCGCTTCGAAGTGGCTTTGCGAACCCTGGCGCCGGATCTCGACATCATTGCGCCGGTGCGCGACCGCGCGTTCAAGCGGCCTGAGCAGCTCAAGTATCTGGAAGATCATCGCTTGCCGATTCCCCCCTTCGGCGCGGCCTACTCCGTCAATCGCGGGCTGTGGGGAGTCACCATCGGCGGCAAGGAGACTCTCACTTCCGACGGCAGCATTCCCGACGACGCCTGGGTGCTGTCGAAGGACGCATTCTCGGGGGCCGGCCT
>JBDUEQ010000064.1:0-18548 GCA_040002315.1 Gammaproteobacteria bacterium
TCGTGTGGGTCGAGAATGCTCAGCCGGGGTACATGCCGCAGGATCCTCAGGCCGAATTCGATGACAAGACCGACTTGTTTTCCTGGATGTCGCAGTACACAGGCAAGGCCGACGACGACCAGATCGTGCGGGCCACCCTCGGACGCCTGCTGTTTTCAGGCGAGGAAACCAAGAAGTCCGTGAAAGTGCTCTCCGGCGGCGAGAAAGGCCGCATGATTTACGGCAAGTTGATGCTGACCAAACCCAATGTGCTGTTGATGGACGAGCCGACCAACCACATGGATATGGAAACCATCGAGTCGCTGCAGATTGGCCTGGAGCACTATCCGGGCACGCTTATTTTCGTGTCTCACGATCGCGAGTTCGTGGGCGGTCTTGCCACCCGCATCATCGAACTGCGTGCCGGCGGCGGCATTACCGATTTCCGCGGCACTTACGACGAGTATCTCAAAGGACAGGGAATCGAAGTCTAGCCGCTGCCCCGCCGTGAGCGCCTGTCGGTCATGCGCATGGAAGGCTCCGACGCAGCTTGCTACGATTGGCACAAAATGGCCTTAAGGGGATGTCGGTGCGAAACCTGCTAGCTGGCGTGTGGGCTTTTGTCCTGCTGACGATGCCGTCCTTTGCGGCCGCCCCGCCGGGTGAGCCGGTTACCGTCAATCGCATCGCCGATGCGGCGTTCAATCATGGCGAGGTCGTCGACATCGCCGCCTACCTAGCTGATCAGATCGGCGGACGATTGACCAATTCTCCGGCCATGCGCCGGGCAGAGCGCTGGGCTGCGGAACAATTCAAGACTTGGGGGCTCAAGGATGTCAGGGCGGAGGGTTTCGACTTTGGCCGAGGCTGGTGGATTGAGTCTTCACATGTGCGAATGACCGCGCCCCGAGCGCTGGAGCTGCGCGGTATTCCCATTGCCTGGACGCCCGCGACCAACGGCGCGATCAACGCCTCGGTCATCGTTGCGCCCATGATTACGGACAAGGATTTTGCGGAGTGGAAGGGCAAGCTTATGGGGAAGATCGTGCTGGTGACCTGGCCCGGTCCGGCGAAGGACGACCTCGAAGCCCCATTCCAACGGCTGAACGACGCGGACATCGCCAAATTGGACAAGTACCAGCAGCCGACTTTCGATCCCGAAGCCCGACAGAAACGCATCGATCGGTTTCGCTTTCGAACCAAGCTGGACACTTTCCTGGCGGAAGAAGGCGCGGTCGCTTGGGTACAGATGTCGCGCACCGACGGACGGGCGGTGCACGGCGAGGGCTACGGCTATCGAGTCGGAAAAACACCCAAGCTTCCCGCCCTGGAAATCGGCGCAGAGGACTATCGACGCCTCGCACGACTCGCCAAGCTCACCGACGTCAAGCTCGGGTTCGACAGCCGGGTTCACTTCGAGGATGCCGACTACAATGCCTACAATATCCTTGCCGACCTTCCGGGCAGCGACCCGGCCGCGGGCTATGTCATGGCGGGCGCTCATTTGGATAGCTGGGTGGCGGCCGACGGCGCCGCCGACAATGGCGCCGGCAGCGCGGTGGTGATGGAAGCGGCCCGCATTCTGGCCAGCATCGGCGCGCACCCACGGCGCACCATCCGCTTTGCGCTATGGGCAGGCGAGGAGCAGGGACTGCTGGGCTCGGCTGCCTACGTAGAAAAGTATCTCGCGCGGCGTCCTCCCAACACCGATCCGGCGTTTGCTGATCTGCCGCCGTATTTTTCTTTGGATAAATATCCTGTACAGACCTTGAGCGGGTTTTCCCAGATGGATGCCTATTTCAATATCGATAACGGCTCCGGCAAGATCCGCGGCATCTACACCGAGGGCAACTTCGCTGTCGTTTCTCTGTTTCGGGAGTGGCTGGCGCCATTTGCCAGCCTAGGTGCCGCGGCAGTGGTGGCCGAACCCACGGATGCCACTGACCACGTGTTCCTGAGCCGTCTCGGGCTGCCGGCATTTCAATTCATTCAAGATCCGCTTGATTACGAGACGCGGGTGCATCACAGCGATCTCGACACCTTCGATCACTTGCGGCCGGAAGATTTGCGGCAGGCCGCAGTGGTGCTTGCCAGTGTCCTCATGGACGCGGCGAACATCGAAAAATCCCTGCCCCGGAAGGTCTTACCCACCCAGCCGAGGGTGACCGATCCTTTCCACTATCCGGATCCCGCGAAGAAATAGCCGGAACGAAGAGAGCAGTGATTCACGCCTACGCTTGCTTGAGCCGTCCGCGCCGAAAGTCGGCAATGATCTCGCGCGCGGAATTGTGGCCCGGCGCTCCCGTCACGCCGCCGCCGGGATGCGTGCCCGATCCGCACATATACAGTCCGTGCAGCGGCCCGCGGTAGTCACCGTGTCCCAACATCGGCCGCGCGGAGAACATCTGGTCCAAGCTCAAGGCGCCATGAAAAATGTCGCCGCCGATCAGGCCGAAAGTGCGCTCGAGGTCGAGCGGACTCATGATTTGCCGCCCCAGTACGGAGGCTTTGAAATTCGGCGCATGACTGTTCACCAGATCGATCATGACATCCGCGACTTGGTCGCGATGATCGTCCCAGGACGCGCCATCGGGCAGCACCGGAGCGACGTGCTGGCAGAACAGGCTGGCGACGTGCTGTCCCGGGGGCGCCAAGCTGTCATCCAGAGTCGACGGAATCAGCATCTCGACGATGGGGCGCTTCGACCAACCGCCGGCCTTCGCGTCGAGGTACGCTTGATCCATGTAGGCCAGGCTCGGCGCCATGATGATGCCGGAAGTGTGGTGCTCGGCGAGCGAGCGGCCGGGCAGTACCGTGAAATCGGGCAGCTCCGACAGCGCGACGTTCATGCGGAAGGTGCCGGATGCGCAGCGCCAGTGGCTGATGCGCTCGCGAAAATCCTGCGGCAGAGCCGCCTGATCGATGAGCGAGCCGTACAGCAGCTTCGGATTCAAGTTTGAGACCACGCAGCGTGCCCGAATCGTCTCGCCCTTCTCGGTGACCACGCCGATGGCTCGGCCGGCTTCAACCAGCACTTCGCGTACCGGGCTTGACGTTCGAATCTCCACGCCGCGTTCTTCCGCCGCCTTGGCCATGGCCTGGCTGATGGCGCCCATGCCACCGATGGCATGACCCCAGGCACCCTTCTTGCCGTTGACTTCGCCGAACACATGGTGAAGCAGCACGTAGCCCGAGCCCGCGGCGTAGGGACTGGCGTAGTTGCCGACGATGCCGTCGAAACCATACGCTGCCTTGATGGGCGCGCTCTCGAACCAGGCGTCCAAGTAGTCACCGGCGGATTTGACGAACAGATCGAGCAACTCCCGGCGCATGGGCATGTCGAGTTTGGCGATTCGTTTGCCCATTCGCGCACTGCGCAGCAACTCCGGTATCGCCTGCAGCCAGCTCCCGGCCGTCACATTCGGCGGGGTCTCGAGCACCAAGTCGCGCAGCACGTCGGCAATGATGTCGAGGCGCCGGCTGTAGTCCGCCAGCCGACTCGCATCGAGTGCGGAAAACTTCGCCACTTCCTGTTCGGTCTTGCCGCCGCCAACTTTCAGATACTGGGTATCGTCGAGCGGCAGAAAGTTAGCCAGCCCGCGCTCGACTACCCGCAAGCCGTGCCGCGGCAGATCCAAGTCGCGGATCACCTTAGGGTTGAGCAGGGACACGGTGTAGGCCGCCACGGAGTTGCGAAATCCCGGATGGAATTCCTCGGTCACTGCGGCGCCGCCGACTACGCCGCGCCTTTCGAGCACGGTTACCTTGAGGCCGGCCGCCGCCAGATAGGCCGCACAGACCAGCCCGTTGTGTCCGCCGCCGATGATGACGGCATCGCGGGCATTCGCATCAGCCATGGTTCTTTCTCATATCGTTACGGACATGCCAGCCGGCACCGGGGGGCCGTTCGAGCCGGCTCTCGGGAATAAGTTCGCGAATGCGGTGCGCAAAACTGCGCAAGCTGACCTCTGTGCGTCCCAGAGGACCCGGCGTGTAGCTGCGCGATCCCATGCCGGTCTGTACGCGTTCGATGAGGCTCTTGTCCTCGAGGCTGACCCGCCGATTGATGCGCCAGTTCAGGTAGCGTGCGGCACGCATTTCGCGGCGCTCATCGGGGTGCGCGTAGGCAATCTCCCGGATCAAGGTTTCCGTGGGCGATATAGGGATCATTTGCATGAAATCGATCTGATCCGGATAAATATCAAAGGCCACATTCGGCCACAGTTTGAAATAGGTCCAGAGCCGCTGCCGGTCATCGGGCAAGTGCGCGGATGTCGGCAGCACGGACTGATACATGCGCTCCGACAACTGCGACGAAGGAACATCGCGCAAGTGACCCCACATCTTGTCCACCCAGGGTTGCGCCTCCACGCCGTAGCTCTGGCCGAACAAACGCGTCAGGCCCGGGTGCGCCACCGTTATGTGCATGGCGTCGGAATAGTTGTCGGTCACGTTTTTCCAATTCACGTGACGGGTGCGCAAGGTGACGCGGCCCAAAGGCTGCAATTCTTCGAGTCGATAGGCCGCGAGCTCGGCTTCGTAGGGCTTAAGCATCTCGGCGACGCTGGGCAAGCCCGGCTTCAGGCGCACGAACACGAATCCCTTGTAGACCTCCGTCTCCACCGGTTTCAGCCCATACTGATCGAGGGAAAAATCCACGAACTCCTTGCGGTGGGGTACGGCGGTGAGCCGTCCATTGAGGTCGTAGGTCCACGCGTGATAGGGACACACGATTCGTCCCTGACAATGTCCGGAACCCCCGTCCAGCAGGCGCGCTGCGCGGTGCCGGCAGACATTGAAAAACGCCTTCACGCTATGGCCTTTGCCGCGCACCGCAACCAAGGGTTCGCCCAGGAAATCCAAAGTGTGGTAGTCGCCGGGATCCGGCATGTCGTTGAGGTGACACATGATCTGCCAGGATGTGGCAAAGACGCGTTCCTTCTCGGCCTCCAGGAAATCGGCATCTTGATAGATCCAGCCGGGAAGGCTGAATCCTGCCGGGTCAGCGGTGATGTCGACGGCCAAGTTGTTGTTCAGTGAGCGCTTTGCTTCCATGGTCACGAGCCTTCTCGAATCTTGTTGAACGGTAGTATAACGAGGGCGGCGTTCCGCCACTAGGAGCCTGCAGACAGGTTCCGGGGTGCCGCTGGGACGGGCGTCACGAATTCGCGCTACGCTCTACGGCGTTTCGGCGTGGCCTCGGTTTTCTTGACCCGGGAACTGCCCAATAGCCTCGGAAAGCCCCCGCTGCAGAGCGCATTGACCCAGTCCTCGCACAAGGCGATGGCTTCGCGGGGCTTGAATACCGTCGGGCTCAGGCTCAATTCGACCCAGAACCCGTCGAGCAGCGCGGACAGCGCGATGGCTGCCGGACGCAGCTTGAACGGCGGCGCCGCGCCCGATTCAACGAGTTGGCCCAGTAACGACTCCAACACGGATCGGTACTTACCATAGGTGCTGAAGTGCACGGCGCGAATCTCCGCCGAGTGCGCCACCATGCTCCAGAACACCAGCCATACATTGAACAATTGCGGGTCGAGGAGTTCCGGGGTGAACGAAGCGCGGAAAAAATTACTCAACCGATCCCGCGGCGAGACCGCCTTGTTCTCGGCCTGTTTGCGAATCGAATCCAGCAAGGACAGTGCGAGGGTCTCATAGGTTTCCGCGATGAGACCCGATTTGCTGGGAAAATGATGGTTGATCAAGCCGATGGATACGCCGGCGGCAGCGCTGATGCGGCGCACGGACACGCCTTCGTGGCCGAATTCCTTGAGGCATCTTAAGGTCGCGTCGACCAACGCTTCGCGGCGCACCGCCGGAGTCGCGCGGTGAAATTTCGGTACATGCCGCTTGATTGTCATTTGCTTCCTTACTTTCGGATTATACCGAAGCGCCGTCCAATGACCGCGGTCCCTGACCTCATCGTAGCTCAGCGGGGGTTATGATGGTTGTTCGCCGACGAAGGCGCCGATCCTCGAGGTCACATAGCGCCGGATGTCCAGATTCCAATCTTCCATGGGCGCGTAGTACCCCTGAACGTGCACGCGTGACCTTATCCCGCTCTGCACACCGGCGCACACCGCCCAATCTTGTCGATTCACCAAGTCCCAAAAGTCCACTGCGTCCGAGGCATCGAAGCCGGGCTTGTCCATCTCATGAGATTCGAACAGAAAATGGCAGGTGATGTCGGTCCGCTCAGCGCCGCGTGGCTGCAGGATGAACGCCGCCACGTGATCGCAGGCCGCGCTCAGGAATAGATTGGGATAGACGAGCTCGCCCTTGTGGCGCACCTGCTCATCCGCATCCAGAGCGGGGAAAGCGCGCCGCCGGGTGGTTCCGCTGTGCGTGAAGGTATATGCCCCTTCGCGATGCGGAATTCCGCGGCTCCAATCCAGATTACCGCCGCCCGCCTCGCGAAACGAAGGCACCACCGCGCACAATTCCGGGTGAACACCGCCGCAGTGGTAGCACTCATTGTAGTTCTCGCAAACGATCTTCCAATTTGCCGCCACCTCGTAGCGGATCGTCGCACCGATGCGCAGGTCGCGCAGCGGATAGCGCTGCAAGCGATCCGGAATGCCCTCTAATTGCTCCGCCAGCGGTTTGGCCTCCGCCGGCGTCAGATTCAAGAACACAAATCCGCCCCAGCTGTCGACCCCGACCGGATACAGATGAAAGTCTTGTTTCTTGAATCCCGTGACAGCACCCAAGTGCGGCGCGGCTACCAGCGCGCCGTTGAAGTCGTAAGACCACTGATGGTAGGGGCAAACGATGAGCCGCCCGCCGGTGATCCCTCCGGGCAGTGCCACCTGCAGCGCCTCCGTCTCGGCGGGAGTACGGCAGAGACGCGATCCGCGATGCCGGCACACGTTATAGAACGCCCGCAATTCGCCTTCCCGATTGCGCACCACGAGAATGCTCTCACCGAGCACGTCCAGTACCAGGTAATCGCCGGGATTCGGCAGGTCCTCTTCGCGGCAGGCCGCCAGCCACTCGCGGCAGAATATGCGTTCTTTCTCGGTCCGGAACACCTCGGCGCTGCGATACCAGCTCGAGGGCAAAGTGGGTTCCAAGGTTGCGGCGCTCATACCGGAAAATCCCGGGTGTACGGTGCTACGCTCAAGGGTGCATCGAACTCGCGTGCGTATCGATGCCCGCTGTGAACGGCATGAACTATCGCTCCGGGCGCGAGCGCATCACCGATGCGCGTGACCGAAGCGATGCCGGCGTCATTCAGATCCGGGACTTTGGCGATGAGTGATTGATACAAGTCATCGCGCGGCACCCGCACTCCAACCAGGACCAGGGACCGGCAAGCAAGGCGCTGTTCGGTACCGCTGTACACATCCGCGATGGCGACGGCCTCGCCGTCGAAGCCGGTGACGCGTTGCAGCGTGTGAATCGGCACGTTCGCTTTCACCAGCGCCCGATGCACCAGCGGCAGCTCGTTCGTCATGAAGGTCCAAGCGGAGGCATTGCCTGCGGGGGTTACATAGGTCACACGGCCCACGGTCTTCGCCAGCTGCTCGGCAACGGCCCCGCCCATATAGTAATTATCGAAATCGAATACGACGATGGGGCCTTGCGGCACGATGCCGGCGGCGAGGTCATCGGGCGTGTAGATTCCGGGCCCATCGAGCTCGCCGACGGGAAATTCCAAGGTCGAGAACAGCATCTTGGTCCAGCGCGCACCCGTCGCGATGACTACATGCCGGTGCTCCAGTCCCAATACGTCATCCACGCCGAGCGCGCTTCCCGGGTACATATTTACATTCGGTCTTTCGCGAAGCTGACCCAGGCGCCAATCGGCGACGCGGTTCCAAGTCTTGAGACCCGGCAACGCGGTTTCAAATCGCAGGCGGCCACCGAATTCGGTTGCCGAATCCGCAATGGTTACGGAGTAGCCGCGCCGCGCAAGCGTAGTGGCGCACTCGAGTCCCGCAGGACCGCCACCGACGATCAAGATGCTGGAGTCGCTGGCCGCCGGGGCAAAACGCTCGGGATGCCAGTCGCGGCGCCACTCTTCCCCGGCGGTGGGATTCTGCGTGCAGCGCACCGGTACCCCGTCATGCCAGCTCGATATGCAAATGTTGCAGCCGATGCATTCGCGGATCTCATGCTCACGGCCTTCATTGATCTTCTTCGGCAGGAAAGGATCCGCGATGGAGGGTCGGGCACCGCCGATCAAATCCAGGATGCCGCGTCGTACTTGCGACACCATCACATCCGGCGAGGTGAATCGTCCGACGCCCACGACCGGCCGCTTGGTCAGCTGTTTCACGAAATTGACAATGGGCTCGTGGCTGCCCTCGGGGGAAAAGCGCGAGGGCGCGCAATCGGTCGGGCTGGAATCCATTTTGACGTCCCACAGATCCGGGATGTCGGCGAGCAGCGTCACCACCTCGTGTGCCTCCGAAACGGCGTTCCTGCCGGGCCTGCCACGCAGCTCCTCCATGCTGATGCGCAGAGCCACGGCGCATTTATCGCCGACGGCGTCACGGGTCACCTCCAGCAATTCGCGCACGAAACGCACGCGATTCTCGATCGATCCGCCGTATGCGTCGGTGCGATGGTTGTACTCGGGCAGGAGGAATTCATAGGGCAGGTAGCCCATGCCGGCGTAGACGTAGACGATGTCGAACCCCGCCTGCATTGCGCGCCGCGCACCGGCCGCCTGCCAGCGCAGCAGGTTCTGAATATCGGCGTTGTCCATGACCTTGGGACGTAGATTCCCCATGAACCCTAAGTGAGTGGACATCCAGGGCATGCCCGAGGGTGACAACGGCGCGATGCGGCTGGTGCGGTTCATCGTGCAAGCGCCGCCGTGCCAAAGCTCGATTCCTGCCAATGATCCATGGCGGTGCACGGCGGCGGTCATCAAGGCATGAGCACGAATGTCCTTGTCGTCCCAAAGAGTGGCGAAGGGCAGCGGGGAGTCATCCGAGCTGGGATGAATGGACACCGCGCCGGTGCACACCACGCCCCAGCCGCCCTCCGCCTTGGTCTCGCGGAAACTGGCGCGCACCTGCGGCAGGGAATTGGTCATGCCGCTGGCATGCGGCACTTGATAGAAACGGTTCGGCGACGTGACGGGGCCGATACGCACCGGTTCGAACAAGACGTCAAAGCGCGGATTGCGCGCCATGGGGAATCCCTTGATTGATGGACTGCTTAAGTGTGCGGAGAGTAATTGATCGATCGTTTAGTAGCAATATGTGCCCGCCAAACCCCGCAGGGCACGCACCTTAAGGGTGCTGCGCTGTGCTCGGTGCGGGATGGTGCGTGCGGGCTCTGTCAGGCCGCGCGAAATGCGCGGAAGTCCAAGCCGAGCGCACTCGCCACCGCCTCGTGCGTCACCTGACCAGCATGAACATTGAGGCCGCGGGCCAAACCCACATCATTCGCGATGGCCTGCCGCCAGCCGAGATCGGCCAACGCCCTGACATACGGCAGGGTGGCATTGGTCAGCGCAAAGGTGGAGGTGCGCGGCACGGCGCCGGGCATGTTGGTTACGCAGTAATGAATCACGCCGTCAAGAATATACGTCGGTGCGGCATGCGTGGTGGGCCGGCTGGTTTCGAAGCAACCACCTTGGTCGATGGCGATGTCGACCAGCACCGCGCCGGGCTTCATGGTTTTGACCATCGCGCGCGTAACGAGCTTGGGTGCGGCGGCACCGGCGATGAGCACCGCTCCGATGACGAGATCGGCGTCACGCACCAGCTCTTCGATCGCATGCGCGGTCGAGTAAACCGTCTTCAACTGACTGCCGAATATCGACGACAGCTCCCGCAGCCGCTTTACCGAGCGGTCGACCACCGTGACGTCGGCGCGCAGGCCGACGGCCATCTCGACCGCATGGGTTCCGGACACGCCACCGCCCAGCACCACGACCTTGGCGGGGGCCACACCGGGCACACCCCCCAGCAACACGCCGAAGCCGCCATTGGCCTTCTGCAGGCTGTTGGCGCCCACTTGCACGGACATGCGTCCGGCGACCTCGCTCATCGGCGTCAGCAGAGGCAGCGAGCCGTCCGGGGCGGTGACGGTCTCATAGGCGATGGCAGTGGCACCCGAGGCGATCAGCGCCATTGCTTGCTCGCGGTCGGCCGCCAGGTGCAGATACGTGAACAGGGTTTGGCCGCGGCGCAATTGCTGGCATTCCTCGAGTTGCGGTTCCTTCACTTTCACCACGAGATCGGCCGCCGCAAAAACGTCTTGGGCGCGCTCCACAACCGTGGCGCCCGCTGCTTGGTAATGCGAGTCGTCGAATCCTATGCCCGATCCGGCTCCGCTTTGCACCAGCACTTGGTGTCCGGAATCGACCAACTCGCGAACGCCCGCGGGCACCAAACCGATCCGATACTCGTGAATCTTGACCTCTTTGGGGACACCGACTTTCATGGGGTTTCTCTGCCGGTCAGGCGTTTGGGGGATGGAGCATAGGTTACTGGTCCAGGACGCTGGAAAGTTGCAAAAGACGGTCATGAATCCTGCAGAAATGGCAGAATGTATCGCCAAACTTCCGTTTCGCGCAAGATACTGCTGGTTTCGGCCGGAGGCTTCAAGAATGAAACTCGATCGCTACGATCGCGCCATCGTCCGCGCACTGCAGCTCGACGGCCGCATCACCAACAGCCAATTGGCAGAGAGCGTCAGCCTGTCCGAATCCGCCTGCCTGCGGCGGGTCCGGGCACTGGAAGAATCGGGCTTCATCGAGGGATATACCGCGCTAATCAATCAGCAAAAGGCAGGGTGTCCTGTCAACGTATTCGTCAACATCACCTTGGAGCGCCAGGAACAGGCGCATCTTCACGCCTTCGAAGAAGCGGCACGCCAAGTCCCCGAAGTCATGGAGTGCTATCTCATGTCCGGCGAATACGATTATCTGTTGCGAGTCGTATTGGCGGACACCGCCGACTTCGAGCGGCTGCACAGCCAGCATCTGACGCGTCTGCCCTATGTGGCGCGGGTGCAATCAAGTTTCGCGCTGCGCACGGTGCAAAAGTCCCGCGAGCTGCCGGTTCGTTAGGCTCCTACGACTTGGGCTTTAGCACCAGCGAGAAGCTGATCTTCACGGCGTCCGCCACCCATTCAGTGCTCTTCCAGTCGCCCTGACCCGCGCCGAAATCCAGCCGCTTGAGTTTGGCGCCGCCCTCGAGCGTCGCGCCGGCGGCGGCCTTGGTGAACTTAAAGTCGATCGGCACATCCCTGGTCACGCCGCGCAAAGTCAGTGCGCCGACAGCCGCATAGCCCGTCGCGGTCTTGGTGAAGCTGCGAGTGACAAAGTGCGCTGTCGGCCAGTGCGACACGTCGAAAATATCGGCGCCGCGGATAGTCGTGTCGCGATCCTTGTCCATCGAATCCACCGAGTTCAAGTCGATGACTACGTCGAGGTGCGAGCGCTCCAGCGCCTCCGGCGCGAAGTCGACGGCAGCCGTGAACTTATGGAACGCACCCTTGAAATCCGCACCCGCCTGCACGCCGATGAACTCCAGGCGGCTTTGCTGCGCATCGACGGAGTAACTTGCCGCGCTAACCGACGCCGCCACCGACGCGCTCGCGGCAACCGATGCGGCTATGGCGGTGAGCGCCATCGATGCTTTGTGGAGTCTCATCATGATTGCGTCTCCGATTTGGTCTTGGTCTTGGTGTAGGGCAGCATGCGCAGCAATACGTCATCCTTGTGCCAGAAATGATGGTTGAGGGCGGCGAGTATGTGCAGTACCGCGATGACGAACAGGACCTCGCTCAAGATGCCGTGAGTCGAGCGCAACAGATCGAAGGCCGCTTCATTCTTGCCGATCAGATTGGGCCAGGTAAACAGGCCAAACCAGCTGACCGAATAGTTCTTCGCCGACGACATCAGCCATCCGGTCAGGGGCATGGCAAACAACAGCACGTAGAATGCAATATGAGTCGAATGAGCGAGCATCCGCTCCACGGGCTTCATAGCGGCAGGCAACTGCGGGGGCCGATGCTTGAGCCGCCAAAGCACGCGCAATATCGCCAGCATCAGCACCGTCATGCCGAAGCTCTTATGGCGCGCAAGCAGTGCCAGTTTGTGGACCCCTATCGGCAGATCCTCGGCCAGATTGGCCAGCACGAACTGCGTCACTACCAATGCCGCGATGACCCAATGGAAGGCTTGCGCGACCGCGCCGTAGCGTGTCGGCGAACTTTGATTTGGCATACCTTGGACTCCGCGCGCAGACTGCGTTCGAGCTAGTCTAGCAAGACAGCGGAGTTATGCTGGTGTTGAAAATCTGCAGTGTGGGCATTCTCGTGCTGGCGTTGGCAGGCTGCGGCGCGCCTCGGCCGCGTCAAGCCGCGCCGCCGGCAGCCGATGGGTCCGCTTCGAATCTTGGATCATCCTCGATCGGGAAGCGGTATCGAGTCGATGAGAATCAATCGGAGCTGCGAATCCTGGTCTATCGGGCCGGCCCGCTGGCGCGCCTCGGGCACAACCATGTCGTGATCAACCGCGCCATCCGCGGCTTGGTCACCCTGGCTGATGCAGCAGGCGCGCCGGATGTCGCAGGTAAGTCGGAGTTTTCGCTGAGCGTGCCTGTCGCCGGCTTCGTGGTTGATGATGCACAGGCGCGTCGCGAAGAAGGCGCGGACTTTGCGGCCGAAGTCCCGGACGATGCCAGGACAGGAACGCTGCACAATATGCAAAGCACCGCGGTGCTCGACGCCGACGAGTTTCCGGTGATCAGCATCAGCGGCGTCAATATCGCGGCTCGGCCGGGCGCGGACTCTGTGACTATGACTGCCGCAGTCGCATTCAGCGTCGCGGGTCACGAGTCAAAAATCGACGTGCCTTTTGCGCTGCAGATCGACTCGACTCACATGGTGGCAACCGGCACGGTGGAATTGCGCCAGACGGCGCTGGGCCTCACGCCATACAGCCTGATGCTGGGGGCACTGCAAGTACAGGACGCGATCATCATCAAATTCAAGATCCTCGCCAATCTCTAGGAGCCAGTCTGAGGAATCGCGCTGCGCCGCTGTCGACTTATCCAGGCGTGCCGGAGGACAGAAGGATGGGCGTGCCTTCGGGCGCCACCAGCACGGCGGCCGGGATCTGCCGCAGCGGCGAGGGCAATTCGCCGTTCGGCGACAAGCCGATTTCCGCGAGTCGCGCCAAGGTGCCGCCGACATCGTCGACCTCAAAACGCAGGGTGGGGCGGCGAAAATGCGCGGGGTCGTACAGCCCAAGATCGATGTAGTCGCTGGTGCAGGAAATGTGCGGCAGCCGATCGTCCATCTCGTCGATTCCGACGAAGCCGAGTTGCTCCCAGTATCTCTTCGATGACTCCAAGCTCTGCGCGGGCAGGGCAATTTCGAGAAAATAACCGCATTTCGATATGTCGGTAACGGCGCGCTTCGCCGGTGAATAGGTGCGCGCCTCCACCAGCCTGATCAAGTGCCCCGAAGGATCGAACCAACCCACCTCGTTGAACACATCATTGCCCAGATGCCGGAACTCGAATTCCAGACCCAGGTCCTCCAGGGCCGCCAAGTGCTTGAGCAAATCCGGCTTGACGAAGGTCAACGAAGGCGCCGGGATCGGCTGCTGATGCAGTCCGATGGAAATCCTGCCGTCGGTCACCACCGCATAGGGATGCAGCCGCGCATCGCCGACTTCCGCCTGGGAAAATCCGAGCTTGGTGTAGAAATCCAAGGAAGCCTGAATGTCCGGCGTCGCAAGCGAAAATTCCAGGAATCGTCCGAGCACCGGGCTCTCAACTCACTCCGCCGATGCACACGTACTTCATCTCGGTGTAGTCGAGAATTCCGTACTTCGAGCCTTCGCGTCCGATGCCCGATTCCTTGACGCCGCCGAAGGGCGCCACCTCGGTGGAAATAATACCGGTGTTCAAGCCGACGATCCCGTATTCGATGGCTTCGGATACCCGCCAGCTCCGTGCCAGATCGCGCGTGTACAAGTAGGCCGCCAAGCCGAATTCGGTGTCGTTGGCCATTGCGATGGCCTCTGCCTCTGTTTGAAACTTGAACAACGGCGCGACCGGGCCGAAGGTTTCCTCGCGCGCAATCAGCATTTTGGGCGTCACCTGCGTGAGTATGGTGGGCTCGAAAAACGTTCCACCCAGCGAGTGGCGCTTGCCGCCCAGCTTCACGGTAGCGCCCTTCGCCACGGCATCCGCAATATGTTCCTCGATCTTTGCCACGGCCTTGGCGTCGATCAGCGGTCCTTGGTCGGTGGGGCCGGCCAAGCCATCGCCTATGCGCAGCTTTGATACGGCGTCGGTGAGCTTCTTCGCAAACTCGTCATAGATCCCGGCCTGCACCAGCAAACGGTTCGCGCAGACGCAAGTTTGCCCCGTATTTCGATACTTGCTGGCAATGGCTCCCTGAACGGCGGCATCCAAATCCGCATCGTCGAAGACTATAAACGGCGCATTGCCGCCGAGTTCCAGCGAAATTTTCTTCACCGTGCCGGCGCATTGCGCCATCAGCTTTTTGCCGATTTCGGTGGAACCCGTGAACGTCAGTTTGCGAACCGTCGGATTCGACGTCATTTCGCCGCCGATCGCGGCCGCGGATCCGGTAATCACATTGAACACGCCCTTCGGGATGCCGGCCCGCGCGCTCAACTCAGCCAGCGCCAACGCGGAATAGGGGGTCTGGGTGGCAGGCTTGCACACCATGGTGCAGCCGGCTGCGAGCGCCGGCCCGGCCTTGCGGGTAATCATAGCGGCCGGAAAATTCCAGGGAGTGATGGCTGCGACGACCCCTACGGGTTGCCGCAGAACCAAAATTCGCTTGTCGGCCTGATGCCCTGGAATGACGTCGCCGTACATACGCTTGGCTTCTTCGGCAAACCATTCAATGAAGGAAGCGGCGTAAGCGATTTCGCCTTTGGACTCCGCCAGCGGTTTGCCCTGCTCAGCGGTCATCAGCATGGCGAGGTCGTCTTGATGCACGAGCATCAGCTCGAACCAACGACGCAGCGCGACGGCGCGTTCCTTGGCAGTGCGCGCGGCCCAGGCCGGCAGAGCCGCCGCCGCAGCAGCAATCGCGCGCCTGCATTCGCCGGCACCCATGTTCGGTATCACTCCCAGTTTCTCGGCGGTGGCGGGATTGTGCACGTCGACGCTGCCGCCGCCATCTGCAGGCGCCCAGCCGCCGTCGATGAAGCACAACTCGCGCAACAGCAGGGGATCTTGGAGTTTCATCTTTAAATCTCTAGCCTAGGTGTCGATACAAAAATTCTAAACTGCGTTCCAGAGCGAGCTTTGCGCTGGCGGGTGCGTAGCTCGCGCGATCCGTGCAGTTGAAACCGTGGCCCGCCGGATACAGATGGTAAATCTCTTGCGGATGCGCCTCCCTTATCTGCGCCACCGCTGATTTTGGAATATGCGCATCCTTCTCGCCGAAATTAAACATCACCGGAGCGCGCAGCTTTTCGCCCAGGCAGCGGCTGATTCCGCCTCCATAGTAGGCCACCGCGGCGTCGATCTTGAGTTGTGCCGCAGCCAAGTACGCCATCGTGCCTCCCCAACAATAGCCCACCACCGCCACTTTACCCGCCGAGCGCACGCGCAGGACGGCCGCCTGCACGTCGAGCATCACCTGATCGTTCTTCAGGGCCTGCATGTAGCCTAGGCCCTTCGCCATGTCGGTGTAGGGGACGTCGATGTCGCGCTCGACGCGGTCGAACATAGCCGGCGCGATGCTGAGAAAACCTGCCGCCGCGTACTGATCCGCCACCGCGCGAATATGCCGTGTCACCCCGAATATTTCTTGGATGACCACCACACCGCCGCGAGGCTTGCCGGCGGGCTCAGCCAGGTATGCGGACAGCCGATGCCCGTCAGAAGCGACAAGTTCGACGTTAAGTCCCATGGTTCAAAGGATAGCGCGTTCATTTGTCAGCGCTCAAGAATTGCGGTAACCCCCATGCCGCCGGCCGTGCAGACCGATATCAGTCCACGCTTGCCCCGCTGAGCATCGAGAATTTTCGCCAGAGTGGCGACGATTCGCGTGCCGGTTGCGGCGAACGGATGGCCGACGGCGAGACTGCCGCCCATCACGTTGAGTTTGGCGCGATCGATCCTGCCGAGAGCGCCCGGCAGTGCGAGCTTGTCGCGGCAAAAAACCGGATCGGCCCACGCCTTGAGGGTGCACAGCACCTGTCCGGCGAAGGCCTCATGAATTTCGTAGTAATCGAAGTCCTGAAGCGTCAGGTTCGCGTCGTTCAGCATTCGCGGCACGGCAAAGGCGGGCGCCATCAGCAAGCCTTCTTTCTTGTGCACGTAATCCACGGCGGCAACTTTGCCGTAGCTGAGGAACGCCAGCACCGGCAAATTGTGTTCGCGCGCCCATGCTTCGCTCGCGAGCAGCACCGCCGATGCGCCGTCCGTCATCGGGGTGGAATTTCCCGCCGTCAAAGTGCCGGTCCCCGACAAATCGAACACCGGCTTGAGCTTCGCCAGCTTTTCAATCGATGTGTCGCTGCGAATATTGTTGTCGCTGCTGAGACCGAGATACTCGAGCACCAGATCCTTGTAAAACCCCGACGCATAGGCGGCAGCGGCCTTCTGGTGGCTTTCAAGCGCCAACTGGTCCTGGTCGGCTCGGTTGATGCCCCAGGTCTTGACCATGAGTTCAGTGCTCTCGCCCATCGACAGTCCCGTACGCGGCTCGGTGATGCCGGGCAGCACCGGCCGCAGATCCTTTGGTCGCAGGCCGAACCAAGGACCCATGCGTTTACCTAGCGACTTGCCGCGATAACTGCGCAGAAGCTTCTGTTGAAAGCTCTTGGGATACACCACCGGCGGGTCACTGACGGTGTCGACGCCGCCGGCGATTGCGCAGTCGATCTGACCGAGGGCAATCTTGTTGCCGAGCAGAATCGCCGCCTCGAGACTGGTGCCGCAGGCGCGCTGCAGGTCAAGTCCCGGCGTTTCCGCGGCAAGGCCCGACCCAAGCACCGACTCGCGTGTCAAATTCCATTGACTCGAGTGTTTCATCACCGCGCCGGCTGCGACATCGTCCAAGCGCTGACCCTGCAGCCCGAAGCGCTCGACCACGCCGCGCAACGTGGCAGTCAACATCTCCTGATTGCCGACATGTGCGTACGCGCCGTTGCCGCGGGCAAAGGGAATGCGCACACCGCCGACAATTGCAACGCGTCGTGGACTGGCTCCGACCAACATAGGGCTGACTCCCGAGAAGTTAAGCTTTGAATTATGGACCTAGCTACCGGCTTATAATCAATTTATGACGCGATTTTCTCATGCCGCTGCACTTGGACCGGCCTTTTTGTGGCTCGCAGGCTGCGGTTCGCCGCCCGCACCGCCGCCCGCACGGCTACCCGCACCGCCACCCGCCCAAGCCACGAGCTTGAGCGCGCCCCCTGAGCGCCTGGGTCGAATTGTCGATCGTTATTGGGATGAGCGCGTGCCCCTGGGCACTGCCCTTGCGCCGCAATCGCTGGCCGATTCACTGGCTTTGGAGCGGCATTCTCTCGCCGAAATTCTCGCCATTCCGCGCGACTCCCTGGATGCGGAGTCGAGGTTGACTTACGACATCTTCAGGCGACAGCGCGAGCAGGATATCGAGGGCTTCACCTATCCGGCCGAGCTACTGCCCATCAATCCTTTCGGCAGCCCACCGTTTGAGCTCGCACGCGCGGCCGCCGACATGGGGCAGGTTCCGCTGAACAACGCAGAAGAATGCGGCAATTGGCTGCTGCGGATCGACGGCACGGTGCGCTGGATACGGCAGGCCATCGCGAATATGCGCGAGGGGATGCGGCGCGGCTACACCTCTCCGCGGGTGCTCATGGAGAGGGCAGCGCCGCTGCTGCAAGGTTTGGGCGAGGACACGTCGGCCAACGTGTTCTACCTACCGCTGCGGACCATGCCCGAGGCCATCAAGGATCCGCACCGCACCCGTTTAGGCGCAACTCTGAATACCGCCGTGAAGGATCAGCTGCTGCCCGCCATTCGTGAATTGCACGATTTCATACAAAGGGAGTACCTGCCGATGGCAAGGAGCAGTGTGGCACTGTCGGCGCTGCCCTTGGGGACGCCCTGGTACGAAAGTCGGGTCAGACGCGCGACCGACACGCGCCTCACTCCGAACGAGATCCACAGCATGGGACTTGCGGAGGTCGAGCGCATTCGAGTACGTCTGCAATCGATCCCGGCAATGCCTCCGACCGGGGACCCCGCAGACCTTTTGACTGCCTATCGCGATCTGAAAGTCTTGACGGTCACGGCCATGCCGGCATTGTTTTCTGCCCTCCCGAAGGCAGACTTCGAGATACGGGAGGCCAATCCGCTTGGCGGGGCGGGGGCAGCGCTCGAATACCGGCGCGCCGCGGCGGATGGCGCGACTCCCGCCATTCTCTACGTAAGTACTGTATCGGCCGCTCGGTCGGCGACCGTTGAGATTGCAGAATTTCTCCAGGAAACCCTGCCAGGACGGCACCTGCAAAGCGCGCTTCAGCAGGAGCGGGTGGACTTGCCCAAATTCCGGCGCTGGGGCGACCTGCGCGGCGGCGCCCGGCGCGACGGCGCCCGGCGCGACGGCGC
>JBDUEQ010000065.1:0-38129 GCA_040002315.1 Gammaproteobacteria bacterium
GGCTTTGCCGGCTTTGGCTTTTCCAACTGCTTGGCAAGCGTCGGCAGCTTGTGCAAAGCCGCCTTCAAAGCCGCCGTCGCCGCCGACAAGGAGATCGATCCGACCTGTGGATCCTGCGTGTCCTGCTTGAGAAACAGTCGCCGCGAGGCAGAACCGACCTTCACGATTTCTCCACTCACTTTCAGTGCCGTGAAAAGAGCAGGCGTGCCGAATCGCGGCACGCCGTTGATGATAACCAGGGCGATGTCGCTCTCCTGCGCGGCGATCAGATGGGCGAAGGGATCACCGCCGGTCCCGGCGACCACCGTCACATCGGCGCGCTTCCCCGGCTCCAAAGATCCCAGCACGGCGCCCCAACCCAGAATGTCGGCGGCGGTTCGAGTCACCATGGCCAGCAATTCGCGCGGCGTGAAGATGTCTTGATGGTCGCTCCATAATTTGGCGACCTTGAGTTCGCCCAATAAATTCTTGCTGCCGGTGGGCGACCAGTCTGGTCCCAGTCCGATGCGTACGCCGGCGACTTTGGCCGCGGCGACCTGCGCCGTACCGCCATACAGCAACAGGTTTGACAGGGGCGACCAGACCATGGCAGCGCCACGCGAGCCGTATATCTGAAAATCCGCAGCGGTCAGACCCGCTGCGTGGATACCGGCAAGTTGCGGCGTAATCGCCCATTGATCGCTCTTAATCTGCAGCGCCAGGAAATGCTTGCGGGCCACCGCATCCAAGCCTTCGCTTAAGTGCAGCAGGAAGCAATGTTCTTTCTTCAATCGTTCGAGGAATTTGCCGGCCGTCTGCACATCGACGTCGGCAATTCGGTCCGTGGCCTCCGGCAATACCGCCTCGTCGGTGGCTTCAACATTGCGCACGATGCCGCGGTAGTAGCGCCGTACGCCCGCATTGCTGAATAGCGCGATCCCCTGAGTGGTAGTGACCCCGGCGATCAGGCACTTCGTCTCCACGTAACGGACCAGGGCCGGCAGCAGTGACGGGGTTTCGCCGATGATGGTCATAGGCCCCGAAACGCGCTTGCGATACTCGGCAATCCCGCCCCATTGATCGCGGTTGCTGAATTTCTTCGGCACAGCCCACAGACGCAAGGCGTTGTAAGAGAGATGATTGTGCAATTCGATCAGCCCGGGATACAGAGTGCCCGAGGTCGGCGTCACGGCGACACTGCCGAATCCTGCAGGCGGCGGCGCCGCGGCGGCCTGCACCGCGACCAGCATTCCTGCCTTGATATAAAGCCGGCCCGACGGAATCACGGCGTCAGCGGCGTTCATAGTCACGACCCGGCCCTCTAGAATCGAGGTGGGCCCCGTCAAGGGATCTATGGGTGTTTTGCCGCCGGCCATATCGGGCTCCCTATCGCTTTACCTCGATCAACGGCGCGGCCGCGTGTCCCGCCGCGTGCACCGCCGCAGCAGGATGCGCCGTGCGGAAGCGCGTTACACCGGCCTGCAGCTGCAAAGAATAGTCGAGCGACTGGTAATCGGCAGACAGTGCGGTTGCGGCATCTATTTTCCGGAAGTAGATGTCGATGTTGCCGGCAGACATGGTTTGCGACCAAGTGCTATTGCCCGGCAGCTTCGGACTCGGGCTCGCAACGCTCGGTTTTGCTATCTGTGCGAATCCGTGACAGGCCACGCACGAGGCTTGGGGGTTGTCGATCGGGCCATTGAGCAAGCCTCGAAACCCGACATGCAATTGCGGGTCTCTATCGGCATTGACCCATTGTTCGGTGGGAGGCTGATTCGCCTTGATGTGGGACAGATCGTTGCCCCACATCAGCCCCACCGGCACCATGTGCTTCCACCACTGCGTCGAGCTCGACGCCGCCTTTTCATATTGAAACGTGCCGAACACCCAGCCCACACCGGGTGCGCGGTTGTCCTTGATGGCGATGTCGAGCTGCAGCAGCCTTACGACGGGGCGCGCCAATAGATTCTTTTGCCGATTGATGTCTCCCTGCCAGGTAAACGTGCCGCTGAGATAGGGAACCTGCCCCGCCGGCGTGCTCGTGAACAGCAGCTTGCAGGACACGCTGCCCTCCGGAAATTTAGCCTTGGCAGGATCGGGCGCCGCATCCTTCCAGACCTGACCCAGCGTATACCCGCCCAACGGGTTGTAAAAGCCCACCGCCCAATTCGTTTGCGATTTGGTCTGTTTGGGGCCCAGCTGTTTGGGCCGAGAGCCACGCTCATTCGTCATGCCGTGCATGAATTCCCGCTGCGCATGCATCCACGGCGCGTGGTACCAGCCGCGCACCGAGTTGTTTCTGATGTCCGCAAAACTCTTCTGCGGCGACGTCAAATTGACATTGCCCTCCATGCAATAGTCGAGCACGGCCTGCATGTATTGCGGCGCCTGCGCCGGCTTGGTGAAATCAAATGTCAGCCAGGGCTTGGCAGTATCGGCGGGGCTCGAGGGAAGCGTGGCCGGATAAGTCTGGCTCAGATGGAACACCGGCTTGGTCCAACCCGTCGGCGGCTTTTGCGAATCGGGAAACACAGCCCATGCCGCTGAACTCGCCAGCAAGCACGCGACGGCCATCGCCGCGCACCGATAGAGTCGCGGGCGCGCATTCTGAACATTCGCCATCGGATGGTATTTCGGCAGCATCATTTACTCCTTGGCTTACCGCTTGGGCTTTCCACCGGTGCGTAGTTTTCGCAATACGCCGCGACCGATTTTCAGACGTTTTTTGATTCGTAGGCGCAGCGCCGCGCGGGCATCGTCGGGTTGCTCGTAATTCCCATCCTTGGCCGTATGCGGATCGAAGAACCCGATATAGCCGCCGGGATTGACGCCGAAGGAGCGTAAGTTCTTGCCGGCCACCGTCGTACCCAGGAAATCATTGCGGCCTCCGTGTTCGGTGCTCGACGTGAAATACAGCGGCAGCACGAAATTGCTGACTGCGATGCCATCGAGCTCGTATTGCTCGTCTTGCACCGCATCGCACATTTCGAACCAATGAAACACGCTGCGTTTAGGAAATTTCGGATGCGGTCCCTGGACCAAAAGATTTGCCTCAGGATCGCCGATGAGCTCAAGCGCCTCGTGCGACAGCGTCACCGTCCATGCCTCATTCAGCAGTTCCGCGAGCTCCAGGTAGACCGCTCCGTATGGAATACCGCGGTAGGTCTTGTCGTGATAGCCGTCGACCCCGGAGTTGCCCACCTCGTTGCAAAGATAGAGCACCGCATCGCCGCGCATGTCGGAGGTCGCATTGCTGCGTTTGCGATTGGATTTTCCTTCCAGCCGCAACTGGCCGCCGAAGCCCCAGTAGGGAACGAAATCCTGGCTGACTTGACGATTGACCGCGCGAATCGCCGACTGAATGGCTTCGTCGGTCAGCTTTCCGGTGGTCAGATTGATTACTGAAACGATCATCGCGTGAACCTCCCTGTCGAGCGACCCCGCGTATCAGTGTACGCGGCAGGCACATCGCCGCCCGCCGCAATTACGAGCATACACCTGCTTTTGGCAGAATGAAGCATTGTTGCGCCGCTACTCAATCGTCTGTCTATTGAGACATGTCGTCCACGCCGTTAGAACGATGAGCGGCGCGTTTTTTTTGACTCTGACATCCGTCATGCGATAACGATGATTCCTTGCGGCTGGCATAGGCTTCTGTGATGATGATCGCGCTCCGCCAATGGATTGGAGATTGACATGGATCGCTCGGATGGCCCGCTGGCCGAGGACCCGAACGCGCGTCACAGCGCATTTACCAGCGCGGTTTGCCTGGATCTTCCCTACATCCTCGACAGTGTGTGGCGCCACGCTGAGTACGATGCCAACAGCCTTTTCTCCTACCGGATCGCCCAACACACCGCGGGCAACCTTACGGTTTCGCTGACTCGCCGGCCCTATACCGCAAGCCCTGCGTTCTGGTTCTTTCTGCTCACGCTCGTCTTCGTCGCCTATGGCGCGACGTTCGACGCCTGGTGCAGCGTCGTCGGCGCGGCGGGAATGCGAGTCACGCGGCTTGTACTCGGCGTCCTCACCATGTGCGGCGCCGCCTCCGGTTGGTGGGTGCTGCGCCGCTATGGCAAGGAGCGCGCCGAGAAGCGCTTCAAGAAGGCCAAGCCGCCCGTATTGGAAACTGAAGTCTGGCGCCGTCGCTTCGTGCACTTCGGTGTGCAGGCAGCCATCCTGTGTTTGGTGGGCGGCGTGCTTCTGTTCGGGTGGTTCCTGCTGCGGCCGCAATACAGGGAAGTCTGTCACGCGGTGCCCTCGCCCGTGCCCGCGCAGCTTCAGTTGCTGGTGCTCGTCGGGGTCGCGGCGCTGTGCTACCTGTTGGGCCGGCGATCCATGAACGCGCGCTGGCGGATTGCCTGGCACGCCATTTTATTGCTCGGCATGGCAGTTCTGCTTTGGGGGGTGATCGCGGAGTCCTGGGCGAGCGAGGCTAATCAATCGCCCTATCTTCATGTTTACGGGGTTTTCGCCTGCGTGCTTGCATTGCTCGCCGTTGCAGCACCCGCCATCGCGCACTGGCAGTTGGGATCGGTCACCCAGAAACAACGCGACATGTACCGATTGGCGCTCTGCGGCACCGAGCTCTTCCCCGCGTCCCGCGACGATCCCGGCATCTCGACTCGCCGAATCTGCGCCGCGTTGAGCACGGGCGTGAGCTATCACTTGCTGCATTTTCTGCTGCTGCCGGCATTCTTTGCACTGATGGTGCCCAGCCGCTATGTGCTCGGCGCATTCATCTGCGGCGGCGCGATTTCCGCGTGGTTGCTGATGGCCGGCAACTTCACGCCGCGCTGGCAGGCCATGGTGGACCAAGTGCGCCGATGGTATCTGGTGGGCACGCCGTTGGCGGTATCGGTGGGGGTCATCGTGCTCGCAGTCCTGCGCCTGTTCCGAGTTCAGTACGTGGCCACCGTGCTCGACGCCGCACCCTTCGGTGTAATCTTTACGTGGATCGTCATGGCCTACGCGCTGTTGTGGTGGTTCGAATATGCCGTCAACGCCTGCATCGCCAGCGAACTGCTGAGCATCTTCGCCGCGCAGCCCGATGACCGATCCGATCAGGTGCCCTACCCGGCCACCGCAATTTCGCCGCAGGCGCGCACTGTCGAAGCGAACGATCGATTCATCGTCGCGCACGGCGCGGGCCGTTTCGCCGCGCTCGGCTGGTTCATGGAGAAGAGTCCGAACTTGCAACAGCCGACCTTGGCATTTCAAACCTTCGATCTCATGGAGTTGTTTGCCCGTCTGACGCCCGCGGGGCTCGGCGACTTCTGGCAGGATTTAAAGCGCAGAATCCAATTGTATTTCTTGACCCTGAACGCCCTGATCGTCCTCATCTTGGGTTGCGGATTCGGCTACTACGGCTATGCAGACCGGCACAACACCGTCGACAGCATCGTACGCGCGGAGGCGCCCGGCGGTGATGCGCACCTGTCCAACTTGGCCGCGCTGCTGTTGCAGCATGGCTCGAATACACCGGCCTACATTGTAGCCGCATCCGGTGGTGGCACCCGCGCGGCCGTATATGCGGCGACTGTGCTTGAGGGCCTGCAAAAATTGCAGGTGGGCCGCCAAATCGTCTTGCTCAGCGGTGTGTCCGGCGGCGGCGTGGCGCTGGCCTATTTGTATGCACATCGGGACGCCTTACTGACGCCGGGCGCAGCTTCCGAGGCCGAGTGGGGTCAATTCAAAAGGCTCATGGCGGAGCCCTTCATCGGCGACGTGTTGGAGGGCGCGGGAGAATGGCGCGTCATGAGCCGTGAGCCCTTGGGCCGGCTGTTGGTCGAGAGTTTCGCGCGGCGTCTGTTCGCCGTTGGGCCTCGCCAAGCTACGATCGGCGACAGCGACCAACTGGCGTTGATCCTCAACACCACCATCACCGCACATCCACAGGAAGACTCGGATCTGTTGCGTGGCGCATTTTCGGGCTCTGAGGATGCGGCAGCAACCTGCGATAGCCGGCACATTCCATACGCCCTGATGGGCGGTGGCCGTTTGATATTTACCAATCTTCTGGATCGGCAGGCATTTCCGTCCTCCGGCGCCCCGGGATCGCCATCCCGCGGCATTCATATTCCCGATGTGAGGTTGCCCTATGTGGTCGTGCAGGATCCGCACGTATCCCTTGCCGCCGCGTCCACCCTCAATGCCAACTTTCCTCCGGTATTTACCAGTGCACGCGTGGATGTGCCCAGTGAAGGCGCGGACCCTATGTGCCCCGATCGCACCTACTATGTGACCGACGGCGGCGCCAATGAAAATCTTGGGCTAGTTTCCGCGCTGTACGCGCTGCGGGCGGCGCTCAATGAGTTGGTGCCGGGCGAGATTCCTCCCATTCACATCGTCATCATCGAAGCCTCGGAGACTTCGTATGACTACACTCCCGATCGAGGCATCGATGCGGCCATCGGCGGCGCCAAGGAGCGCTTGACCGGCGCCCTGACCCAGGAGCTATTGAACGAAATCCAGCATCGCATCGCCGAAGCGGCGGGCGACGAGCATAGAATTCAGATCCACTATCTGGCGTTGCCGCTGACATTTCGATCGCGCGGCGGCTTCGGCACCCATTGGATGTTTCCCGATTCCGTGCTCATTTCCGACCCAAGGCAGGCGCGGCCGCTGGCTGCCTACAAACTTCTGATTCCGCACATTCTGTCGAGCGCCGCGGAAAATGCCGTGCTCGACCAGGCGCACATCGTTGCTTTGTGGACGGCCTTGCATGATCCTAAGCCCGATTTTTGCGCTCGCGAGTGGCAGCAGGACTCAAGACGTGTCGCCGCCTGGATTTGCGGGGCGGATGGAACGGACACGGGCACGCCGCCTGCCGATCTGCACATCGTCGAGTGGCAGCGCCTGGTAGCTGCTGTGAATAAGGAAAAGAGGGAAATGAAATGACCGGACCTGCAACTCTCGCCGACGTGGTCGGCACCATTATCGCCGCAGCCGGTGCCCTCGGCACGGCCTGCTTTGGCATCGTCGAGGCGCTCAAATGGACGCCGCTCGGCGAGGCAGGCTTTAGTCAAATCCCCGAGCTCTTGGGTCCCGACCTCTTAGGCGCGCTGCACGTCGCCTATGGCCCGGACTACGAGAAGCTGTTACGGGCACAGTATCGACAGGATTCTCAGGGACAGAGCCTGATCGCCAAGGCGCTGCGGCAAGGTGTACGCCTGGGGCTCACCGCAGACAACGCCGCCGGGATCGCCGCCTTCCTCGGCACGGTGAATCCTCAGACCTTGCACGACGCCGCGCAGAATGTGGCCAAAGGCGTGGCACTGGCGAGCGCCGATCAAAATGCCATCGGTCGTTTTGAAATGGCGGTCGATGCCAGGATTGACAGTGCGCTGTCGCGCGCCCGAGATGTTTACTTGGGAGCCGTTCGCTGCACCGCCGGTGTGCTCGCCATCATTATCGCCGAGTCCGTGCTGGCCATATCGGGACCGTCGGAGGAAGTGAGCCCTATCGGCGCCTTGCTCGTAGGATTAGTGGCGGTACCTCTGGCGCCGATCGCCAACGATGTGGTCGCTGCGCTGCAGGCGGCGACCAAGGCGCTGCGGGGCCGCTGATGGCAAACTTCGTTCTGGATTTTAGATGCGCCGATCAAGGCGGCGCCGTCGTTCCAGGAAAATTGACGCTGGCGAATCTCACCCTGGATGCGCTGCAACAGTGCCGCGATGTGGTCTTCCTCATTCATGGCTTTAACGTCAATCGACCCGTGGGGAGTGCGGAACTGCAAGCCTTCGCCAATTTGCTGCCCGCCGCCGCACGGGGCGCGGCGGTTGCCGTGCTTTGGCCCGGCGATGCGTGGTCGGGTCCGCTGTGTTATCCCTTCGAGACGAATAAAGCGGACGACAGCGCCGTGGAATTGGCGAAATACATCGGCGACAATCTTCCGCACGCATGCATCTCCTTCGTCGCGCACAGCTTGGGCTGCCGGGTCGCCATGGAGACCGTGCGTCAGCTGTATATCAAGGGAGTCGACGTAGCCCAGGTGTGCCTGATGGCGGGCGCCATCGACAACAACAGCCTTGCGCTGACCGCCGCGTACCGGTCCGCAGCACAATACTCAGCGCGCACGGCTGTGCTGTATTCGCCGAGCGACACCGTGCTGAAGTCCGCCTATCCCGCCGGCAATCTTCTGTCGGCGTTCCTGCACTGGTCCGCTACCACGGACGCGCCCTTAGGCTACGCCGGGCCACGCGCTGCCTCGGACGGAGCGGTTCCGGACACGGTGGCCGCCACGGGAATCCCCGCCGCTATCGGCGTCAATCACGGTGATTACTTGCCGGGCGCCGACGGAGTCGCCGGCAGCAAGCAGCTGTCGGCGGCACGCTTCGCGAATGCAGTGCTCTCCGGTGCACCCCAGCTCATTTACGGTTAGCGGCTTATCCACATATCAGCGACAATGATTCCATGACTCACGCTGCCATTGTCGGCTGGGGCAAGTGCCTGCCGCCGTCGATACTCACGAATCAAGACCTCGCCACCTTTCTGCCCACGGACGATGAATGGATCACCTCGCGCACCGGCATGAAGGAGCGGCGCATCTCGCACGTTCCCGGCATTGAACTTGCCATCACCGCGGCGCGCCGCGCCATTGCCTGTGCCGGTATGGCCGAAAACGACGTCGAGCTCGTTATTTACGGCAGTTGCAGCAACGATGAGACCGTGCCCAACAGCGCCTCCGGCGTTCAGCAGCGCATTGGTGCGACGCAGGCCGCGGCATTCGATGTCAACACCGCCTGCACCAGTTTTATGTACGGGCTGTCGATCGGCTCGTCGATGATCAAGAGCGGCATCGTCAAGAACGCGCTGGTCATCGGCGTGGAACTCATCTCACAGTACATGGACTGGGACAATCGCAATGTGGCCGTACTGTTCGGCGACGGCGCCGCCGCCATGGTGCTGCAACGGTCGAATGAAGAGACGGGCGTAATCGCAGAGAAACTGCAATGTTATGCCGACTCGCGGCACATTCTGCGGGTGCGCGGCATGGGCACCATGTACGCCAATCTCGGCGTGCAATTCGGACAGACCAGCTGGGACTTCGACGGCCAAGAGATCTTTCGCAAGGCCGTAGAGGGCATGAGCGCGGCCAGCCTCGATGTAATGCGGCGCGCCGGCGTGACCATGGATGACATTGCGCTGGTGGTGCCGCACCAGGCTAACCTGCGCATCATCGATGCCGTGGCCAAGCGCGCCGGCGCAAGTGCGGACAAGGTGTTTCTGACCGTGCAAAAATACGGCAACATGAGTTCGGCGACAGCACCGGTTGCATTGGTCGAGGCAGTAGAAGAAGGTCGCGTGCCGCCGGGCGGCCTGGTGCTGATGCCTGCGTTTGGCGGCGGCCTCACGCTGTCGGCGCACTTAATCCGCTGGGGTCAACGGATGACGCCGCTGCAAGCCAGCGACGCCGAGCTACCGCCCTCCACGCAGACCGCACTAGAGATCGTCAACGATATCCGTGCGCAGAAGAAGTTGGGCGAAGCAGAAGCCGCTCGCTTCAAGACCCTGAGGTTTCCGGAGAATCGAACCGACTTTAGGCTGCCTAGTGCATGAACGGTTGCGCCTCGACCTCGCTGGCTTCCTGGTTGCGCCGCTGCGCACGCAGCGCATCGACAAGCAGCTTTCCCGCCTGCGCTTGCGCGCCATGATCGCCGCTGGCGAGCGCCAACGCCTTGCGCGCGCAACCCTCCGCTTGACGTGCGTCGCTCTCGGCGAGCCGTAACCGCCCACGCTCTATCCAGAGCAGCGGATTGTTCGGCTCGATGCGCAAGGCGCGATCAAGCGTCGAGGAGGCACCGTCGAGATCGCCGCGCGAAATCAATGTCCGCGCCTGAGTCACCAACGAACTGGTGGCGGCCGAGAGATGATTCTCGCGCGGTGGCGGCGGCGCACGTTGCGGCGGCGGCGGTAGCGGCGGTGAGGTCGACAATGGGTTCCGGGACTGCGCTTCCCCAGGAGAACTGTCCGGCATATCGGAGCGCGGCGACGGCGACCGGCACCCGCCGAGCAGTACCGCCACGGTGAGAAGAGCAGCGAGCGCCTTCAATGTACGATGTTCTTGAGCCATGTCTTGATCTTGTCACCCACCGTGCCGGTTGGCGAATTGTCGCTTCGAGACGGGGAGCAGCCGGGCTTTGCGGGCAGCGGCACGTCCTTTGGCAGGGACACAGCCACGGCATCCGCGCTGCAAGACTGGGTAGTCTCCAGTCCGTCGCCGAATCCGATCCAGCGATCTTCGACCAGTTCGGGCGCCACCGGCTCGAAGGAAGTGGACTTGAGTTTCGCCAATGTGTCCAGCCACACCGGCAGCGCACCCGCGGCGCCAGTGAGTCCGGTGACGCGATTGTCATCGTAGCCCACCCATGCGACCGCTAAATAGCTGCCCGTGAATCCCGCGAACCAGCTGTCGCGCGTATCGGAAGAGGTGCCGGTTTTGCCCGCGACCGCGGTGCCCGGCGGCAGTCGCGCTGACGCCGCGCGGGCGGTGCCCCGCGTGGTCACCAGCGTCAGCATCCGGTCGAGCTGGTAGACGGCGGCCGGCGCCGCCGCCTGCTCCACCTGAACCTTGAAAGTCTTGAGCGGCCGGCCCTGCTCGTCGACCACGGCATGCACCGCGCGCAGGCGGGCGCGAAAGCCGCCGTTCGCCAGCGCCGTGTACACCTGCACCACCTCGAGAGGCGTCATCTCCACCGTGCCGAGCAGCATGGAGGGATTGAGCACCGGCGGGGTTTCAAGTCCGAGCCGCTGCAGCGTGGCGGCAACCTTGGGTAACCCGATGTCGAGGCCAAGGCGAATCGTCGCCAAGTTCATGGACTCGGCCAACGCGCGCGCCATCGGCACCCGGCCGAATACCTCGTGCTCGAAATTCTGCGGCGCCCAGACAGTGCCGTTGGAGAGCTTCAGTTCGATCGGCGCATCTTCGATCAGGGTGGCTGCGTTGTAGCGGCCCGACTCGAGGGCCGCCAGGTACACCGCGGGCTTCACCAACGACCCGATAGGCCGGCGCGCATCCAGCGCGCGATTGAAACCATCGCTGCCGCTGTCGCGGCCGCCGACCACCGCCACCACATCGCCGCTGTTCGGCTCGGTGACGATCACCGCACCTTCGAGGTGGTCGCCTCGTACACGACTGGCCGCATCCAAACGTTTGAGATTGGTGGCCAGTGCGCGCTCGGCGGCCGCCTGAACGCGGGGATCCAAGCTCGTGTATACGGCGAGGCCCGCGGCGGCGAGATCCGCCTCGGCATAGTCGCGCTTCAAATGACGTCGTACCAAATCGAGATAAGCCGGAACGTAGCTCCCGCCGGGAGCTTTAAGCGCAAGCGGAGCCGCCGCAGACCGGGCGGCCGAGTCGGCGTCGATCAGATGCGCACTGCTCAATTCTTGCAGCACCAGGTTGCGGCGTGCTCGGGCGCGGTCGGCATGTTTGCGCGGATCGTAGTAGGACGGTCCCTTGACCAAACCAATGAGCATCGCAAGTTCGCCCATATCGAGCTCAGCGAGCGGCTTGGCAAAGTAGTACTCGCTGCCGAGCCCGAAGCCATGGATGGCCCGCGAGCCATCCTGCCCCAGATACACCTCATTGAGGTAAGCAACCAGAATCTCCTCTTTCGAGAAATTCGCCTCGAGTCGCAATGCCATCACCGCCTCAGTCGCTTTGCGGCCAAAGCTCTGCTCATCCGACAAGAAATAATTCTTGACGAGTTGCTGCGTCAACGTACTGCCGCCCTGCACTACATGGCCGGCTCGAAGGTTGGCCCACATGGCGCGCATCACGCCGCGTACGTCGACGCCGTTATGCTCATCGAAGCGCCTATCCTCGATCAGCTTCATCCCCGCGCGCAGCAACGGCGGTACATCGGCGGGCGACAAGACCAGCCGATCTTCGCCATGGATCGGGAATACACTGCCGATTACCGGCGGATCGAGGCGAAACACCGGCAGATCCTTACCGTCGCCTTGTCTCAAACCCGTGATCGAATTCGAGTCCGCGTTGATGGCGATGAGTTGCGCCTCCCGCAGCTCGTCGCTGAAGCGCACACGGCGCGCATGCAGGATGAAGGAATTTCCCTGGCGCCGGTAATTCCCGGCGCCCGTCAACGGATCGCCGGCACGATAGTGAAGCCGATGCAGTTCCTCCTCGAGATCGTTCGCGCCCACCGGCGCACCGGCATAGAGCTCCAACGGCGACGCATAGACATGCGCCGGCACCGACCAGTGCCTGCCCTGAAACTCTTGCTTCACGACCCGGTCCAGATGCACGACCCACAGGGCGCAGACCACGGCAAGGACGACGCACAGGAGAATGAGCGCCGCTCCCCAGCGAAGCAACTTGGTGCGCGTCTTGCGGGATCTAGCCAAAGTAGACCGTCAATGCCTCAAGTTCGTTTGCGACTTGGGACGGCACTTCCTGCGATGGCATGATGATGGCTTTCACGGTAAGGCGGCTAGTGTGACGATGAAAAACGCCCTGTCAACCAGCCCTCGGGACCGGTCATTAGCTACCCGACGACATACAATGTAGCGATGGAACACACTTATTCCGCTCCCAGCCCGGCACTTGCCGAAGACGCCGTGCGCACCTGTATTGACGTGCTGCGTGCCATCGAGGGGGATCGTTCGCACCTCACGCGCCTCACGCAGGACCAACGCCGCGAATTGCTGACGCTTGCCGGCCTCATCGCCAAGCCCGAGCGGCATGGCCTGGTGAGAATGGCGAAGGCCTTCAGGCGCGCCGAGCGCGAAGCGGTGAAAGAACACGACCGCAAAGTTATCGAACAGGCGGGTCTGCGCATTCAGCGACGCTCGGCGCAATTCGCGCCCCTATGGCTCGAGCCGCCCAAGTCCGAAGACCTCGGCGAGCGCCGCGAGTTCCGTCAGCGGCGCTCCTGCTACGTCTGCAAGCAGCCCTTCGCGAAGATGCACCGCTACTACGATTCAATGTGCGACGCGTGCGGCGATTTCAACTATGCCAAGCGAGAACACACGGCGGACCTCAGCGGCCGCTACGCAATTGTCACCGGCGCCCGAGTCAAGATCGGCTTTCAAGCCTCACTCAAACTGCTGCGAGCAGGTGCAGAGGTCATCGTCACCACGCGCTTTCCGGTCGACGCCGCGGAACGCTACTCGAAAGAGCCGGATTATCTGGCGTTCCGCGAGCGCCTGCAGGTGTATGGCCTGGACCTGCGGCACACCCCGAGCGTGGAGCTATTCACACGATTCCTCGTCGAGCGCCTGCCGCGGCTCGACTACATTCTGAATAATGCCTGCCAGACCGTGCGTCGGCCGGCGGCCTACTTTCATCACCTTCTCGCCAGCGAAGCCGAATCTCTCGCCGCACTCCCCGAGAGCTGGCGCGGCACACTCGCTCAACATGATGAGTTACGGCGGATGATTGCGGGTGGGGAAATCGACAGCCGCGCCATCGCGACGAAAAGCCTACTCGGCGAAGGCCTGCTGCACAGCGCTGCCTTCTCGCAGCGCCGCTATCTCGACGAAGACTTTCAAGGTGGCGAAGCGCTGTTCCCCGCAGATCGCTACGACGAGAATCGACAGCAGGTCGACCTGCGCGAAATGAACAGCTGGCGCCTGCGTATGCATGAGGTAAAGACCCCCGAACTGCTCGAGGTACAGCTGGTGAATGCAGTCGCGCCGTACATTCTCAACGCGCGGCTCAAGCCGCTCATGCTGCGCACACCCGGACGTCACAAGCATGTCGTCAATGTGAGCGCCATGGAAGGCCAGTTCTATCGCGCCACCAAGACCGACAAGCATCCGCACACCAACATGGCAAAGGCAGCCCTCAACATGATGACTCGGACCAGCGCGCCGGACTTCGTGAAAGACGGCATTCACATGAACGCCGTTGATACCGGCTGGGTGACCGACGAAGACCCCGCGATCCACGCCGCACGCAAGGCCGAGCTCGGATTCTCACCGCCGCTCGATATCATCGATGGGGCCGCGCGAATCGTCGATCCGATCTTTTCCGGGCAGCTCACCGGCACACACCTGTGGGGGCAGTTTCTGAAGGATTACAAGCCGGCGCCCTGGTAGCTTCCTGTCGCAGTGGTTCTTTTACCGCGTGCCCGTGCGCGGATCGTCCTTGGCGCGCAAATAGTCGATCGATGCCCAATGGAAATGATGCGTATCGCCGGGAAGCACCACTACCGCGCCTGGCGCCTACACCTTCAAGCCGTCCGGATCAAACGTCTCGCCCGTTCCAATCGGAGCTGCATTCGAGGCGGCCATCCTAAACTCCTACAGTTTGTTGTTAGTTTTCCGGTGTCCGATCTTATTTCCCGGCTCTCACGAAGCCGCTCACGTAATTTGCAACTTCATCCGCAGCGGTGTCCAGCGCAAAGTGCCCACCGTCCACCATGTGAATCTCCGCCTTCGGTACGTCCCGGCGGTAGGATTCCGGTTCGGAGGCATCGAATGACTGTTCATACTTTCCCCAGATGACAAGCAGGCGTGGCTGCGTTTTTTGCAACCATGCTTGCCAAGTCGGATAGGCCGCAACATTCGTGCGGTAGTCGTAGAAGAGTTCGGTCTGGATATCCGCTTGTCCCGGCTGGTTCAAAAACGCGAATTCGTCGGTCCAAAGATCCGGGTTGTAGCGTTCCGTATCCGGGTCATTGCCTAGGTGACGCGCTCGCGTAGTCGCCAGGGATAGCAGGTTGACGCGCAGCGCCGACTCGTTCGCGGCCCGGTCCGCCCAAAATGCTCGCCGAGCTTTCCAATTGACCCCCAATCCCGTGTCATGGGCGACGCCGTCTTGGACGATGAATGCCTCGACTCGCTCCGGATGAGATAGCGCCATCCTAAAACCCACCGGCGCGCCATAGTCTTGCATGTACATCGTATAGCGCGATACGCCCACGGCCTCCGTGAAATGCTCCATCACTGAAGCCAAATGATCGAACGTGTAATCGAACATTTTCGGGCTTGGCCACTCGCTGTGACCGAAACCTGGGTAGTCGGGCGCGATCATGTGATAACGATCTGCGAGACGGCTGAATAGCGGCTCAAACATCCGCGAAGAAGACGGAAGGCCATGAAGCAAAAGGATGATTGGGGCATCCTTAGGCCCTGCTTCACGATAGAAAATCGCGAGATTGTCAACCTGAACCGTACGGTAGACGACCGGGTACTTCATGGAAGTGTCCTTTGCATCCGCAAATGCACCGAGCGTTAAAAACAGCGCATTGATTGCTAAAAAATCCGAGAGAAAGCCTCTCGTTCGGTGCGCCGATGTGATCATGCGAGCCCTCATGAGGTACGTCATTCTGGCGTCGTTTCGGGGCATCGTCTACCATGGCGTTCCTGTAACGATTACCCCGGGATGAACGATGATCCGCGCCGCACTGAAAAACGCGTTAGTGGCCGCTTCGCTGGGATCAATCTCGCTGATCGCAATGCCTTCTCTGGCGGCGACCGGCGTAATCACGGAGGCCAGCGATGTCGCTAGCTTGGCGCCGAACCCGCCGCACCGATTCTTCACGGGCGGTTTTGGTCAGCAGAGCTTCACCATATTCGATGGCGACAGCGGCAAGATGGAGGGCAGCATCCCAGCGGGCTATATCCCGAACCTGGCCATTGCTCCCGATAACAGCCAATTCTACGTTGCCGAGACCTATTGGGCCCATGGGGCGCGGGGTAAGCGCGAGGATCTGGTTTCCATCTACGATGCCAAGACCCTGAATCTCGTCAAGGAGATCACCCTCCCCAGCCGCGCTCTTGTGAGCAAGAGGCAGATTTTCGATATCAGCGCTTCGGGCTCTCGTGCCTACGTCTACGTCATGATGCCCCTCTCTTCAGTGATCTGGCTCGACTTAAAGAAGCAGCAGTTGGGCGGCACGGTCGAAATCCCCGGCTGCGCTCTGGTATTTCCGTGGGGCGAGCAAGGCTTCTCGTCCCTGTGCGGCGACGGCTCCCTCGCGAGCGTAGTGGTCCCCGCATCGGGCCCTGCAAAGATCACCCACACGAAACCTTTTTTCGACGCGGGCAACGACCCCATTTTTGACAACGGTTTCGTCGACCGCGCAACCGGCAAAGCGATTTTCCTCTCTTATACCGGTCTCGTGTACGAAGCCAAGCTCGGCCCCGACAGCACTGTGAATCCGCCCTGGTCCATTCAAAAGGCGGCCGGTTATGCCGCCGCCGGCAGCGGCGTGCAGGAGTTGGCATGGCGCCCCGGCGGATCGCAGTTGGCGGCCTACCACAAGGCAAGCGGCAAGTTGTTCGTGCTCATGCATCCGGGAAATTATTGGACGCACAAACACGGCGGAACGGAAGTGTGGGTGCTCGATACCAAGACTCACACACTTGTATCTCGATTCCCGCTGCGCGCCGTTCCCTCGAGCGGACTGGGCAACGATGCGGTGCCCTACTATGCCAACATCGGCGTCTCGCAGGATGCCAAGCCGCTCCTTTATCTGTTGAATGACGATGGCAATGACGTGGTACTCGACGCCACGAGCGGAGAGCAATTGCGCAAGATCGAATTTGCCGGCGGCAACTCAGTTGCCGTTCCGGGATATTGATGTCGACCTCTCCTGCAATGGCGGAAGCCGCGTTGGCCATCAGAGTGCTGGTCTCGCTGGTGTTTCTGACTGCGGCGTACGGCAAGTTCCGTCACTGGACAGCTTTTCAGGGAGTCGTCGCGAATTACCGGTTGCTTCCGGAAGTGCTGATAGCACCGGCCGTATATCTGCTGCCGCTTGTCGAGGCCTTGTTGGGAACGGCGCTGCTGCTCGGCCTTGGATCGCCCGGGCCTGAACTAGGTTCCGCCGCATTGCTGATGCTGTTCGCGCTGGCCATGGGCATTAATATCGCTCGCGGCCGCCGCCACATCGATTGCGGCTGCTTCCAAAGCGCGCTCAAGCAGTCGCTTAGCTGGAAGTTAGTCATCCGCAACGTCGCATTGGCGCTCCTTTTGGGCATGGCCGTGCTGACTCGCGAGGGGCCGAGCGATTTGTTCATGCTGGTGAATGGGTTGCTGGTCGGCGTCGTCCTGTTTGTCATCCTGCAAAGCCTTGCCATTTTGTGGAGCATTTTTCCTGCCTGGCGCAGGAGCACTCATGATGCCCACGACCACGAAGCCGAGGTGCGCACATGACGCCGGTGACCATCACCCTTGTATTGCTGTGGATTGTCGTGATTCTCCTAAGCGTTGCGGTGCTGGCGCTCGCCCGGCAAGTCGGCGTCCTGCACGAGCGCGTCGCGCCTGCCGGTGCGCTGATCAGCGGCTCGGGGCCCGGGGTGGGCGAGCAGTCGCCGCGTCTCGAAGTCCATGCCCTGGCCGGCAACGCCATCACCGTCGGCGGCGCGCTTCCGACGGGGCAGGCACTATTGATGCTGTTCGTCTCGCAAACCTGTCCGATCTGCAAAAAATTGATCCCCATCGCGTTGGATTTTGCCAAAAGCGAGCGGCTCGACGTGCTGTTCGTCGGCGATGCCGATCTGGCAGAACAAAAGAAATTGATCAGCCAGTTCGGCATTGCGGAGAATCGCTTCATCAACGGTCCGGAGGTCGGAATGACCTACCGCGTCGACAAGCTTCCCTACGCCGTATTGCTCGACGACTTGGGCGTGATTGCGGCCAAGGGCTTGGTGAACAGCCGTGAGCACTTCGAAAGTCTCATCATCGCCAAAGAAACGGGGTTCGCCTCAATTCAGTCCTATTTGAAAGCTCAGTCCGAGGTCGCCAAATGAGCGTGTCGAAATCTCCGATTGACAGGTTGGGCGAGCGGCTCACCCGCAAGCTCGCCGGCTACTCGTCGCGCCGCAGCTTTATCGCCCGACTCGGAATGGCATTGGCCGCGGCACCCGTGCTGCCACTGTTGCCGGTCGCGAGAGCCAAGGCGGCGGATGCTCCCAAGACCGACTTCGAGCGCTATGCCCAAGCCACCGATGCCACCAAGTGCAGCTACTGGAAATACTGCGGCTCGGATGGCGTGCTATGCAGCTGCTGCGGCGGCGGTTCGCACACCTGTCCGCCCGGCGCGGAGCCATCGCCCGTGTCATGGATTGGTACCTGCATCAACCCGCAGGATCGTCGCGCCTATGTAATAGCCTATCGCGACTGCTGTGGAAAACCGGCTTGCTCCGCCGGCAAATCATGCTGGTGCGATGGCGCCGATCGAGAGATGCCCATATACCGTAGCACACTCAACAATGACATCATTTGGTGCTTTGGCAATTCTTCTGCCACCTATCACTGCTCCACCGCGGCGCTGGTCGGACTGGCGAATTCACCTTGACGACGCCGTGAGCCGCACGCAACGCTCATGACGCGACCGCGAGCTTCACGATGGATGACGTTACGATCGATAGTTTTGCGATCGGTGACCTTGCGATCAAAGACATCACGATCAACGGCGTGCTGTTTCGCAGTCACCTTCTGCCTGCTATGCACCGCTGAGGCGGGGGCGGAGTCGCCCACCGCACAATTCCGGGAACCACAGCGCGACTACATTTTAGCCTGCGGCGGCTGCCATGGCTTGAACGGCATTTCCAATTCAGCCTTGGTGCCCAGTTTGAAAGGGCTGGTGGGCTACTATCTGTATTTGCCCGAAGGTCGCGCCTATCTACCGCGTCTACCCAACGTAGCGTTTTCCACCTTGAACGATGCGCAGTTGGCTGCGGTTCTCAATTACATGGTCTTCGATATAGGCGCCGGCAGCGCGCCCGCCGGGACTCGAACCTACCGCGCTGCGGAGGTCGGCAAGTGGCGCCGGCAGCCGCTCACGGAGGTGACCTTGTCCGAATATCGTCAACGCCTAGTGGAGACATTGATCAATCAGTACCACGCTCCGGCAGCATTGCGCGGTTACATCACAACGACTGCGCGGTGAGATCGCTTAGATCTTCGCGGCTCGTAGCCGCAGTGGTAGCGACAAAGTCCTTGAGCCTGGGCACCGCTTCGCCGGGGTGAACACGAAGTCGATCACCGACTCGTACGTCAGCGAGCGGACGATTCGAAGCGCAGGCATCAAAGGGCGGCGTTGCGGAAACTCGTGCTACTGCTTGATGCTGTGTGCGGCGTCGAGTTGTTTACGCAGGATCCTGGCCCACTCCGCGATGGCGCGACGCGCGGCAGCCACGTTTTCCACCCGGGTCGTTAGGTGCAGCCAGGGCGCGTCGGGGTCTCTCTTCAAATCGATGACTCGAGCAATCAGGGCACCCGTCGACGAATCGCGAAGCTCGGCCACCAACCGCATCTCACCGACCGACAACGCATAAACTCGGTTCACGCCTGCGCGCGGAACATCCGGCGCATTGATGTATAGGTCGCGAATTTCCGCCTTGATTCGCAGCACGTCCGACTCCGGAGTGTTGACGACGGGGTATCCACCCCCCTCAATTTCCTTCTTGAGTTCCTGGCGAAATATTTTTGCGAGTCCATCTTTAATGGACTGCCTTTCCGCGGCGGTGATGGGGCCGCCGGCAACATCCGGTTTCCAGTCCTTTCTGAACGATACCTCCACCGGATCGATGATGACTTTGTCGTAGGCGCCCAAGTTGGCGCCGGGGCGGGCCCGCACATGATCGAGCCCCTTGATTTTGACGGCGACCAAACCCTCGTCGTCAGCCGCGGAGGAGGCGCCAGGCTCATCCGCACGCGCCGCACCGGCAGCGCCGAATGCCAGGAGGGCGGTCAAAATCGTGGTTGCGACTCTCATGCTCATTCTCCTCATTCGCAGCGGGTATATTACGGATTTTGCGCCCGGGGCGGCGTGGCAATTGTGCTTTGGTCCGGTAAAACCATTGATTCTTGAGGGCGAACGACTTAGTGTTTCAAAAATGAAAGTCCTCCTCGCCCTATGCCTATTGGGCTTGCTACCCAACGTCTTGACGGCGGGTTCCATCAGATGCGGCAGCCGAATCATCACCCGCGGAAGCAGCAGTGCGGAACTTGCCGCGTTCTGCGGCGATCCGGCTCAAGTGAACAGGAGTTCGAATTATGTCGGCGGCGGCGGGCGAATACGTGGTGCGAACGGCGTCGTGACCGGCTCCGTAGAGGAAGTTCAGGTCGAAATTTGGACTTATAACTTCGGCCCCAACCAACTCATGGAGCGCGTCCGAATCGAGAACGGCTTGGTGGTGCAGATCGACACGTTGGGCTACGGCTACAACGAACCGTAAGACATCGCCCGATCAAGCAAAAGTCCCCCCTATGGAGGACCGCACGGCGTGCTAGGCTTGTCTCGTCGCGGTGACCTGGGTGTTTCTCTTGAGAGTATCCCTTCTAATTGTGCTGGCCTTGCTCTCCGGATGCAGCTGGTTTCATAGAACAAAACCCGCGCTGGACCCGACTGAGTTGATCGTAACCGGTGCACCTGTGGGTTCGCTCCTGTTCGTTGACGGGGCACAATCCGGCCACGCCACGGAGGCGAGCAACCGAACCCAGGTGCTGGTGGTCACTCCGGGCACACATACCCTGGAAGTGAAACTCACTGACATCGTCGTCTATCGCGAGAACACCTACGCAGCCCCCAGCAGCAAAGTCATTATCACCGTCTTATCGGGCAACAGCCGCAACTAGATAGCCATCACCAATCCCGAGCTATTGCAGCCCTCAAGCAGTCTGCTTTTTGGTTGCGCATCCCGCAGGTATCTCGACCGGCAGATTCATGAATTGACTCTTCGGTCCCGGGATTATCGTTCCGGTCTCTTCGATATGATATTTCGTGAACAGCGACAAAACCCCATTGATGACGGCGACGTAAGCCGAGGGCAGCTGATAACCCACTCCCGAATCTATATCGCCGGTCATATAGCCGCCCCTGCAGTGCGTCAGCACGATGTCCGACTGCCTGAGTACGCTGCCTCCAAAGCCAACTCCCACATAGACGCCGGTGTTGAACCCGAAGGCTCCAATTCCAATCATTGGACGCACGTTGACGGCTATTCTCATGGAGTTTATGCCCACCGAGACGCCTTGAATGTCATCTGCGAGCGATACTTTGGGGGTTACCGATGCGAAGGGTGTGATCACGGGCTCATTATTCTGAATTCCAATGAATATGGAACCGCTCAACGTGTATTCGGCGCTGGCCGTCAGCACCGATTGGCGGGCGCTGAAAGCACTGCCGAAATTGAACGAGGTATGGAAAGTCAGCGCCAGCGGCACGCCCGCGATCGGCACCGGCAACGAAATATCGGCAGGCAAGGAAGCGAATTGGCCTGCGTTCACCAACAACTCCTTGTCGCTCCACGACTTGAACTCCAGTACCAGCGAAGTGGCGCCCGATAGCTTCATGCCGGCCGTCACGATCTTGAAGCCCTTGATATCGAGCGCAAATTTGACGTGCGCGCCATTCAGGACCACCTTCCCCGTTGCGTCGATGTGCAAGCCGGACTTGGCGTAGCTGAAATTAAGCCCCACCGACGCATCCGAGCCATGGATTGGCACCACTTTGAGCGCATCGCTCAATGTCATCATCTCAGGATCGGTATTCACTGTGGGCGGCGTGAGGTTGGGAGCCCGAAGGCCGCCCAAGCCGCTCGGTAGCTGCGCCTGGGTCTTGATGAAGGCCGCGTTCTGAAAATGCGGCGGATACATGTCCTCGGAGTCCTGCCACAGGGCGGGCTTGGTCGCGGGCGCGCCCAAGTCGATGACGGACGGAAAGTCCGGTGCCTCATAGACTATCATCTGCTTTGGATCGACATCGCCATCGACGATGAAATGCCCTTCCTCGATGACATCGGTGATCTGAACCGGGGCGAATTTTACGGTGACCACATTACCCTGGGTCGTGATTTGCCCAATCCTCCCCACGGCGCGTCCCGTCGCAAGCACGATCTTGCCTTCCTTGAATTCGCTGACATGGGGAGCGGCTGCATCGAATGACCATGTCATGCCGTCGCTGCCGACGCCGGTGATCGCCTTGTCTCCTTCTTCCATCACAATCACGTCGCCGCCATACTTGACCCGCGGGTCGCGCTTCGGCGCAACGCCATACTTACGCTCGCTCTCGGTCAACTTGTGGGGATCTAAAAATGTGCCGACCACCGCACCGGGATTCGACTTCGGATCGAACATACTTTCGGCGGCGGACGCAGCGCTTGCCCGCGGCTGGGCGGCCGGTGCAGCGGCAGGCGCCGTGGGCGCCGTGGGCGCCGGCGGTGCAACCGCGGTCGTCGCGTGGTTGGTCTGTCGGGAACAAGCCGACAATGCAATGACGGCGACGATCAACCGAAGTGAGGTGCAACGCATCTGGTTAGGAGTCTCCCAAGGGTCGGTTTGCAAAATCACATGCGAATATGTGTTTGTACAAACCGCTTTGGTGCGGGAAACCCGCCACGCTCCTCGCAGAATGGGAGTCGAGCGACCGACTGCCCGGGGGGCGTCTATAGATTCACTAAAAGCGCGGCCGCGCGAGTTTTCTTATTTATATGTTTTCGGCCAACGAATCGAGCGGATCGAGCGTGTGCATCTCGTCCATTCGAGACTTCGAGCGATTCAGGACCATTCGACTATGCAGTCGAATGACTACCTGACTCCCGGTCGTGGTATGAACCCAAGGCAGCACGGCGTGGACCAGGCAGGCGCACGCCCCGCATAGCATTGCCCAGCCAAAACTTGCCGCGTGGAAACAGTGCTCGGTATAGGACTCACCGACGGCTGCCGGGTGCTCTCGAAACCGCCGCATTAGATTGTTGGCTTTCATCCCAATCCTCCCTCGTCAGCTTTACGATTGCTCGCAGTATAGAGTATCGAAGCCGCCAGCACGCCTTCGGTGATCCAGCCTGCCGTGCCGCCGACGACGATCAAGATACGTCGAGTCGGCTGCGACTCAGCCGGTGACGGCATTTCCAGCCCCAGTCCCGGGCGCAGGCGCAGGCGCAGCCGCAGAAGTTACTCCCGCGAGCCGCTTATTCTTGCGCGCCACCAGTCCCGACACATGCGCGATGGAGGCCATTTGGAAATACATCCATTCCAGATATTCGCGGTCGCGCAGCTCGGCCAATTGCGCCGCGGGAAGCGCCTTGAGCGTCGCGGCGTTGATCCAATACAGACCCTGCAACTTGGTCTCGCTGCGGTCGACGAACTCAATATCGATCTGCACCGGCTCGAGCAGATTGAGCTCTGCCAATTTGCCGGTAAACGCATACGCCTCGCGCGATCCGCTCACCAGCGCCGACATCATCGAGCTTAGGTTTTGCAGGTAAGGCGAAGGCCGGCCATCGTCCAAGAACAGTCGTTCGCCTTCCTGCGCCTGAACGTGCGGGCTTTCCAGATCCACGGCCAGATCGAGCGTCGCCTGAGGCTCCATTCCGGCGGCGGCGCCGCGTGGAATCAAAGCGAAGGGCTGACGCTGAATTTGCAGCGGTATATAAGCGGCATCCCAGGTATTGTCCCTGATGAAGAGGTTCTCGCCTCGCACGAAGCCCATGAGCGCTGCCGGCTCGAACTGCCCGCTGTCCGAGCTCTTGGAGAAAAAGATCGGGTAGTGCGCCAGCAGCCGCGGAAATTCGCGCGGGATCACACTCACGATGTTGACATTCCCATGACCGAGAATCGCGCGTGCCGCCGCAATGCGTAGGACGCGGTGATTTTGGCTGTTGAGAGCCACTAAGGTGGTCAAGATTCTCCCCCCAAAACGGTTGTGGGCTTAAGCCCGGAAATGCGCCGCCGCCGCGCTACAATATAGGTCATGCCTTCGTCTGAAGCCATGAGCGCACCAGCGCTTCGGCCCACCTTGGGCCGGCGCCATAAAGGGGAATCGACATGAGTTTGTGTAGGCTCATCGCAGTTGCTGCGTTTCTGCTGATGTGTGAGAACGGCATCGGCGCGGCTTCCGAGCAGCAGTGGCCGTGGATGAACGCGTCGCTCAGTCCGGATCGGCGCGCCGATCTAGTCATCGCCGAGCTCCGGTTGGACGAAAAGATCCTCCTCGTGCATGGCATCGGCTGGGGACCATTGCGGGAGGGTACCCGTGTGCCCCCCGATAACAATGGGGGAGCGGGACAGATCCTGGGGATTCCCCGTCTCGGCATCCCCTCCGTGCAGCAGGCAGATTCCGCGGTGGGCGTGCGCATGGCGGCGCCGCAAAGCCGCTACGCCACTCTGCTGCCGTCGGTTCTGGGTGCGGCCTCGTCCTGGGATTTGGAGGCCGCCCATCTGTATGGAGATGTGATAGGCCGCGAGCTACGCGCCCAGGGCTACAATCAGTCCATCGGCGGCGGGGTCAATCTCGCACGCGATCCCCGCAATGGCAGGCTGTTCGAATACGCCGGTGAAGATCCCCTGCTAGCCGGCATGATGGTCGGGCATCTAGTTCGTGGTGTGCAAGGCAACCGCATCATGGGCGACATCAAGCACTACGCGCTCAACGATCAAGAGACCGGCCGCTTCGTCGTCGATGTGCAAATATCAAAAAAGGCCGCGCGCGAGAGCGACCTTTTGGCCTTCGAACTCGGCATTCGTATCGGGCAACCCGCCTCCGTGATGTGCAGCTACAACAAAGTGCGCGGCGATTGGGCCTGTGAGAACGAATGGCTGTTGAATCACGTGCTGAAGAGCGAATGGAAATTTCCGGGCTTCGTCGTCTCCGATTGGGACGGTACCCACTCCACCGACAAGGCCGTGCTCGCGGGTTTGGACGTGCAAATGCCGGGTGAAGAGTACCTGGGCGTTCCGCTCAAACTGGCAATCGCCGCGGCTCGGATCCCCCAGCGGCGCTTGGACGATATGGTGCACCGGCTGCTGCGCTCCATGTTTGCCGCCGGAGTCATCGATGATCCGCCGGCGCCACGCCAGGTTGTCGACCCCTTCAAAGGCCTGGCGGATTCCCAGCACATCGCCGAGGAAAGCATTGTCCTGTTGAAGAACACCGGCGTGTTGCCGCTCGATGCCGCCTCCACACGCTCCATCGCTGTGATCGGCGCGCACGCAGATGTCGGAGTCATGTCCGGCGGCGGCTCGGCGCAGGTCGATGCGCCGGGCGGCAATGCCATCGCGCCGGAAACACCCACGGAGTGGGGCAAGCCGGTTTACTTCCCGTCGGCGCCGCTGCGTTACATCCGCGAGCACGCGCAGCATGCCGAGGTGCAATTTGCATCGGGTGCCGATCTCGCCGCCGCCGCCTCACTGGCGAAGTCGGCCGACGTCGCCATCGTGTTCGCAGATCAGTACATGAGCGAGGCGGGCGATGCACCCACGCTGTCGCTGCCGGGCAAACAGAATGAGCTCATCGCCGCCGTCGCCGCCGCCAATCCGCACACCGTCGTCGTACTCATCACCGGCAATCCGGTCACCATGCCCTGGATTGATCAAGTAGCCGGTGTCATGCAAGCCTGGTATCCGGGCATCGGCGGCGGCCAAGCCATCGCGAATCTATTGTTCGGAACCGTCGCTCCCTCGGGCAAGCTGCCCATCACCTTCGCCAGGAGTGAGGCCGACCTGCCCCACCCGCGACTTTTCGGCGCGACCCCACGCCCCGCCGGCGACGACGGGTATTGGGCAGAAGACAAACAGAAGCACGACACCTTTCCTGCGGACTACAGCGAAGGCGCGCGCTTCGGCTACAAGTGGTTCGACTCCGAGGGCAAGCAACCGCTGTTTCCTTTTGGCTTCGGTCTGTCGTACACCAGGTTTGAATACAGTGATTTGCACGTCGACGCTAAATCGCGGACGGCAACTTTCACGCTGACCAACACCGGCAAGCGCGCCGGCACGGAGATTGCTCAACTCTACGTGGCATTGCCTGCAGCGAGCGGCGAGCGTTTCCACCGCCTCGCCGGCTGGCAACGCGTGGCCCTAGGCGCCGGTCAGCACAAGGAGGTCACCGTCACCATGGAACCCCTGACGCTCGCGCTCTTCGATGAACGCAAGGATGCGTGGACCTGGCTCAAGGGTCGGTACATCGTATTCGCCGGCGGCTCCTCGCGCAGCCTGCCGCTGCATGCCGAGTCGGCGCTGTATTGATCGTCTCAGCCCTATGCGCCGCCGAGTGTGCTGACGGTCGTCGGCGGCGCCAGCGCAGCCGTGTCGGAACCCTGCGTGATCGGCGTCCGCATCAGCTTCAAATACTAGCCGGGCTTGAACACCCGCCGCGCATTGGCATAGTAGATCTTGTCGATCACCTGCCGAGGTAAGGCCAGCCCCTTCACGTCAGCCTTGAGTGCGTCGATGTGCTGTGGCTCCCGCGTTGCCAGGTACTTCCAATCGGAGCGCCAAAATGCATCGGCCTCTGCGGAAAACTGCCCCGCTTTCGTCGGCGGGTTCTGCGCGCGCTCGACGGCACTCGGCGGATCCTCGGTCAGATCGGTACCATACAGAATGCGGTCCTGGTATTTGATGAAGAAGTGCCACACCTTCGCATAGGCGATGTTGGATTGATATTGAACCTGGCTCATTCTTGCGGCGAGATCGACCGTTGCGTTGGGATAGGCGTCCAAGAATTTCGCGAGCTCGTCCACGCTCCATTCGAGACTCGCCATGTGCGCGCCAATAAAATTGAGTTGCGGGTGCCGTGCCACGAATCGATCGCGTGCCGCCATCAATTCCTCGTATTTCGGCTGCTCCGGATGCAGGTACATATAGTATTCGGGGTGATCGCGAAAGTAGCTGCGGTCATTCTCGGTAGTCATGGCATCGAGCGGCAGCCAGCAGTTCTTCGGCTCCGCCTGATGCGCAATCAACGGAATGCCGCGCTCCTCGAGGTGGCCCATCACGCCGTCAAAACCCCGGTCATCCAGCATGATGAGATGACCCTGCGCGTTCTTTTCAACCATGCCGATGTTTTTCCACACCTTCACGCCGAGCGCGCCGCGCTGCATTTCGGCATCGATGTGCCGAATTGTATCCGCCGTCCAGTTCGCCCCGCCGAAGCCCCGCATGGAGAATGTCGTGACGAAGTGAAAATGCTTGGGATCGGCCGCCAGCAGCTGGTGAGCGATCTCGGCCTGCCGCTCCATGGGTGGAAAATCCGGGTAATCGACGTTGATCGACAGAATCTCGAATCCGTCCTTGTTTGCGATGTCCAGAAAGGCGTGATCGGGAGTGTTCGCATGCACATGCGCGTCGAATTTGGCGACGCGCGTGAAGTCCGCGACGGTGTATGGTGGTTCCGCACGCGCAACGCCGGCGCCTGCCAGCGCGGCGTAAATGAGACCCGCAAGCAGTGATCGAATAATCAATTGACCTCCTCGAGAACTTCTGCATGCGTGCACATCAATTGAGCCACCGCCTGCGGCGTCAGCGGCGCTCCGGCCAGCTTGGCAGCGTACAAGGCGGCGCCTGCGCGTGGGGCTAGCCGGGGCGGGGCGAATTCGTAGCGGCGCCCGCTTCTTTGCAGACTGGCTTCGAGCAGCGGCGTGAGCAAGCTGTCCGTATGAAACATCCCGCCCGAATAGGACACCGGCAGCGGCAGCGGCGGCGGCACGTCAAGCTGGTCGCGTATCGCGTGCACGATGGCCGCAAGCTCATTCGCCGCCGCCGCCAAGATGCGTCGCGACTCGACGTCCCCCGCACTTGCGGCGCTTGACACGATCGGCGCCAAGGCGGCGAAGTCGCTGCGATTCATCGGCGGCGGCCCGTACACCGCGGCAGATACGTCGAAGTCGACGCGCACGTCAAAGTGTTCGCGCATCATCTCGTACAAGGGGGCCTTCGCCATCCTGCCGTCGCTCATCCTCGAGAACAAGTTCAGCGCCTCGCGCGCGATCCAATAGGCCGAGCCTTCATCGCTGAATATCTCGCCCCAGCCGCCGGCGCGCGCGCTTCTGCCCTCGAACTCTCCGTAGCCGATGGAACCCGTCCCGGCGACGATGTTGATGCCGTCGCGGCCGGCCAAGGCGGCCGCCCATCCGCACACCATGTCGTTGACGCTGCGGTAGCGCTGTAGAGGCAAAACGCTCGCGGCGATGTCATCCAGGCGTGCGATCAGCGCGCTGTCCTCACCATAGGCCGGCAAGCCGATGCAGGCAAACGTGGTGTCAGCCGGCGATACCGAGGCTTGCGCGAGCGTGCCCCGAATGCCCTGCACGACCATGCTCTGCAGCGCATCGACGCCGATTTGCGGATAATAGGCGGAGCCCTCGCGGCGCGCCGCCAAGACTCGCCCCGACTCATCGATCAACAGGAAGTCGGTTTTGCTGCCGCCTCCGTCCACTCCCAAGAATCTCTTCACCTCTTTGCATCCCATGGGTAAATGGTAAAGCCCGGCACGACGCGATTGACGACGCCTTTTGCATTGGGCGAGTCAGGCGTCAGCCCTAGCGCCAACGATTGCAGAAAAGCCAAGACTTGAGCGAAAGCCACGAAAGGAAGGCACATGCCGATATTCGGCGCCGACATCGCGCCCGCCACAATGATTTCGTCCCCCTGCGATGAGGGCTCGGTACCCTCGGCGCTTAACGCCACGACGCGCGCCGCAACGCCATCCGCCCGCAGCTCATTGAGCACGTCCATTTCGTAGCGCCGAGTGTAACGATCATTGCTGAGGAACATCACCACGAGCGTTTTACCATTGACGATGGTTTTAGGACCATGGCGAAAGCCCAGGGGCGTCTCGCACAGTGTGACCACGCGTCCATCGCTCAGTTCGAGCATCTTGAGCGCCGCCTCGCGCGCCAGTCCCTTGCATTCATTGCTGCCAAGGTAGACCACCCGCTCGAACCCGGCGCCCGCCAAGCTCGCCGCCAGCGGCAGGGCGGACTCGAGCACTTGGGCGCCCCATCGTGCCAACGCCGCTGCTGCCGTTTCAGGCAACAGTCCAAAGCCCTGCGCGACCGCCAACAGCATGCCGGAAAAGCTGGACGTCATGGCAAAGCCGCGGTCGTTGGTTTCCTCCGGCAGCAGCACGACATGCGCATTCTTGGCGTCTTGACCCCACCGGTAAAGAGCGCCGTCCCGATTGCAGGTGACGATGAGGTGATGACAGTCCGGCGCTGCTTGCTCCGCCAGCTTGAGCGCAGCGACACTTTCCGGACTGTCGCCGGAGCGGGCAAATGACACCAGCAATATCGGTGCGGCCGGCGGTAGCCAGCTGTCCGGCGATCCGACCAGGTCCGTGGTCGACACCGCCTGCGCCGCACGACCCGCGCGCAGCAGAGCCGGCGCAAGGCAGTCGCCGACGGAAGCCGAGGTTCCGGCCCCGGTCAACACAATTCGCAAATCCGCGCGTCGCAGCAACGGATCCAGATAACTGCGCAGCACAGGCGCATCGCGCGCCATCAGCCGCTCGATATCCACCCAGGAGCCGGGCTGCTGCAGAATTTCGCGCGCGGTCCAATAGCCGCCCGCCCGCTCCAGCGAAGCTTGGGTCATTCCAAAATAATCCATACGGCTCCTCATGGGTTACAGGCGTCGGCATAGTGCCGCAGCACCTGCGCAACGCCGTCGAGCACCAGCGCACGCGGGTCATTGCTCAAGCGTCCGTCGCGAATCGCGGCGTGCTGCAGCGGCAGATACTGGCTCACCAAGGTCAGTGGCATGCCCGCGGCCTCGAGGCTCTGCAGCATCTGCGTGCACGCCAACGTCACTTGCGGCGTGTTCCAGTAGTAGCGGATCCGATCGCTCAAGCTGAATTGCAAATCGAATTCCTGGCTCTCGGCACGCGCGTAATAGGAATTCCAGTATTTCGGATCGCGCCGCATGGCACCGAGGATCGTGTCTTTGAGCGAGCCTTCATCCGGTGTCAGATCCAATTCTAATGCGATATCCGACAGGCCCCACAGCGCTTCTCGCATCGCGAAAGTCGCTCCTGGGCCCACTTTGAGGATGGCGAAATGATCTTCGACCAGGGACTTAAGTGCTGCCGGTGTCTGGTAGTCGGTGGAGTGCGCCTCGAATACCATGTGCGGTATCTGCACGATACTTTGACTCAACGCCGCCGCCTTGGCTCGCCGATAATCGATCACCTGGTGGTGATCGAACTCGACGCCGGGCTGCACCACCAGTCCGATGACGCGCTGCCACGCCTCATTGAGTCCGTGGCGCACAAAGGCGGCGCGATGCGCTTCGATGGTGGCGTACGCCGCGTCCGGCGTCGTCACCGCGAGTTCGCTCAAAGTCTCATGCGCGCCGCCCGGCACCGGAACTTCGGAACCGACGATGTAGACGGGCGGTTCGCCGCCGCCGGCGCGCCAGGCGGATTCCGTGATCGCACAAAGCCATGCCGAGCGTTCTGCAATCAATTCATCGCCCAGCACGGGCGGATCCCCGGCGCAGGCCATGGAACAATCCAGATGGATCTTGCGAAAGCCCGCGGTGACATATTCCGCCACCATGACCCCTGCCTTGGCCAGCGCCGCCGCGGCATCCAAATGTTGCCAGCTATTCGGGCCCAAATGATCGCCGCCCAGCACGATGCGTTCACGCGGCAGCCCGCTGGAATCGGCGATTTTATACACCAGGTTACGAAATGCGGCGGGACGCATGCCCGTGTATCCGCCCTCTTGATTGACCTGATTCGAGGTGGCCTCGATGAGCGCCACTTGCCGGTCGCGCGCGGCCAAACGCAGCGTGGCTTCTAATACCAAGGGGTGTGCCGAGCACACCGAGTAGATGCCGGTCGCGCTACCGGACTTATGCTGCTCGATCAAATCCGACAGGGCTTTCATGCAGGCGCCGCCGCGGTAGTCTGTTCCGGCTCGATGGCGAGCAGCAGCGCCGCAACGCATGCCAATGCAATCCCGGCCAGTGTAATCGTGTTCGGCATGACACCCAGCACGATCATGGAGACGACCGCCGTCATCAGCGGTGCACCCGCATTCGCAAGCGGCGCCACCACGATCGCCCTGCCATAGCGAAAAGCGTACACCAGCGTCAACGCGCCGACGGCATTTAGAATTTGAGTGATCGCGGCGAGTCCCGGCCCCTGCCACCCGTAGTTGATGGGGATCGAGAAATCGGTCATCCACAATGCAACGGGAATCAACACCAGCCCGCTCAGAGTCATATAGAGAAAAATGTTCTCTGCATTCATAGTGCCGTTGGCGAGCTTCATGAAATACGCTTGCACGCCCCAGGCGAGGAGAATGATCAATGCATAGGCGAACCAGGCGACGCCGTGCGTGACGGGCGCCGCGGACTCCCCGCCCGGCACGTAATTGAACAGCGGCAGCGCAAGCAGCGCCAGCACCACCCCGAACGCGCCCGTCTTGCTGACGCGTTCCTTCAGCAGAGCCATCGACAGCGCGATGGTGATGACGGGCGATAGCGCAATGATGGGGAAAATCAAATAAGTCGGGCCCGTATGCACGGCGTGAAACAGCAGCATCTGTCCGCCCGCTCCGGTCAGCCCGATCAGCACTCCCAAGAATATCGAGCGGCGGTCGTGCGCTATTTTCCACCCGACGCGGCGCATCGCGTACAGCGCGGGCGGGATCATGGTGAGCGCCCACACCACATACACCAGGGTTTCAGGAAACCCGTGCCGCGTCGGAAATTCGGCGAACGCGCCCCAAACGCCCCAAAAAAACGTAGTGACGAGCGCGTATGTGAGCCAGGGTTTCCTCGTCACACTAGTACCGATACGAGGCGCCGAGCACGAAACTGCGACCATAGGCGCTGTAGCCGGCGCCGACGCCGCTGGCGCTCTGGCCCACGGATTGGCCGGGCGCCCAGGGCAACAGCGGATTGCCGTTCAAGTAGGTGCGCGCGATGGCGTTGGTGAGATTCTTACCCTCGACGTACACCTCAAAACCCTTGGCGATGCGGTAGTGCGCGCTCGCGGTCACCCAAGAGAAAGGATCGGCAATGGCCGGCCAGCCGGGTACCTCCGTGCACTGCGAGCAATCGTAGGTGTAGCGCGAGGTGTAGTCCCAATTGATGTCCGCGTTGAACGGGCCCTTGTCGTAGATCAAGCTGATCGAGAACGTGGTCGGCGGCGCGGCGTTCACGGCGCCGGTCGGGTTGCCGAACTGATCGTAGCCCTTGCTCCAGGTATGGGTGAACTGCATGTGGGTTCCCAAGCCCATCTCCAAGAAGTGCTGCCAGCTCAGTTCGATGCCATTGTAAGTCGACTTCGCGCCATTGGACGGCGCGTAAATGGTCCACAGGAACGGCGTTCCCACCACTCCCGGCGTTCCCGGCGGTCCGCCGACGTACTGCAAGGTGCCCAAGTTGACGCTGGTCTCCGTGCCGCTGTAAATGTCATCCCGGACACGCTTGCCGAACAGCGCCGCGCTCAGCGCCGAGTGCGGCTGGTAGTACCACTCGAGCGACAGGTCCGCTGACCACGCCTTGACGGGCTTCAGGCCCGCCGTGCCGCTGTAAAAGAGTTCCGGATCGCCATTGATGGCATTGTTGGTCGCGTTCGGCGCCAATTGATTCAGATCCGGGCGCGACATGGTTTCTGCCACCGCGGCGCGCAACTGCAATTTGTCCGGCTGCAGCCAGTAACTGACGTTCAGCGACGGCAGCGCCAGGGTATACGTAGCCTTTTCCTCGAAGGCCTTCGACGCGCTGTACTGCACATTCCAGGTCTCGGTCGAGTTGGTGGTCGAGGGCGTCCACAGCGACACCGGCACGGACTGTGCGGTGGTGGCATCCGTCGTGGTCCGGACCACGCGCACCCCCACATTGCCTGACCAATCGGTGCCGGAGAACGTGCCTTCGACATAGAACGACGTCGTCTTCTCGGAGACCTCGTAGGAATTGAACGGATTCGCCACCGGCAGCGTGCCCGCCAGGTCGAACGGGGTCGCACAAGGCAGGGTGGAGCAGAAGAACGGGTTCGCCTTGCCGTTCAAGCTGCGCATGAAGGCCAGCAGGTTGGCCACGTTCAGTTGCGGCAGGATGTTCGGATACGAGCCGCCTGCACCCTGCATGAAATTCGGCGGGCTGGTGAACGACAGCACGTTGAAACCCGCGAAGGTATAAGGGTCGCATTGCACCGGACAGCCCGCGGTCGTGTACAGGTTTCCGTACTGCCCGGAGCCATTGGTCCAATCGTTGCTGACATCGTCGCGCCGCTTATCGCGGGCGCTCTGGCCCACGCCGAACAGCAGCTTTTGGAAAACCCCCATGTCGGCCTTCCACGCGCCGTCCAAGTTGATGGCATTGATTTGATCGTGGACCGAATAGCCATTGAGACCGTCGTAGTGCGTGGACCAGTACTTGTCGTTGTTGAGAAACCCTGAATTCATCAGCGCGGTGTAGGAACAGCTGCCGGCCATCGAGGTGCTCGCCGTCCCGGCCGGGCACGCCGTGAGTCCCAACTGGCTCGGCGGAATCAGCACATTCAAGCTAGGCAGGCTATGCGGCACATCCGTGAGGATGAGCGTATCCGGCGAATTCGGCGTGGCGGACACCAGGCCCGCGGTCACGAAGGTATCCTCGCCGCCCTCGGGTCGATTCGCCGCCGAATGATAGGCATCGGCGGTGAACGACAAGTTCGAGGTCGGCTCCCACGTGGCCTTCAACCCGAACAACGTCGTGACCACATTGCGATTGGTGGTGTTGTTGACTATTTCGGGGGTGAAATTACCCGTCGTGACGCCGGTCACCAGACCGTTGTTGATGACAGGATTGGTCCATCCGGTGCCGACCTCATCCGCGGCGAAGTAATAGGACTGGTTGTAGCCGCGCTGCGGGTCTTGCAGATGGGTCCAAAGTCCGTCGGCGACGATCTTCAGGGTGTCGCTCGGGTGCCACTCGAGGCTGCCGGAGAGCGCGTCGCGCTTCTTGTCGTCGAACACCGAGCCGAAGGTGATGCAGCACGGTGTTGCGGTCAGCGGCGCGCCGTTGGGGTCGTCGAACGGATAAGTGGTAGGGCCATAGATATTCTGACTGTAGGCGTTCAGCGAGTCGGTTCGAATGTGGTTGTCGGAATGCACGCCGCCGAGTAGAAATCCCAGAGTGTCGTCGGCGAAAGTGTCCGAGACGAAAGCCGAGATCTTGCTGCCGTGCAGGTGTGACATTTGATTGTAGTCGCCCTCCGCATGCGCTCCAGCATGAAAGCCGCGATTGTTAAAGGGGCTGGCGGTGCGCAGGTTCACGGTGCCGCCGATGCTGCCCTCGAGCGCGGAAGCCTCCGAGGACTTGAGCACATCGGCGGCCGCAATCACTTCGGACGGAAGCACGTCGAAGGCCAGATCGCGGGCATCATCGTCGGTCGCCAGGATGCGATTATTGAGCGTGACGATATTGTATTGCGGTCCGAAGCCGCGAACGCTGACTTTCTGCCCCTCACCACCGGTGGTGCGGCTGATGGTGATGCCGGGCAAATGCACCAATGAGTCGGCAACGTCGGCGTCCGGGAAACGGCCCAGCTCCTCGGCGTTGATCGAATCCAAGACCACCGTGGCGTTCTTTTTAACGTCGAGCGATTTCTCCAAACTCGCCCTAAGGCCCGTGACCACGATTTCCTGCAGTTCCGGCCCTTCGCTGGTGGCCGGTGCAGTCGCGTCCGCGGCGATTACCTGCGCGCTAAGGGCACCCACCCCCAAAGCGAATGACAGCCACATCACCATCCACGTAGGCTTCGAGCTCGGCACGCTGATTCTCCCTATTTCCAAGAGTTCTCTGTCGCGAAACGCATTGCGGCGCAACTAACGAAATAAAACGACAAACTTCATCCCACAATGCTTTCGTATTCTTGCGTTTGATATTATTATTATTTTCTCTTGTGTCAAGCGGTATAATCAAACAAAAGCCAGATCGAGGCCATCCCTTTGAAAAAAACCTCACGCCGACAATTCGTGCAGCTTGCCGGTAGCGTCGCCTTGGCGCTCAGGCATGGTTTGTTACAGGCGATGGCGGCGGATACACCCAGCCGCGCAGCGGCGAGCTTCGGCGACTCTTCTATATGGCTCGAATGGGACGCCAATCTGCATGCGCGCGTTTCAAAGGTGTCAGGAAATCACCGAGCGCCGTTCACTGGATGGGGACCGAGCGACTACCTGCTGCGCGCCGATGGACAGCACATTGCACAATTCAGACTTCAACCCCATGGCGCACCGGCGCTGATCGAAGACGCGAACGGTCGGGGCACGCGCCTCACCTTGGCCGGTACGTCCGATGACAAGATCGAAAAGACCGTCGCGGTAACGCTATACCAACGCTATCCCGGCTTCGCGGTCGTTCGCGTGTCTTATCGCAACTTATCCGGCGCGGCCCTTGCCGTTCGCGGCTGGACCTGTGGGGATTTTACGGTGCTGGCATCCGGCGCCGCGACGCCGGCATTCTGGACCTACTCCGGTGCTTCGTACGAGGATCGGCGCGATTGGGTACAGCAGGTCAGCCCCGGCTTCGCGCAGGATAATTTCCTCGGCATGGAAGCCTCGGATTACGGCGGCGGCACGCCCATCGTCGATGTGTGGCGCCGCGACGTCGGGCTCGCAGTCGGCCACCTAGAACTCACTCCCAAACTGGTCTCGCTTCCCGTGCAAGAGCAGCACGGCCGCGCCCGCCTCGCCGTATGTTCTCGCGACAAGCACGAGCTCGCTGCCGGCGCCACCTTCCAAACCCTCGACACCTTTGTCTCGGTGCACGAGCGGGATCACTTCGCCACCTTGACCAGCTATCGACAGATCATGGCCGACCGAGGCATGAAGCCGGCGCACGCGGGTGCGGCCAGTTACGAGCCCATCTGGTGCGCTTGGGGTTATGAACGTGGCTGCACCACGGCCCTGATCGAGGGCACGCTGCCGAAAGTGAAGGACCTAGGCTTGGAATGGGCCGTCATCGATGACGGCTGGCAGGCGAAGATCGGTGATTGGATCCCAAATCCCGTGAAATACCCTCACGGTGAGGACGATCTGCGCGCCCTGGTATCAACTATTCGCTCGTCAGGGTTGAAGCCGCGGTTGTGGTATTCCCCGCTGTCGGCGGCTCCGGGCACGGACCTGCTTCACGATCACGCGGACATGCTGCTGCTCGATAAAGACGGAGCGGTGCAAAAGATTTCCTGGTGGAACAGTTTCTATCTGTGCCCAGCGTATGCGAAGACCGTGCAGCACACCGAAGCTCTGATCACCAAATTCATCGGATCTTGGGGGTTTGCCGGCCTTAAAATCGATGGCCAGCATTTAAACGGCGTGCCGCCTTGCTTCAATCCCGCACATCACCACGCCCGTCCGGAAGAATCGGTGGAAGGCCTGCAGAATTTCTATCGAGCGATGTACGATACGGCGCTCAAAGCGAATCCCGATGCCGTGATGGAGGTCTGTCCCTGCGGCACCGCGTACTCCGCATTCAACTTCCCGTACATGAATCAGGCGCCCGCCTCGGATCCGGAAAGTTCCTGGCAGGTGCGACTCAAGGGCAAGACCCTGAAGGGCCTGATGGGGCCGAGCGCCCCATTTGCCGGCGACCATGTAGAGCTCAGCGATCATCAGAGCGATTTTGCGTCCACGGTCGGCATCGGTGCGGTCGTCTCGACCAAGTTCACCTGGCCGGTCGACCCGAAACCCAAGGATTCGTTCTTGCTTACGCCCGAGAAGGAGGCGGTGTGGCGGAAATGGATTGCCCTCTACAAGGAAAAAATGCTGCCGCTCGGCACCTATCGAGGCGAGCTCTACGATATTGGATTTGACGAGCCGGAGACGCACGCCATCGAACGCGAAGGGCACTTATACTATGCGCTTTTCGCGGACCGCTTCAGCGGTGAAGTGGCGCTTCGCGGTTTACCGCCGGGGACCTATCGCATTCGCGACTATTTCAATGACCGCGATCTGGGCACCCTGTCCGCCGCCAGGCATCAACTCCCGGTGGCATTCGAGGGCTTTATGTTGCTCGAGGCGATGCAGGCTTGATGCAGCTACCTAGCGCCGATACCAGCCCCGCTCACACACCGGAAACGGCCGCACGCGAGGCTGAGCCCGATTTATTGGTCGGGGAGCGCCGCCATCGAATCATCGAATTGTTGCGCGAACACGGCCGCGTCACGGTGGAAGCGCTGGCGAGCCGATTTGCCACTTCGGCTGTGACCATCCGCAGCGATTTGGCGGCGCTCGAAACCACCGGCGGGCTGGAGCGCACCCATGGCGGCGCCCTGCTCTGCCAGGATGACAACGACCGCCCTCTCGCGGTCAAGCGCACGCTGCATCACGCCGAGAAGGTACGCATCGCCAAGGCAGCCGTGGCGCTGATTAAGGACGGCGAAACCGTGATTTTGGACTCCGGCACGACCACCGCGGAGATCGCGAAGCAAATCCGCAAGCTTGAAGGCTTCTCGCTCAACGTGATTACCAACGCCTTGAACATCGCTGCTCTGCTCGCCGACGTGCCCTTCGTGCGGCTGATCATGCCCGGCGGCATCTTACGCCCCGAGTCGAACTCCTTGTCGGGGCATATGGCGGAAGCGGCTCTTGCCGATCTACAGGCAGACCGGTTGTTTCTGGGAGCTGATGGTCTGGATCCTGAGCGCGGCGTGATGACACCTCATCTTCCGGAGGCGCAGCTCAACGCGAAAATGATCGCGATTTCCCGTCAAGTCATCGCGGTCGCCGATTCATCCAAGTTGATGCGCCGAAACATCTCGCTCATCGCACGGGTAAATCAGCTGCACATGCTGATCACGGACAGTGGCGCCAGTCCTGACGTGGTGGCCGAACTCGAGCGTCGCGGGGTGGAGGTTCGATTAGCGTAAGAGGCATGTGGCGCCCATCGGACGCCACGTCCCGTAGCCTCTTACTGCGGCAACAACGTCACGGGCACTTCAGTGATGCTGTCGACGGGTAACTTATTGAGCTGCGCAGCCTTGCGGATGGCTGCTTCATTCGGTCCCTCGTAAACACAGAATGTCTTGGTCTTCTGTGCATTGGCATAGGACTCAACCCAGCGCACGCCGACAGACGCATTATTAGCGTTCACGTGCTGCTTGGTTTCAGCGTCCAATCCCTTGAGCGCGTCCGGCGGGAACGTGCGCTCAATGAGATAGCGGTGTACCGCGGCTTTCGGCTGCGGTCCCGGCGACTGCGCAGGGTCGGCGGCGAAAGCGTGCGCGACGACCAGCGTAGAGGTCAGGGCGAGTAATAGCTTCATCAGGTAACGTGTCATTGTGGTCTCAAGCGTGAACCGGCAAGTCCGGCGATGGCATCATGCTGGGACGGCCTGCAAGTCGAATCGGTGGAATTGCCCACATTATCGGGCATGTGTACCCATATTGGCGGGAGCCTGTCGGCTATCGTAATTCCCCCGTCAGTGACGCGTTCTTCAGTACTTCGGGTGGTAACAGCTG
>JBDUEQ010000066.1:0-36861 GCA_040002315.1 Gammaproteobacteria bacterium
ACCGAGTCGGAACCGCTGACCAAAGTAGCCACCCCCAACGCGCGTACGATCGCTGAACTGAGCGCACAGCTCGGCGTGCAGGCCGCCAGCTGCGTCAAGACCTTGCTGGTGGATGGCAGCGACGGCGGGGTGGTGGCTTTGGTGGTGCGCGGCGACCATGAGCTGAACGCGCTGAAAGCGCAGAAATTGCCGGGAGTGGCCGGTCCGCTGCGCATGGCGTCGGGTACCCGGGTGCGCGAATCCACCGGCACCGAACCCGGCTTCATCGGACCCCTGGGCTTCAGCGGCAGGATCTATGTCGATCATGCCGCTGCGCATCTGGCCGATTTCATTTGCGGCGCAAACGAAAAAGACGTGCACTTCCGCGGTGTGAACTGGGGACGCGACCTGCCGGAGCCGCAATCGGTGGATATTCGCAATGTCCAGCCCGGCGACCCGAGCCCCGGCGGCCGTGGCACTTTGCGGATTGCGCGCGGCATCGAAGTGGGCCACATTTTCCAGCTCGGGCAGCTGTACAGCGAGGCCATGAAGGCCAGCGTACTCGATGAGCAGGGTAAGGCTGTGACCATGTTCATGGGCTGCTACGGCATTGGAGTCACGCGAATCGTGGCCGCGGCCATCGAACAGAGTCACGATGCCAGCGGCATCATCTGGCCGCAGTCCATTGCGCCCTTTCAAGTCGTGCTGGTGCCGATCAACTACCAAAAGTCGACGCGTGTGCAAGAAGCCGCCGATGCGCTGTATCGGGACTTCAGCGCCGCCGGTATCGACGTATTGCTCGACGATCGCGACGCCCGGCCGGGGGTCAAATTCGCAGATTCAGAGCTGATGGGAATTCCTCACCGGATCGTGATCGGGGAACGGGGCTTGGATGCGGGATCTCTGGAATACCGCGATCGGCGCGAGACAGAGTCGACGGACATCCCCGCGGCCGATCCGGTAGGTTATATTCGAAGTAAGTTAAATAGCTAAGGACATCAATGCGGCGGCCGCTGCGCGCGACCATGGTCTGCGCTTTAGTTGCTCTGGCAGCAAGCTCGACACTGCCGCGGGATGCCTGTGCAGATCAGCAACGCGATCCGGAGCTCAAGGCGCTGCTGCAGAAAATCATCGGCACCTCCGACTGCTTCGCCGACAAGTTCGACTCCGAGGTCTGGTACAAGACGATGGAGCCGCGGCTGGTGCGGCTTGTGCCCACCCACGAAGCGCGCATCGAGATTCTCGATCATGTGTACTGCGAGGCGAAGCGCGATCCCAATCTGCAGCTGCCGCCTGACTTGGTGCTGGCGTTGATCGAGGTCGAAAGCCGCTTCGATCGCTGGGCCGTATCGCCCGCCGGTGCCGTCGGCCTGATGCAGGTAATGCCATTCTGGCCGCGCGAGCTCGGCGCCCAGAATCAGCTGGTGAAAGTCGCGCCCAATATCCGCATGGGCTGCGAAATCCTGCGCTACTACTTGCGGGCCGAGAATCATAATTGGTCGCGCGCCCTGGCACGGTACAACGGCAGCATCGGCCACAATACCTATCCCGCCCTGGTAATGCAGCGCTGGCAGCGAGCGTGGCGCTTTTAGCGGATGAATCGCTTTCACAGAGTGATAAACGCCTCAGAGAGCGGCACGGCACTGTCCGACGCCGTTTCTCGCACCTCATCCACCCTTGCGTGAGTCGGACCACGCGTGAGCCACACGCGCAATTCCTCAACCATGGCTGCCGGGCCGTACGCCAGCACCTCGACGGAGCCGTCGGATAGGTTTCGCGCATAGCCGCGGAGCTTGAGCCGGGTCGCCTCGAGCCGGCAGCTATGGCGAAAATACACGCCCTGAACTTTGCCAAGCACCAAAAAGCGGAGGGTGACTTCGTCCAATTCGGACCGCCGCCTCAGTGCGCCGTGGTCGCCGGCGGCTCTGCGTGTTGGGCATCGGCGAGGGCGGTGGCGGCGTGACGCTTGGCTTCCATTGCCGCCAAGCGGGCTCGGGTGAATTCCTGCGCCTGCAGGTGGTTTTCCGCGCGCGTGATGGCTGCCTCGGCGGCGTAGAAATCAGGTGACGACGCCGGGGTCGCGCCCGCGGCTCGAGCAGCCGCAATCGCCTGGCGCGCATCGCTCATCTCCTGCACGGGAGCGCCAGCGCATCCGACAAGCCAGACAACACCGATAAATACAGCAAGGAAACGCAACATAGGGTTCGCGGACACTAGCAACAGGCGTCAGAGCCGTCAAACAAGCCGCCGTTGTACAATTCGAGCTAAGCGGCAGCGATTCCGTTGCGCGCACGCTGCACACACGCTAAATCTAGAGAGATTTCCCGAAAGAGTAACGATGAACGAAATTCTGGTTCTGTATTATTCGCGCCAAGGCAGCACTGCTGCTCTGGCGCGGCAAGTCTGCCGCGGCGTCGAGGCCGTTTCTGGAATGGCGGCCAGGTTACGCACCGTCGCACCGGTTGCCGCCACCACAGAACGGCTCGATCCGCCGGTGCCGCACGACGGCCCACCCTATGCCAGCCACGAGGATCTGGTGGAATGCTGCGGGCTCATCCTGGGAAGTCCAACCCGATTCGGCAATATGGCCGCGCCGGTGAAATTCTTCTTGGATGGCACCAGCGCCCTGTGGCTGTCCGGTGCACTGGCCGGCAAACCGGCCGGCGTATTCACTTCCACTCAGACCCTGCACGGCGGACAGGAATCGACGTTGATATCCATGATGCTGCCCCTCCTGCATCACGGGATGTACTTGGTTGGCTTGCCGTTCACTGAACGCGGCTTGACCGATACCCGCAGCGGCGGAACGCCCTACGGCGCAAGCCATGTCGCCGCCCTGAGCGGTCATGGCGAATTATCGGACATCGAACGGGACCTGGCGCGCGCCTTGGGTGCTCGGGTGGCCGCGCTCGCTTCGCGCCTGCAAAGCCGGCCATGAGCCGCCGCGAATGAGCCTGGAAAGCGCCGCACGATCTCTGACCATCTGGCTGTGGGCTGCGCTCGCCTTGAGCCTCCTCAGCTGGATTGCGGTCGGATATCCGTGGCCGATTTGCGTCCTCGCCGTGCTGCCACTGCTTGCGCCGTTGCACGGGCTGATCCGCGGTCGCCGCCACACCTACGCCTGGGCGACCCTATTTGCAGTGCCCTATCTGGCGTTTGCGTTGACCGAGTTGCTGGTCAACCCTGCGGCGCGCTGGGTGGCCGCCATGAGCCTGCTGTTCGTCTTCACCTGGTTTTGCACTATGATTTTGTTTCTGCGTGTTTCTCGAGCGCATCGCGAATGAAGGGAATGGTGAGCCGTCGCTGCGCCACCAACGACGCCTCGTCGAGCTGATCCAAGACTTCGAACAGGGAATGCAGATCCCGCGGCATGCGCTTCAACAAATACTCGGACGTCTCAAGAGGGAGCTGTAGTCCACGCTGCGCCGCGCGCAACTGCAAGGCTTGAATGCGGCCGGAGTCTTCGAGCTCACGCAGTTGGTAAACGACGCAGGCGGCAGCCCGCGAGCGCCAATCGTCCAGCAACCAATCGCTCTGGCGCGGCGGCGCGGCCGCAGCAAAAATCAGCCGGTTGCCAAGATCGCCCGCCTCGTTGAACAAGCGGAACAGCGCCCTCTCCCACGCCAAGTCTCCGGCCACCGCGTCGACGTCATCGACGCACAGCACGGGAGTGCGCTCGTAACCCGCCAGCGCGGCGGGCGGCAATGCCAACGACCGGTTCAGCGGAAAGTACGCCGCGGCGTCGCCGGCGGCGGCGCACACGGCCTGCAGCAGGTGAGTTTTGCCGGTCCCGTGCGTGCCCCATAGCCACAGGGGTGCGGAACTTCGCGCCTTGAGCGCGGCGACGATCTCCCCATTTTCTCCAGGCCAGAAGCTCGCGAATACCGCCTCCGCTCGCAACCGCACTCCGAGAGCCAGTTGTTTCATCGGCGTCGGTCTACGGCGGGCGCGGTACTGTCGCTGCCGCCGGCCGGCGAGTCCGGGCGACGTGGATCCTGGCTCAACGCCCGCCGGCCATAGATCAGCACATAGTCGATGCCGCTCACGGTCACCGTCACGAATACCAGCCCGCCCAGCAGCATGACCACCCATTCCGGTGGAAGCGAGAATCCTGCCCTGCCCACGACGGCCAAAATAAACACCCCCTGACACAGCGTATTGAATTTGCTGACCACCGACGCACGCACATTGAGCGCGCCAAAACACAACCGGTAGAGCAGCGCACCGAGCACGATGATGGCATCTCGTGCCACGGCCGCCGCCATCAGCCAGAGCGGCACCAGCCCCAGGTACGCAAGCGTGATGAAAACCGTGGCCAGCAGTAATTTATCTGCCGCCGGATCCAGCACGGCGCCCAACTCGCTCTGCCAGCCAAATCGTTTGGCGAGAAAGCCATCGGCCAAGTCCGACAGTGCCGCAATCCCGAAAAGAGTGATCGTGATCAGCAATTGATGGTGCGCCAGAGCCACGGCAATCGGCGCCACGAGCAGAATTCGGATCGCGGTGATGACATTCGGGATATGGCGCAAAGACCAGGGCACGGGACGGAGCCTGCCCTAACGGCGAAACTGAAAGCGCTGCACCCCATTGTCGCCGGCGACGATCGACTGCAAACGCCCATTCAACGACAGCGTACGTTGCAAAGACTCCGTACCGCCGCGCGTCGCCAGGCGAAATCTAATGGTATCCCCCGTCAAGGCCACCACGCTGACATGAGAGATGAACGTCAGCGACTCAAGATACGTTTGCACGCTCGCGTAATCCCGCAAATCGCTTACCCCCGTCACCTCAATGTCGACGGGCACCAGATTGCCGCTGGCGGCGAATAACTCAGCGTACAAATCCGCGGTGCGATTCACCCCTTCCAAGGTTCCCGAATATTCGCTGCTGCGGTCTTGGAACAGATGCGTCCAACGCACATTGGCAGTGGCACCGGTGCCGTTGGCCCTGCCAACGAGCACACCCTCGCCGCCCAAGCGCCGGCCGATATCCGCCAGGGTGGACGGCGCCGTGCCAGTCACGCCGGCATAGTCCAGGTGATTTCGCTGCACATCGGCGGCACTCGGCCAGAGCAGCGGCAAGCCGCGCGACAGAGCCGCCGCGTCGATGGCCGCCTTCAGGTCGGTGGTGTCATCGGCGGTGATGACCGTACCCGTTTGCGCGCCGGTTTGGGCGGCGAGCCAGACAAAAGTCGTGGGCCTTTCATGGCCCCATAGCGGTTGGCCGTTCTGTGTCAGCCAACGCTCGATGGCCGCGCCGTCGAAGCCCACCGACAATTGCCTATCAGCACCTGCGCGGCACTGCTGCACATAGCGATGTGCATTGCCGAGTAGCGGCGCCAGCGCCGGATCGTCGCCTGCTGTGCTGCGCCCGGTGACCCGAACCAGCACAATCTTCATCGCCGACTGGAAGGCGGCGGGCGGCGCCGACTCGCATCGTTCTGAAAACGGCACCGTCGCCTGGTACAGGTCGGCGCGCGTCAGGGCATGAGCGGCATGGCTCGCCATTAGCGCCGCCCAGCTCAGCCCTAAAATCGCCGCGTTACGCAACGCGGGTCGCAACGCGGGTCGCAAATCTCGGAGAGGAAAGACTGTGGAATGCTGTGACATGGTGTGATGTAAAATACCACAGCTGGCCGGCCTGCCGCGCCGCACCAGCGGGTCGGCGTTGCGCCGACCTGACGAGTCGGCGGCGCACGATAAAGGATGCGAATGACAGACAGAGCCCCCGTAACCTATCGCGAGGCCGGAGTCGATATTGACGCCGGCGAGGAACTAGTTGAGCGCATCAAGCCTCACGTGCGCCGCTCCATGCGTCGCGAAGTGCTGGGCGGAATCGGCGGCTTCGGCGCCCTGGTCGAAGTGCCGTTGGATCGCTACCGCAAGCCCGTGCTCGTGTCGGGAACCGACGGGGTGGGCACGAAGCTGCGTCTCGCGATCGACACCCAACGCCACGATACCGTGGGCATAGACCTGGTAGCCATGTGCGTCAACGACGTGGTGGTGCAAGGCGCTGAGCCGCTGTTCTTCCTCGACTATTTCGCAACCGGCAAGCTCGACGTGTCGGTGGGCGAGCGGCTGATCGCGGGCATTGTCGAGGGCTGCGTGCAAGCAGGCTGCGCCCTGGTGGGGGGCGAAACGGCTGAGATGCCGGGCATGTATCACGGTGAGGATTACGATCTGGCGGGGTTTTGCGTCGGAATTGTGGAAAAGGAATCCATCATCGATGGATCGGCGACGCGCGCAGGCGACGTGGTGCTCGGATTGCCTTCTTCGGGACCGCATTCGAACGGCTTCTCGCTGATTAGAAAAATACTTCGGGTCTCGCGTGTCGACATTAAGACGTCTCTCGACGGTGAGAGGCTGGTCGACCGCCTGATGACCCCGACCCGAATCTATGTGAAACCCCTGCTGCGCTTGATTGCAGAGCTGCCCGTACACGGCCTGTCGCACATCACCGGCGGCGGCCTGATGGAAAACATTCCGCGTGTGCTGCCCGATGGATTGGAAGTCGTGCTGAAGCGCGATTCCTGGCGCCGCGAAGCGGTGTTCGAATGGCTGCAACGCGAGGGACAGGTTGCCGACGCAGAAATGTATCGCGTATTTAATTGCGGTATCGGCATGACGGTTCACCTGCGGGCAAGCGATGCCGATCGCGGCATCGCCATCCTCCGCGACATGGGTCAGGAAGCGCTGGTGATCGGTGAAGTGCGTGCCGGCAACCGCGGCGTCGTCATCGCTTGAATAGCGGCCAGGCGCGCCAGCCGATCGTCATTCTCATCTCGGGAAGAGGCGGCAATATGCGCGCGCTCATCGAGCGTAGCAACGACAGCGACGCGTCCTATGATGTCAAACAGGTATTGTCCGACCAACCTGACGCCGCAGGCCTGCGGATCGCCGCCGAATTCGGTATTCCGGCACAAGCCCTGGCTGCCGACCCCGGCGTAAATCGCACGGCCTATGATGCAGCCTTGGCAGCCGCCATCAGCGCCTGCTCGCCGTCGCTGATCGTACTCGCCGGATTCATGCGCATTTTGTCGGCTCAGTTCGTTGCCGCCTTTGCGGGAAAGATAATGAATATTCATCCATCGTTGTTGCCGAAATTTCCAGGGCTGCACACGCATCGACAGGTTCTGGAGGCGCACGAGCCGCAGCACGGCGCCACTGTGCACTTCGTCACCGAGCAGCTCGATGGCGGTCCGCCTGTCATTCAGGCACGCGTGGCCGTCGCGATTGACGACGACGAGGCGAGTCTGGCGGCGCGCGTGCAGAGCGTGGAGCATAGGATCTATCCGCTCGCCGTGCGCTGGTTTTGTCAGGGACGTCTGCGTCTCGAGGCGGGACAAGCCTGGCTCGACGGCAAGGCACTGCGCGAACCTGTGCAATTCGGCGGCGCAGATATGAGGGGATTGAATTGGTAAGGCTTCGACGAGTCACTGTGCTGTCGCTTGCCATCCTCGCCGCAGCGACGGCCGCCGTCGCTGCGGCTCCCGCCGATAACGCCATTGGAGCTTTTTCCGCTCACTATCAAGCGGATTGGAAAACCATCAGCGTCGGCACCAGTGACCTGGCACTCAAGGAAGGCCCAGAACCGGGCCACTATGAGTACACGTGGACCATCACCGCCCACGGCATCTTTCGGCTGGTCTACCGCGATGACTTGATTCAGACGAGTTGGTTCAGCATCCATGCCGAACATGTGCGGCCGATGAAGTACCGGGCGGTGGACGGCTCGTCCAGGGTGGATCTGGATTTCGACTGGGACGCTGGACGCCTCCACGGCACGTCTGAAACCAAGCCGGTGGACTTGAAGCTGAAGCAAGGGACCCAGGACGTCATGTCCATTCAGGTCGAAGTGATGCTGGATTTGAAGCGCGGCGATTTGCCCCAAACCTTTCAGATTCTCGACAAGGATCAAGTGAAGGAATTCATTTACACCCAGGAAGGGACCGCCAAGATCAGAACGGCGCTGGGGCCGCTCGACACTATCATCGTGTCCAGCCAGCGTGTCGGCGGCAATCGAATCTTACGCATGTGGTTTGCGCCGTCCTTAGGATACATACCCGTGCAAGCGGAGCGCTCGCGCGACGGCAAGCTGGAATTTGCGATGCGGATTAAATCGCTTAAACGCTAAGTCTTCGGCAGCGTCACGCCGCGCTGGCCCTGGTACTTGCCGCCGCGATCCTTGTACGAGGTTTCGCAGACCTCATCGGATTCAAAGAACAGCATCTGTGCGACGCCTTCGTTGGCGTAGATTTTCGCGGGCAGCGGAGTCGTGTTTGAGAACTCGAGAGTGACGTGGCCTTCCCACTCGGGTTCCAAAGGCGTTACGTTGACTATTATTCCGCAATTTTGCACGAAAACACCGCTCTCCAACGCGAAATTGCCCGCTTCGGGGACCGTCAGGCAGTAAACGTCGTGGTCGCCTGCAATCTCACGCACGGCTACCACCTTGTGATTTCGATAGGTCGCCGTGCCTGCGAATTTCGCAATCGTTTCAGGAAAGCGCCGCAACACCGAGCGGTCGCAATTCAGCAATGCCGCTGCACCTCGGATGAAGCCTGTATCGTCGAGGGCCCTCATGGATTGAACATGACTGAAATGCTCACGCCATTGCGGATCTGCGGCGCGTCTTTTCAGGACGGCGCTAATTGCCGACCCCTGTTGCGGGGGATCGAAACCCTCGCCGCAATGCTCCGACGCCTTCATTCGCACGATATTTGTTGGCTTGTTATTACGCCGATCAGTGTCGATATGGTGGCGATGGGTGCCAGGAACGTCCGCGTAGATATTATTTCGGAGGTTCCACTCGTCGGCAAAGCGGTGCGTGACATAGGGAAATCCGTCAATCGGCTGATACACCATCTCGTAGCCGCGGACTAGATCGCGGTATAGCGGCATCAACGAGTCCCGAGGCCGGAGTGTATGAGCGGCTGCCATACGGCCGCCGCGCCGCATGAATTGGTGATCGGGAGTGGCGTGAATAAGCTCGCCGTTGTCGAGCTCGATTTCAAGCAGCGCGTCTCGGCCAATGAACCTGGGCGAGTCGAGGAGACTCACGATCAGCCTGCCGGTCTCCCCGATGCTGTAACCCCAAAACAGCTCACCCGAGTCATGCCTCCTGGCCATTTCCTCGAGAGTGGGCGCAGTGCCATCGACCAAAGCGACGCGCGTATCTCCGCGAAGGCAGCGGGCGTAGGTGGATTTTCCAAGACATGCCACCAAAACGTTACGCGGGATGCGAAAGAATTCCACCGTACTCGCTAGCGCGAATGAATTCGGCGGGATGATGCACACCGGACCCTTGAAATCCACGAACGATTTCTCGTCGAAATTCTTCGGATCGACGATAGTCGAGTTGATATTGGTGAAGATCTTGAATTCATCGGTACAGCGCACGTCATATCCATAACTCGACGTACCGTAGGACACGATCTTGTGACCGTCCGCCGTGCGCACTTGCTGCGGCGAGAAGGGTTCAATCATGCCGTGTGACGCAGCCATGCGCCGTATCCATTTATCGCTCTTGATGCTCATTAAGTCGCTTCCACCGTGATCTTGGGGAATGACCGGCTGTAATCCTTGTTCAATGTCGCCAAGCGCGCTGCCGTACGGCGCGCCATCTGAAAATACGCCTTGGCGCGCTCGCTGTCGGGCTCGGAAACCACCGTGGGAGACCCGCCGTCCGCGTCCTCGCGGATGCGGATATCCAAGGGTAGTTCGCCCAGTAATTGCACGCCGTACTGCGCGGCCATCCGCGCGCCGCCGCCGCTGCCGAAGACATGTTCGACGTGACCGCACTGACTGCAGACATGGATGCTCATGTTCTCCACCACGCCCAGCACGCGAACCTCAACTTTTTCGAACATCTTAAGACCCTTGCGCGCGTCCAGCAGAGCGATGTCCTGAGGTGTGGTGACTATGACCGCCCCGCTTACCGGCACCCGCTGCGCCAAGGTCAGCTGGATGTCGCCGGTGCCCGGCGGCATATCAACGACCAGATAATCCAGCTCGCCCCAATTCGTGTCGCCCAGCAGTTGGGTCAGAGCCTGGGTCACCATGGGGCCACGCCAGGCCATGGGCTGTTCTTGATCGATCATGAATCCGATGGACATGACCTCGACCCCATGCGCCCGCAGGGGGGTCAAGTGCTTGCCATCCTCACTGACCGGCTTGGCGCCCGCCAGGCCCATCATCAGGGGCTGGCTGGGGCCGTAAATGTCTGCGTCCAACAAGCCGACTTTGGCACCCTGTGCGGCCCAGGCCAGCGCCAAATTCGCCGCCGTCGTGGATTTCCCCACCCCACCCTTGCCCGAGGCCACGGCGACAATGTTCTTGACGTTTCCAAGGGGTTTGAGGGTCCGCTGTACCGCGTGCGCGGTAATATTCGCCCGCAGCTTGAGGTCCAGCCGGGCGCTGCCGAGCAGCGGCCCCAGATGGTTCTGCAGGGCGGACTTGAGCTCGGCATCATAGTCGCCGCATGGAAAGCCCAGAACGAGGTCCACGGTCAGCACGCCGTCCGCCAATGTGACGGATGACACACTCTTGGCGTCCGCCAGGGACTGGGCGAGATACGGATCGATATAAGTGAGCAGGTGTTCGCGGATAACCTTTTCCGCGGCGGTATCTTGAGTCATATGAGTCGCTTATTGTACCGCAGGCGGACAACTGCGTGCGGTGTGGCATAATCCCGTGTTGTAAATCGAGACCGCGGTGAGCCCCACAATTTACGGTGATGATGGATGGCTGCCGAGGGATGTGCAACTTGAAGGCACCGAATGAGTTTATTCGCCAACTACCGTGCCGACCGGCTCATCGCCGAGGTTAAATCCAGCGGCAACCCAGGCAGCCCCCTGGCGCAAAAGGCCTTGGAAAAACTCGTCGCTCTCGGGCCGAGCGCCATTGAGCCGATCGTCGACGCCCTGACGACGGCGGAAAAGAAAGAGACCCTGGCCTACGTCGAAGCATTGTCGCGTCTAATCGACGCAAAATCTCTGCCGCAATTGCTCAAGACTATGAGTGAAGCGAACGGCCGGGCCATGTCCGGAATCGCCTGGGCGCTGTCATCGAGCAAGAACTATCCGCCTGGGGCGCTGCTCGACGCCTTGAACAAGCCCGACATGCCGCGGCAGGCCATACTGGATGTCATAGTGGCGCAAAAAAACCGGTTCTCGGTGCGCGAACTGCTGAACGCCGCGTACGCGCAGGAACCCAACGAAAGAGCCGGGCTATTCAAGGTCATCGCTGAGATCGCCGACGAGTCCTCGGTCGACGATTTGATCGCGAGAATCGAAGGCAAGGATCCGATCGCGCGGCTGCACATCATCAATGTGCTGGCGCGCTTCAATGCACCCAAAGTGCAGCAGGCGGTGCAGAAGCAGCTCAAAGACACCAGCAAACTCATCCGCTCCGCTGCGCTGTCGGCACTGTCCCGGATGGACGGCCCGTTCGACATGGCGGTCCTTTGCAACATGTTGCGCGATCCGGAAATCGAGGTGCAGAACAAGGCGGTCGACGTCGTCGTCCATGCCAACCATCCCGACACGGTCAAGTTCTTGGTCGACGTGCTCAAGGACGAAAACGAATACGCGCGGCGCGCGGCGGTCGAGGTATTGAACGTGGTCGGTACTTCGAAATCAGTCAAGTACCTGCTGGAAGTGATCGCGGACAGCGATTGGTGGGTGCGCACCCGGGCTGCCGACGCCCTGGGCAAGATCGGAGGTCCGCGCGTCGTCGACGCCGTGCTTGCACTCGTCAAGGACGACAATCAGGACATTCGCCGCGCGGCCATTGAAATCCTCAACCAGACCAAGGATGAACGCGCAGTGGCGCAGTTGATCGAGGCGACCAAGGACACCGATTGGTGGGTGAGCGAGCGTGCTGTGGATGCGCTTGCGGAGATCGGCAGCACCAAGGCGTTGCCCCGCTTCATCGAAATGCTCAGCAACGGACAGCCGAAGTCGATGCCAACCGTGATTCGCGCCATCGGCAAGATCGGCGATCAAAAGTGCGTGGAGTACTTGCTGCCCATGCTCGCGAGGCCGGAAAACGAAATCAAGGCGGAAACGATTGCGGCGCTGGCCAAGCTGGCGGACGAACGGCGCGCGGACACCATCCGCACGCGGCTGCAGGCGGTGGCGGGCAACGCCGATGCCACCATCAGTCAGGCGATCGCCCGCGCCATGACGGAACTGGACAATCGTTTCTCGACGACACAGCTCGCCGCGAACCAGCGCGCCGAAAAAATGCAGGAACCGGCCAAGACGCTGCTCATCGACAATCAGGATCTCGCCAAAGTCGTGGCGGATGCCGAGATTCAGGCGGGCAAGCTCGATATCGCCACATTGAAATCAGGCGACATCATCGAGGGCCGCTACAAGTTCATCGAGAAAATCGGCAAGGGCGCGTTCGGCACGGTATTGCTGATGGAAGACACCGTGGTCGAAGAGCGGTTGATTCTCAAGTTCTTGAATGCCAACGTGTCCGCGGACGAGGAGATGATGAAACGCTTCGTGCACGAATTGCGCTACAGCCGCAAGATCACGCACAAGAACGTCATCCGCATCTACGACTTCCTATATATCAAGGGCAACTACGCCATATCGATGGAGTACTTCCCCTCCCACACCCTGGGCGGGGAGATCGTCAACGAAAAGCCTGTCGCATTGAAGCGCGCAGTCAAATTCGGCATCGACATTGCCACCGGCATGGCGGTCGCACACCAGGCCGGCATCGTGCATCGGGACTTGAAACCCGCCAACATCTTGATCGACAACGAGGGACTGCTGAAGATCGTCGACTTCGGCGTCGCGGCGGCACAAACGCAAGGCGATACCCAGCTGACCAAGACCGGCTACGTGATCGGATCGCCCAAGTACATGGCGCCCGAGCAAATCCTGGGCAAGAAGGTCGACGAGCGTGCCGATATCTATAGCTTGGGCGTGATCCTGTACGAGATGTTCAGCGGTGTGCCGCCGTATTCCCGCGGTGATCACATGTCCGTCATGTACCAGCATGTGCAGGGAAAGGCGCGCCCGCCCATCGATATCAACAAAGATTTGCCGTTGGAATTGAACAACTTAGTCATGAAATGCATGTCCTTGGACAAGGCCAAGCGGTCCCAATCCATGGACGAACTGCGCCTGTCTCTCGAAAAATTCCTATAACGGTTGACGGACCTCACGTTTATGGGTTGATTTCGACCCAAACGCTCGAAAATCCAAGTGCTTACGGGTAGCCTTACGCGTTATGGCAAGAATCGACGCGTTCCTGAAGTTAGGCGTGGCCCAGGGCTGCTCCGACCTGCACCTGGCAGTCGGCGTCCCGCCGATGCTGCGCATGCATGGCGATTTGACGCCCATCAAGTTTCGCGATTTGGGTGAGGCCGAACTCGAAGGCTACATCACAGAGGTGCTGACTCAGAATCAGCTCAAGCAGCTACGCGACGGCAATGACATCGACTTCTCCTATGTGTCGTCGGAGGGCGGCCGCTTCCGCGTCAATGTTTTCCGCAAGGAGACCGGCATCGGCGCCGCTTTTCGCTCCATTCCGACCACCATGCCGACCATCGAGCAACTGGGACTGCCGCCGATTGTCCGCAAGCTCTGCGACTACCACCAGGGAATGATCCTGGTCACCGGTTCCACCGGCACCGGCAAGTCGACCACGCTGGCCGCCATGATCGATCACCTCAACTCGACACGCGCGCTCAACATCATCAGCCTGGAAGACCCGATCGAATTCGTTCACCGCAGCAAGACCAGCCAGGTGATTCAGCGCGAGTTGGGCACGCACCTCCCCTCGTTCGCCGAGGGCGTCCGCGCCGCCATGCGCGAGGACCCAGACGTGGTCCTGGTCGGCGAATTGCGCGATGCAGAAACCATTTCGATGGCGATGACCGCGGCGGAGACCGGACATCTGGTGCTCGGCACCCTGCACACCACCAGCGCGACCAAGACCATCGACCGTATCATCGATGCGCTTCCCACCGAGGAGCGGGAGCAGACCAAGAGCTTCCTGGCGCAGAGTTTGATCGCCGTCATCACCCAGGTGTTGATCAAGAGTCCCGATCAACGGGCGCGGCGTGCGATTTGCGAAGTCATGGTGCTGACCAAGGCCATCGGCAAGCTCATCATGACCGACCAGTCGCACCAAATTCCCAGCCAGCTGCAAATGGGCAAGGAATACGGCATGCAATTGCTGGATCAGGCGCTGCTCGCAGCCATCACCGCCAAGGAAGTCGATCCCGAGCACGCATACGCCTATGCGTCCGATAAGCGCCAGTTTCAGCGCTTCGTGACCGACATGGCGGGCGCGCCCGAACCTGCGAACCCTTGAAGAAGGATCTTAAGTGCCAGCCATCGATAGTTTTTTGAACCAAGTGCTGGAGCGCAATGGGTCGGATTTGCATTTTCTGGCGGGCGATTTACCCCGCGTGCGGCAGTACGGCGAGTTGAAGGCCCTAAGCAACGAGCCGCTTGCCGCCGAAATGGTCAAGACGACCCTGTACGAAATCATGCCGAAGCTGTCGGTCGAACGCTTCGAAGCCAAGGACGGAACCGACTTCGCCTACAGTATCCCCAACGTTGCGCGATTTCGCGTCAACGTCATGCGCCAGTTGAACGGCATGGGCGCGGTGTTTCGGGCGATCCCATCCAAGGCGAAATCAGCGGCGGAACTCAAGCTTCCCGAAGCAGTGATGAATCTGTGCAAGATCAACAGTGGCTTGATCCTGGTCACCGGCAAGACCGGTTCGGGCAAGTCCACCACTCTTGCAGCAATGATCGATGACATCAATTCCCGAGAAAAGGGCCATATTCTCACCATCGAAGATCCAATCGAGTTCGTGCATCTGCGCAAGAACTGTCTGATCAGCCAGCGCGAGATAGGCGTGCATGCCACCTCATTTTCGAGCGCATTGCTGTCAGCCTTGCGAGAAGATCCCGACGTCATTCTGGTCGGCGAGCTTCGCGACCTCGAGACCATGAGCATTGCGGTGACCGCCGCCGAGATGGGTATTCTGGTCATGGGAACGCTGCACACCAACGGCGCGGCAGCCACCGTCGATCGCTTGGTGAACGCATTTCCGGCGGACAAGCAGCCCCACGTGCGCACCATGCTCTCGACCAGCCTGCGCGGCGTCGTATCTCAGCAACTCATCCCCAAGGCGGACAATCAGGGCCGCGTCGCAGCTCTTGAGATCCTGATCAATACGTCGGCCGTCGCCAATCTGATCCGTCAGGGCAAGATGGATCAGTTGGAAAACGCCATGCAAAGCGGTTCCGCAGTGGGCATGCGCCTAATGGATACCGCGATTCAAGCGCTGATGGACTCACGGCAGATTAGCGGCAAAGAAGCCTTTAAAAAGGCCATCAACAAGTCCCGCTTCGAGCAGTTCCGAGAAGCTTCTTAACAGGCGACACGGGCGCGATGGGCGTCGCTCGGCTGGAGCTACGGTTCGTCGCAACCCCGCCCGTCCGGCCCACCGAGCCGCGCCGGCATGGCATAATTTGCCATGACCCAACGCCGCCGAATCCTTGTTACCAGTGCGCTTTACTACGCGAACGGCCCTCTGCATCTGGGCCATATTCTCGAGGCCATTCAAACCGATATCTGGGTGCGGTTCCAGCAGCTTTGCGGCCACGAGTGCTACTACGTGTGCGCGGATGACACCCACGGCACGCCCATCATGCTCAAGGCTCAGTCCGAGGGCGTCAGCCCGGAACAGCTGATCGCTCGAGTCAATGTCGAGCATCGGCAGGACCTTGCCGACATGCTGATCGGCCTGGACAACTTCGGCTCGACGCATTCCGCGGAAAATAAGGCAATCTGCGATCGCATGTATCTGGCGCTGCGCGAGGCGGGCTATATCGACAGGCGCAGCGTGCGTCAGGCCTACGACGAGGTGGCCAAGATGTTTCTGCCTGACCGCTACGTCAAAGGAATTTGCCCGGTGTGCGGCACGGCCGATCAGTACGGGGACTCTTGCGAAAACTGCGGCTCGACGTACACCCCGGCCGACCTCAAGGATCCCATCTCCGTGGTCACCCGCACACCTCCCGTATGGCGCGAGTCGGAGCACTATTTCTTCAAGTTGAGCGCCTTCGAGAACTCATTGGGCACTTGGGTGCGCAGCGGCGCCACCCAGGACAGCGTCGCGCGCAAGCTGGAGGAGTGGTTTACGCAGGGCTTGCGGGATTGGGACATCTCGCGCGACGCGCCCTACTTCGGCTTCGAAATACCCGACGCACCGGGTAAATATTTCTATGTTTGGTTCGACGCGCCCATCGGCTACTTGGCGAGTTTCACGCAGCTATGCAACCGCGTGGGGCTGAAGTTCGAAGATTTTCTCGCCGTCGATTCGACCGCCGAAATGCATCACTTCATCGGCAAGGACATTCTATATTTTCACACCCTGTTCTGGCCCGCAGTGTTGCAGGGTGCCGGCATGCGCCGCCCCACCGCCGTGCATGCGCACGGTTTTGTGACTATTAACGGCCAGAAAATGTCCAAGTCGCGCGGCACCTTCATTACCGCACGGCGCTACTTGGAGAGTTTTTCCCCGGAATATTTGCGCTACTACTTCGCGGCCAAGTTAGGCCCGGGTATAGAGGACATCGACATGAATCTGGACGAGTTCAGCACGCGCCTGAATTCGGACATCGTCGGCAAGCTGGTCAACATTGCGAGCCGCTGCGCCGGATTCATTACCAAGAATTCCGCGGCCACCTTAAGCAAGGCGCTGCCGGACCCCTCTCTGTATGCTGCTTTCGCCGCCGCCGGCGATGACATTGCCTCCGCCTACGAGAGTCTCGACACGGCGGGGGCAATTCGCGACATCATGGCGCTCGCCGACCGCGCCAACCAATACATCGATTTGCACAAGCCCTGGACCCTCGCAAAACACCCCGACAAAGCCGCAGAGGTGCAGGACGTATGCACCCAGGGGTTAAATCTTTTTAGAGCACTGATGATTTACCTGCAGCCGGTATTGCCGGCCATGGCGGCCAAGGCGCGGCACTTCTTCCAGGAATCGAGTTGGGACTGGGCCAGCGCCACAACGCCCCTGCTGGGCAGCCTAATTAATCCTTACGAGCCGCTGGCGACGCGCCTCGACCCCAAGGCCGTGGCGCGCTTGGTGCAGCCGGAAACAGTGGCTGCACCCGCCGGACCCGTTGTCGCCGCCACACCTGCCGCCGCGCCGACAGCCGCCCCTGCGTCGGCGCCAAAGCGGATCGCTGCGTTGGGCGGCGCGCCGGATGCGGCCAGTCTGGCGGCAGCGGCCGCCGTGGAAGGTAATATGATATCCATCGATGATTTCCTGCGCGTCGACCTTCGAGTGGCCAAGGTGCTGAACGCCTCTCTGGTGGACGGAGCGGACAAGCTGTTGAGATTGCGTCTCGATGTGGGCGAACTCGGTGAGCGGGAGATCTTTGCCGGCATTCGGGCGGCCTATGATCCAGCCGCGTTGCTGGGCCGGCTCATTGTGGTGGTCGCGAATCTCGAGCCTAGAAAAATGCGCTTCGGCTTGTCGGAAGGGATGATGTTGGCCGCGGGTCCCGGCGGCAAGGACATATTCGTGTTATCGCCCGATGCCGGCGCGGCGCCTGGCATGCGCATCAAGTGACATGATAGACGGAGCCGCGCCTGACATCGTGGCGCGCATCGACGCGCTGCTGCCGCAGACCCAATGCACGCGCTGCGGCTATGCCGGATGTCAGCCCTATGCAGAAGCGATAGCGCGCGGCGAGGCGCAGATCAATCAATGTCCGCCGGGAGGCAGCGCGACCATCGCGGCGCTGGCCCGCCTCCTCGATCAGCCGGTTCGTACTCTGAATCCGATTAACGGTGTGGAAAGCCCGCCGCGCGTCGCCTGGATCGATGAAGCTCGCTGCATCGGCTGCGCGCGTTGCCTCGCACCCTGCCCGGTGGATGCCATTGTAGGTGCTGCAAAATACCTGCACACCGTAATCGCTGATCGCTGTACGGGGTGCGATCTTTGTCTGCCGCCCTGCCCTGTGGATTGCATCGAGATGCGGGAAGGGCCCGCGCCTGGGGCGAACCAACCGACAATCAACCGCGCACGATTCGATGCGCACCGCGGACGGCTCACAACGTTGGGGCTGGAGCGACAGCGCGCGCTTGACGCAAAGAAGGCTGCCGCGCCGCGCCGTACGGCGGATCCATGAACGGGACCAAGCGGCGCGCGATATTCGCGCGGCTACGTGCCGCCAACCCGGCGCCGCGCACAGAATTGAACTACCAATCCCCCTTCGAACTCCTGGTGGCGGTGATCCTCTCCGCGCAGGCCACCGACAAGAGTGTGAACAAGGCGACTGCGGGCCTGTTTCGTGCCGCAAACACCCCCGCGGCAATCCTTGCTCTGGGGATCGATGGACTGTCAACGTGTATCAAGTCGATCGGGCTGTACAACAGCAAGGCGAAAAACATTATCGCCACCTGCCGCCTATTGCTGGAGCGGCACGGCGGTACCTTGCCGTCATCGCGCGAGGAACTCGAGAGCCTGCCGGGAGTCGGTAGAAAGACCGCCAACGTCATTTTGAACACCGCCTTCGGCGAAGCAACCATCGCGGTGGACACCCATATATTCCGGGTCGCCAATCGCACCGGCTTGGCTCCGGGCAAGACGGTGAGGGTGGTGGAGGAGAAGCTTTTGAAATTCGTGCCGACCGAATTTTTGCAGGACGCTCATCACTGGCTGATATTGCACGGCCGCTACGTTTGCATGGCCCGCAATCCGGCCTGCCCAACCTGTAATATTGCGGATCTGTGCGAATATCGCCACAAAACCCATGCCCGCGTTTGATTCCCATACGCGCGAAGAATTGCGCCGCTCCTATGCGGAGGCATGGCGCAAGCACTTGGCACAGGCTCCGCTCACGCCGCTAGAAGCCATGATCACCGATGTCGTCGGAGTGCATCCCGAATATCAGGCGATCGTCGCCGATGCTGACGCCGCGGTTGCCTTTGAGTCGAGCGGGATCGGCGGCACTGAAAATCCATTTTTACACATGGGTCTGCATCTTGCGGTACGCGACCAGGTTTCCATCGACCGCCCACCGGGGGTGCGAGAGCTGCACCGTTTGCTGCAAGCCCGGTACGGGGACCTGCACCGCGCGGAACATGCCTTGATGGAAGCACTGGGCGAGACGCTGTGGCAGGCGCAGCGCACAGGGCGGCCCCCCGATGAGGGACATTACTTGGCACTGGCTCGCGGCCATCTGGACGCCGGCAAACGTTAAGCAAGCTTCATCAGCGCTTCATCGGTGCGTCAGCCGGTCGGGGCTATTCTCATCGCCATGAGCAAGCGATCTTTAACCCGGGCCGCCGCGGTGTGCCTTTGCGTATTGACGATTGCCCGTGGAGTTGCAGGCGCGGCTGCCGCCCCGGCTGGGGCCACCCCGGCTTGGGCCGCCGCTGCGTCCACAACCGCCGCGCCCTCAGCCTCCGGGGATGCGGCCGCGAAACATGCCAAACGCACCGCCTGTCTCAAAGACGCAAAAGCGAAGAAGCTGGTGGGCGCTGCGAAGACATCGTTCGTCAAAATTTGCGTTGCCGCGCCGTAGAGCGATGCCATCACCCGCCGGGTTTGGCTTTCCGTCTGATGGAGGCGGATTTGACGGTCCGCTTGGGGCTACTGGTCTTGATATGCTGGGCGATGTCTTGCAGGCAGGCGCCAACCAGAGGCTGAAGACTGGCTTCCAATCGGCGATATCCCGCCACCAAACTGGCGCCAAACGCAGTTAAAACCACCCCACCGCCACCGCGGCCGCCGACGCTGGCGTGCGCGACCGGCTGCTCGAAACTCTGATTCAAGTCTTCCAGCAGCAGCCAGGCTCGCCGGTAGCTCATCCGCATGCCACGCGCAGCCTGAGACAGGGAACCCGAGCGCGCGATTCCTTCTAGAAGTTCGATCTTGCCGATACCGACGGAACATCCGCCGCCAAAATCGACCCGAAATCGCACGCCGAGGCCGCTGGCCATATTGCTCCGTCTCGCTTAGAGTTTTCGTGCCGGTGTCGGGGTGACCGTAAGGAGGATATTTTCACTCCTGCCATTGCTGAATTGCAGAATTAACGGCTGCGCGCCGCTCAATTCGAATTCCACAATCTTATGCGGTGCGCTGCAATTGTGCTGACCTTCGTAGTCTTTTGCTGCCACTAGAGCGCCCCTCGACACCACGTCAATCCAAACCGGCACGTCGATTGCAACGCGGTATGAGCCTGCGGCTGAAATCTTCAGCCTTGCCAAGCCGGCGAAAGCGCCCTCAGCCGCCTTTTTTTTGAGCGGACTTAATGCGAATGTAACTTGGGCCGGCGCCGCCAGCCGCAGCTTGTACAAGCGGTTCGGTACGATGACCGGAGCGGACTTCGCATCCATCCCGGCCTTTATTGCGGACGGAGTACCGGCGAACAGCGCGCGTTCCTTGCTCACGTCCCATTTGAAATCAATGCAGCCATCGTCGCCGTGTACCGGAGTGGCCGTGATCGCGAAACCTAGGGCCAGAAGCAACGCGAAAGCCATGCGGGGAATAGATTGCATGACGTCCTCAGCGCTTTGGGATGTACAGGTCCGTCAACGTGCCCTCGAACGCTTCGGCCGCAAACGCAACGGTTTCCGACAGCGTTGGATGAGCGTGAATGGTCAATCCGATGTCCGCAGCATCGGCGCCCATCTCAATTGCCAACGCCACTTCGGCGATGAGGTCGCCGGCGCTGGTGCCGACGATTCCCGCGCCTATGATCCGGTGGGTCTGCTTGTCGAACAGTATCTTGGTGAAACCCTCGTCCCGATTTAGTGCCAGGGCGCGGCCGCTGGCGGTCCAGGGAAATGTTCCCTTGCCGTACTCGATCCCCTGCGCCTTGGCATCGTTTTCATTGATCCCCGCCCAGGCTATCTCCGGATCGGTGTAGGCGACTGAAGGAATGCAACGTGCGTCGAAAAACGATTTCTGTCCCGCCGCGACCTCCGCAGCGATCTTGGCCTCGTGAGATGCCTTGTGAGCCAGCATCGGCGCGCCCACCACGTCGCCTATGGCAAATATATGCGGCACATTGGTGCGCATTTGCTTATTGACCGCAATGATGCCGCGCGCATTGACTACAACACCGGCCGCCACCGCATTGATCTCATTGCCATTGGCGGTGCGTCCCACGGCCACCAGCACCCGATCGAATACCTGCGGCTCCGGCGCCTCGGGTCCCTCAAAGGTGGCGCGCAGGCCATCGGGCAGAGACTCGAGCTTGGCCACCTTGGTCTTGATCAGAATGCGCTCGTAACGCTTTTCAATCCGCTTCTGCAGCGGCCGCACCAAATCCCGATCCGTGCCCGGCATCAAGCCATCGCTCAATTCCACGACCGTCACCCGAACGCCGAGCGCGTCGTACACGCAGGCCATCTCCAAACCGATAATCCCGCCGCCGATCACCAGCAGGCGCTTGACCTCTGGCGGCAGTTCGAGCGCGCCGGTCGAATCGATGACGCGCGGATCGTCCGGAAATCCCGGCAGCCGCGCCGACTCCGATCCTGCGGCGATGATGCACTGTTTGAAATCCACGCGACGCAGGCCGCTCGCTCCCGTCACTTCCAGTGAGAACGGTCCAGAGAATTTGGCCTCGCCTTGAATCACTTCGACTTTGCGCTGCTTGGCCAACAAAGTGAGCCCGTTGGTCAAGCGCGTCACCACGCGATTCTTCCAGGCGCGCAGCTGATCGCGATCGATTTGCGGCGGCCCGAACACGATGCCGGAGCCGGCCATGCCCGCCGCCTCTTCGATGACCTTGGCCGCATGCAGCAGCGCCTTCGACGGTATGCAGCCGACGTTCAGACACACTCCGCCCAACATTGGCCAACGTTCAATCAACGTCACCTTTAAGCCTAAGTCGGCAGCCCTGAATGCGGCCGTATAGCCGCCAACACCCGCACCGAGCACCACCAGATCGACGGCGCCCGGCGTCGCCGCGGGCACACCGGAACTCGAGGACGCGCTAACGGTTGCGGCTGCCGCAGTGTCCGCCGGCGGTGCGGCAGGCGCCTCTATTGTCGCGGCCCGTGTGGCTGCGGTAGGTGCGGCCGCGACAGCCCCGGCCACCCGCACCGTAGCGATCAATGCGCCTGCCGCTACCACGACTCCCTTGTTGATGTCGATGCTCTCGATGATCCCATTCACCGTCGACGGCACGTCCATCGAGGCCTTCTCGGTCTCGAGCGTTATCAATGGATCGTCGATGCGAATTTCGCTGCCCTTTTTGACGAGCACATCGACGACGGTGACACCCTTGGCGTCGCCCATCTCGGGAATACGCACCTCAACCAGGCTCATAGCAAAGCCTTCACATCGCCCAGCACCTTGGCGAGAAACACCACGAAGCGCGCGGCTTCGGCACCGTCGATCACCCGATGGTCGTACGACAGCGACAGCGGCAGTATCAGGCGCGGGATAAATACCCCCTTGTCGTACACCGGTTTCTGGGCGGATTTCGAGACGCCGAGAATGGCCACTTCCGGCGCATTGATAATGGGGGTAAAGGCCGTGCCGCCGATGCCGCCCAGACTGGAGATGGTGAACGATCCACCCTGCATCTCGGCAACCTTCAATTTGCCCGCACGCGCCCGCTCCGACATTTCAGCGAGGACGCGCGCGATCTCGTAGATAGTCAATCGATCGGCGTTCGCAATCACCGGCACCACCAACCCATTAGGGGTGTCGGCCGCGAAACCAATATTGAAATATTTCTTGAGGACTAGATTTTCGCCGTTGGCATCGAGGGAGGAATTGAATCGAGGAAATTCCTTGAGCGCCAACAAGCATGCCTTGATGATAAATACCAGCGGAGTCAGCCGGACACTCTTTTCGGCCGCTTGGGCTTTCAGCGCCGCGCGTGCTGCTTCGAGCTCAGTGATATCCGCATCTTCGTGCTGCGTCACGTGCGGCAGATTGATCCAACTGGCCTGCAGACGCGCGCCGGAAATCTTCTGTATGCGCGTCAGCGGCTTGATCTCGACGGCACCGAACAGCGCGAAATCCACCGTCGGCACCTTGGGGAGCGGCGATACCGGCGCAGCCGCAGCAGCTGGTGCGGCCGTCAGAATGGCTTTGACATGGGCCTTCACATCGTCTTGCGTGATGCGGCCCTTGGTGCCGGTGCCTTTAATCCGGCCAAGATCGACGCCAAGCTCGCGCGCAAATTTACGCACCGAGGGACTGGCATAGGCCTTTGAAAACGCTGCTTCGTCGATCGTCGCAGCAGCGCGCGTCGGAGCAGACGGCACGACCGCGCTCGCGGCCGTTGCCGCGGCTGGTGGGGGAGGCTTGGCCGGAGCCGGACTCGCTGCGGACGCGGTGGCAGCCGCAGGCGCGGATGCTGCCGCGCCCGCGGGCACCGGAGCAGCGGTGACGGCGGTCGCCGGCGCGCCGGCAGCTTGGGCCTGGGGCGGCGGCGGCGAAGGCTGGCTGCCCGCGTCCGGCGCGGCGGCCGCGGCCGGCTCGAGCAACAGGATCAGCGATCCTTCAGAAACCTTGTCCCCCTGCTTGAGTTTCACCTGCGTGATGCGACCCGCCATCGGGGCCGGCACGTCCATCGCCGCCTTCTCCGTTTCGATCGTAATTAAGGGCGTTTCCTTGTCGACTTGCTGGCCATCCTTGACCAAGACGTCAATGACGCTCACGTCTTTGAATCCGCCGATATCGGGAACCAGAACTTCAGTTGGATTGGCCACGCTACCGCCTAGACCGACAGTGGGTTGGGTTTATCCGGATCGATGCCAAAGGCTTGCATGGCATCCGTCACCGTCTGCTTGTCGATCTTGCCGTCGTCGGCCAGCGCCTTGAGCGCCGCAGTCGCCACGTAGTGCCGATCCACTTCGAAGAAGCGCCGCAGTTCCGCGCGCGAGTCGCTGCGGCCATAGCCGTCCGTTCCGAGCACCGCGTAACGTCCCGGTATCCACTGGCGAATCTGATCCGCCACCGTTTTCATATAGTCGGTGGCAGCGATGAACGGGCCCTCGCGATCCGCCAACGCCTGTTGAACGTAATTGAGCCGCGGCGGCTCGTTGGGGTGCAAAAGATTGAGGCGCTCGATCGCCAGCCCATTCTTGCGTAATTCGCTGAAGCTCGTGACCGAATACACGTCGGCAGGCACCCCGTAGTTTTTCTCCAGCAATTCCGCCGCCGCCAACACCTCGCGCAAAATCGTCCCTGAGCCGAACAACGTCACGCGAACCTTGCCGCGGCCGCCGGTTTGCAGCAGGTACATGCCGTTCAATATGCCCTGCGTCACGCCCGCCGGCATGGCCGGATGCGCATAGTTCTCGTTCATGCAGGTGATGTAGTAAAAAATGCTTTCCTGTTCCTGATACATCCGCCGCAGCCCGTCCTGCACGATGACCGCCAATTCGTATGCATAGGTCGGATCGTAGGCCACGCAATTCGGAACCGTGGTCGCTACCAACTGGCTGTGTCCGTCCTGATGCTGCAAGCCTTCGCCGGCGAGCGTGGTGCGCCCGGCGGTGCCGCCGACCAGGAAGCCCCGCGCCTGGCTGTCGCCAGCCGCCCAGATGAAATCGCCGACCCGTTGAAAACCGAACATGGAATAGTAAATATAAAAAGGCACCATGCTCACGCCATGATTCGAATACGCCGTGGCCGCGGCCAGCCAGGAACACAAGCTGCCCGCCTCGTTGATTCCTTCTTCGAGAATCTGCCCCTGCTTGTCCTCGCGGTAAAACATGAGTTGGTCGGCGTCTTGCGGCGTGTACAACTGCCCCACCGAAGAGTAAATGCCGATCTGGCGAAACATGCCTTCCATGCCGAAAGTGCGCGCCTCGTCGGGAACGATGGGCACAATGTGCTTGCCGATGTTCTTGTCCTTCACCAGAGTGGTAAGCATGCGCACCAGCGCCATGGTGGTGGAGATTTCGCGATCGGCCGTGCCTTCCAGCAATGAGCTGAATGCCTCCAGCGGCGGCACGATCAGCGGCGGCGACGCAGAATTGCGCGAGGGAAGATAGCCGCCGAGAGCGGTGCGGCGCTCCTGCAGGTAGCTCAGCTCTTCGCTGTCCTCACCCGGCTTTCTAAACGTAAGCCCCGCGATTTCCTCGTCGGTGATTCGAATATTGAATCGGTCGCGAACCTCCTTGAGGGCCTCATCGCCGAGTTTCTTCTGCTGATGCGCGGAATTCAGGCCCTCCCCCGATTTGCCCATGCCGAATCCCTTGATGGTCTTCGCCAGAATCACGGTGGGGGCGCCCTTGTGCGCAACCGCCGATGCATAGGCGGCGTGAACTTTTTGCGGATCATGGCCGCCGCGATTCAGGTGCCATATTTCATCATCCGACATATTGGCGACCATCTCCTTGGTCTCCGGATACTTGCCGAAGAAATGTTCGCGCGTATACGCGCCGCCCTTGGATTTGAAGTTCTGGTATTCGCCGTCCACGCACTCTTCCATCAGGCGCTTGAGCAATCCGCTCTGATCGCGTTCGAGCAAGGGATCCCAGCGCGAGCCCCAGACCACCTTGATGACATTCCAACCCGCACCGAGGAATGCGGCTTCGAGTTCTTGAATGATCTTGCCGTTGCCGCGCACCGGCCCATCGAGGCGCTGCAAATTGCAATTGATCACGAAAATAAGGTTATCGAGCTTCTCGCGCACCGGCATGGTCAACGCGCCCATGGATTCCGGCTCGTCCATTTCACCGTCGCCTAAGAACGCCCAAACCTTTCTATCGGAAGGCGGCACGATGCCGCGATGCTCCAGGTAGCGTACGAAGCGTGCCTGGAAAATCGCCGTCATCGGCCCCAGTCCCATCGATACCGTGGGGTACTGCCAGAAGTCCGGCATCAGCCAGGGATGTGGATAGGAGGAAAGCCCGCCTCCCTTGACCTCCTGGCGAAAGCGCAGCAGCTGACTTTCGTCCAAGCGGCCCTCGAGATACGCGCGCGCGTAGATTCCCGGACTCGAATGCCCTTGAACGAAGATCATGTCCCCGGGGTGGGCCGCACTGCGGGCGCGCCAAAAATGATTGAAGCCGACTTCATAAAGCGTCGCGGCCGACGCGTAGGAGGCGATATGGCCGCCGTATTCCGAGTTCAAACGATTCGCCTGTACCACCATGGCCAATGCGTTCCAGCGTATGTAGGCCTCGTTGCGCCTCTCCAAGGAGCGATCGCCGGGATAATCGGGCTGCTGCGCCTTGGAAATGGTGTTCAGGTAGGCGGTGTTCGGCTTGAAGGGCAAATAAGCGCCCGAGCGGCGCGTGAAGTCCACCAATTTCTCGAGCAAAAAGTGGGCGCGTTCCGGGCCTTGCGCACGCATGACGGAATCGATCGACTCCAGCCACTCCTGCGTCTCGATCGGATCAATGTCTTCGAACGGCGATTGTTGAGTCATAAATGCACACGTCCACGTGTCCTGTTAAGATGGCAGGCGCGGTACCGAGCCGCTGCGCTAACTGCCAAGGTTATATCGGTTACTGAACTTGGCGCTATCTTCGGGGTTTGGTTTTTCACGGTCAAGCAAGAGATAGGCTTGCGATTTCACGATATGCCCACTCGCTTGCCCTTTGACGAACTGCTGGTGCCCGTGCGCCAAATCGGCGCACGGCTCACGGCCTCGCTGCTCGCCCGCTACTCGAGTGCGTTGGTATTCCTGCCGCTCGCGCCCACCGCCGCTGATTGGCGAGCATTGCCGCACGGCGCGGTGCTGCGCGGGCTGTACGCACGCAAGGTACGCAAGGCGGGCGATTGCTTTCACTTGCGCGTCGGCGCGCAAGCACAGACCTTGTTGATCGTGGCGTGTCTGGCCGAAGAGACCAGCACCTTCGAACGTCTGCAGGCGGCAGGAAAGCTTGCGCGCAGTGCTTTGGACGGCGACCCGCAGTCGCTCCTGCTGTGGCAACAAGGCTGCAGCGCGAGCGCCGCGAATTCGACCTTGAATGCCACCGTCGCAGCACTGGAGGCGGCCGCGTTTCGTTTTGCCTCGTTCAAGAGCAAGCCGAAAAAGCGCGAGCGGCTGACACGCATCGACATTGCGGCGGCGAGGAAATTGCCTGATCTCGACCTGACGCTAGCGACGGCCGCCGGCAACAATCTCGCACGCTGGCTGACGGCGTTGCCGCCGAACATCCTCGACGCGCGCGGCTATCGGCGTCTATTGCAGGACCTGTCGCGGCGCCTGAAGCTCGGCTTTAAGTTCCACGACGAGCGCGCGCTCAAGCGTATCGGTGCCGGTGCGTTTCTCGCGGTATCTCGCGGCAACGGCGCGCGCGACGCCGGCATAGTGCACCTATCGTACCGTCCAGGCGGCGCTGCGCGGCGCGGCGCCGCCCCCGTCATCAGCCTGGTGGGCAAGGGAATCTGTTTCGATACCGGCGGGACGAACTTGAAGCCGCATAAGAGCATGCTCGACATGCACACCGACATGGAGGGCAGCGCCGTGGCGGTGGGCAGCCTGTATGCGCTGCATGCCTTGCGCTCGCCCGTTGCCGTCGATTGCTGGCTGGCGATAACTGAAAACCGCATCGGTCCGCTCGCCTACAAGCCGCAAGATGTGGTGCGCGCCTACAACGGCACGACCATTCAAGTCATTCACACCGACGCCGAGGGCCGTATGGTGCTGGCCGATGCGCTGAGTCTCGCGGCCGCCAGACGACCGCGCGCCATCATCGACTATGCAACTCTCACCGGGGCCTGTGTATACGCGCTCACCGAGCGCTACAGCGGCGCGTTCACCAACCGGCCCGAGGCGCGCGAGCTGATCGAATCCGCAGGCCACAGCAGCGGCGAGCGCGTCTGGTGCTTCCCAATGGACGCCGATTACGATACGGACATCGAGAGCGCCGTCGCCGACGTTTTGCAGTGTGCGACCGACGGCAAAGGCGATCATATTCTGGCCGCGCGCTTCTTGAATCGCTTTGTGCCCAAGGAGATCGCCTGGCTGCACCTTGATCTGGCCGCAGGCTCGCGCCACGGCGGACTTGCGCACATTGCCACGGAAATTACCGGCTTCGGCGTGCGCTACACGCTGGATTTACTGCGCCGTGGCTGGCCTCCGCCACGCGCTGCCGCAGGTCGGCGTAAGTGAACAGGCTAACGTTGCTTCGGCCCGATGACTGGCACGTGCACCTGCGTGACGGCGCCGCTCTGGCCGCGGTCGTGAAATTCACCGCGCAACGATTCGGGCGCGCCATCGTCATGCCCAATTTGGAGCCGGCCATCACCACCACGGCATTGGCGCGCGCCTATCGCGAGCGAATCGTGGCGGCGCTGCCCAAGGGCACGCGCTTCGAGCCGCTGCTGACGCTGTATTTGACGAATTCCACGACGCCGGAGGAAATCGATCGCGCACGGATGGCCGGAATCATCCACGGCGTCAAGCTGTATCCCGCCGGCGCGACCACGCACTCGGATGCCGGGGTGACCGATATTGCGAAGGTATATGGCGTCCTGGCGCGCATGGAGGAGATCGACATGCCGTTGCTGGTGCACGGCGAAACAACCAGCCCCGAGATCGACGTGTTCGATCGCGAGACGCACTTCATCGATTCGGTGCTGCGCCCGTTGACCGAGCGCTTTCAAAGGCTGCGGGTCGTGTTCGAACACATTACTACGGCGAGCGCGGTCGAGTTCGTCACGGCGGCGCGCACCGGAGTGGCCGCAACCATCACGCCGCAGCACTTGCTGCATAACCGGAACGCCATTTTCTCCGGCGGCATCAGGCCGCATTATTATTGCCTGCCGATCCTGAAACGCGAGCGCGATCGCGAGACCCTGCTCGATGCCGCGACCAGCGGCAACCCGCGGTTCTTTCTCGGTACCGACAGCGCGCCGCATGAGCGGGCAACCAAGGAAAATTCCTGCGGCTGCGCCGGCATGTTCACCGCGCACGCAGGCGTCGAACTGTATGCCGAGGCCTTCGATTCGGTCGGCCGTTTAGACCGCCTGGAACCCTTCGCCTGCCACTTCGGCGCTGACTTTTATCGATTGCCGCGACACGAGGACACGATCACCCTGGTCAATGAACCGTGGATGCCGCCGCTATCCTACGAGTTCGGCAGCGGCGAACTGGTGCCGTATCGGGCCGGCGAGAGCATCGCTTGGCGTCTCGCAGGAACTTAAGTTCGCATGACACAGATTGCTCCGATTACATACGCTACGCGATTTCGCGGCTTTCTCCCGGTCGTCATCGATGTTGAAACCGGCGGCTTCAATTCGCAAACCGATGCGCTGCTGGAAATCGCGGCAGTGTTCGTTGAAATGCGCAGCGACGGTACTCTGGCGCGCGGAGAAACCATCCGCTATCACGTGATCCCATTTCCCGGCGCCAATATGGAGCCCGCGTCGCTGGCGGTGAACGGCATCGATCCGCATCATCCGTTGCGGCCGGCGATTCCGGAAGAGGACGCGCTGCAACGCATATTCCGCGAGGTGCGAAATGCGATTCGCGCCGCGGACTGCACACGTGCTGTGCTGGTGGGACATAACGCGTTTTTCGATCTGAATTTCTTGAATGCCGCCGTGGCGCGCGCCCAGGTCAAACGCAACCCGTTTCATCCCTTCTCGAGCTTCGATACGGCCACCTTGGGCGGCATTGCCTTCGGTCAAACCGTGTTGATGCGCGCGACTCTCGCCTCGGGCCTGGAATGGGACACCGCTTCAGCGCATTCGGCCGCCTATGACGCCGAGCGCACGGCCGACCTTTTCTGCATCGTTTGCAATCAGTTTCAAGGCGTATTCGACGCCAGTCGCCGCCGTCTGGCCGCGATGGGGCCGTTGCAGATCGAACCATCGACGTCCGGCGACGAGCCGGAGCCGCCACCGCGCGCCTGAGGGCCGTGCGAAATTACGCCGCTAGGCCGGAACCGCGCCCGCCTCGGCCAGCAGTTGTTTGAGTTCACCGCTCTTGTACATTTCGATGGCGATGTCGCAGCCGCCGACTAATTCACCGTTGACATACAGTTGGGGGAACGTCGGCCAGTTGGAATAGGTCTTCAAGGCATCCCGCACTTCGGGGTCCTCGAAAATATTCACATGGGCGAACTGCGCCTTGCAGGCCTTGAGTGCGGCTACCGTCTGGGCAGAAAACCCGCATTGCGGAAAATCGGGCGTGCCCTTCATGTACAACACCACCGGCGCGGCCGACAGCTGGTCCTTGATTCGTTCAATAGCGTTCATACTCGACTCTCCAATGGTCACTTAGTGTCTACGATAGCAGCCCAGCGCCCGTCTTGTGCGTCCAAAATACGAATTTTGACACGTGACCCTGTTGCAAGCGCCTGACATCGTTGAAATATTGAGGTCAGTCCCCTATTCTTCCAGCCCGCTGCAGCGCAAGATGCGCGGCGCGGCACCTCGCCTTGAGAGAACCGCGGAGCTGATCCGACGAATAATATATTTATGAAGGGGAATCGTATGAACCCATTAACTAGCGTGAAATGGCCTCTCATTATCGGCTTTGTGGTCGCCGTACTGATCTTATGCCTGGTGAACGGCGGCCTTAGCTTCGACCCTGGCACAATCAACAGCCTGACGCGTTGGCTGCACATCGTGTTCGGCGTGTTCTGGATCGGCCTGCTGTACTACTTCAACGCGGTACAGACCCCTGCCATGGCGGTAGCCGCAGCGGACAAGGGCGGACCGGGCGGAGCCGGCATCAACAAGTATGTCGCCCCGAGTGCGCTGCTCTGGTTTCGTTGGTCGGCGCTCGGCACCTGGCTGCTCGGCGCCTACTTGCTGTCGCAAACCCCCGGCCGCTTCATCAGTGCCTTTACTTTCGGCCTGATGCAAAGTCCGCCTTCCCATCCGAACATCATCATGGGTTTCGGCGTCTGGTTCGGAACCATCATGCTGTTCAATGTATGGGGGATCATTTGGCCAAACCAGAAGAAAATCCTCGGGATCGTGGCTGCCACCGACGAACAGAAGGCGGCGGCGCGTAAAGCAGCGCTCTATGCGTCGCGCATTAACTTCCTGTTGTCCATTCCCATGCTGATGTGCATGGTCGTGGCTGCTCACGGACCGTTCTAGTTACCAGTGAGGCTTAGAGGAACCGGCGCTTGCGACCCTCGGTGCCGGTTCCTGCTGACCTGACGCAACTGGTTGCGCGCGCGCTGGCCGAAGACATCGGCGGCGGTGATGTGACGGCTGCGCTGATTCCTGCGGAACGGCTCGGGCTGGCCACCGTCATCACGCGCGAGCCCGCCATTATTTGCGGCATTCCGTATGTCGCGGCTACTTTCGCTGCCATCGATACGCGAGTCCGGCTGGAATGGCAGGCCGCGGAAGGCGACTCGATTACCGCCAATCAGCTCCTGCTCAATCTCGCGGGACCGGCGCGGGCCTTGCTGACCGGAGAGCGTACAGCGCTGAATTTTCTACAGACACTATCCGGCACCGCCACGGCCGCGCATTCCTATGCCGCGCTAATCGCGGGCACGAAATGCCGGCTGCTCGACACCCGCAAGACCTTGCCCGGCCTGCGCACCGCGCAGAAATACGCGGTGCGCATCGGCGGCGGACACAATCACCGCATGGGGCTGTTCGACGGCATTCTAATCAAGGAAAATCACATCTTGGCGGCGGGCTCGATTGCCAACGCGGTAAGCGCCGCTCAGAGTGCCGGCGCCAACGTGCCGGTGGAAGTCGAAGTGGAGAACCTGTCCGAATTGCGGCAGGCGATTGACGCCGGCGCCGATATCGCCATGCTCGATGAGTTCTCGCTGCAGGCGATGCGCGAGGCGGTCGCGATCAATGCCGGCGCGCACAAGCCGCTGAAGCTGGAGGCGTCCGGCGGCATCACCACCGACAGCATTCGAAATATCGCCGACACCGGAGTCGATTACATTTCCGTGGGCAGCATCACCAAGCATGTGCGCGCAATCGACTTGTCCATGCGTTTCGACTTTCAACCCTAACCGCAGCGCCACTCAAAGCATCGCGCCGCACACCGCATGCCACCGCTCCGCGGTTTTCGCCCAGCAGAGGGGTCAGGAGCCCGACGAGCGATGTTAGACGCTGTTCGCGGCCTTGAGTACGCGCTGCGGTTGGGATACGCCATAGCCCTGGGCATAGTCCACGCCCAGGCTCTGTAGCATGTTGATGATTTCCTGGTTCTCGGCAAATTCGGCAATGGTCTGCTTGCCGGTCAAATGGCCGATCTCATTGATCGAACGCACCATTTCGCGGTCGATGGGGTCATGCAGAATTTCCTTGACGAAACTGCCGTCGATCTTCAAGAAATCGACCGGGAAATGCTTGAGGTAGCCGAACGATGAAAGGCCGGTGCCGAAATCGTCGAGCGCGAATTTGCAGCCCAATTCCTTCAAGGCCTGGATGAAGCGATTCGCCTGCGAGAAGCTGGCGATCGCTGCGGTTTCGGTGATTTCGAAGCAGATCTTGCTGGCATCCAAGCCGCTGCGATGGAATTGGTCGATGACGTAGGGCAGGAATTTGTCGTCGCCCAAGCTCTGGCCTGAAAGATTGATCGAACACATGGTCAATTTCTCGCGCTCGTCGGCCTCGGATACCAGCCAGCGGAAAGCATTCTCGATCACCCATCGATCGATGCTCGGCGTGATGCCGTAGCGCTCGGCCGCGGTCATGAAGTTGTCCGGCGCGACGATCTTGCCGGCCTCATCGCGCATGCGCAGAAGCAGCTCGTAATGCGAGCCCGTTTCAGCCTTCTGCAGGGGCAGAATGGTCTGCCTGAACAGCTCGAAACGGCCCTCCTCCAGGGCATTGTTGATGCGCGCCGCCCATTGCATTTCACGGCGCCGGCGCATCAAATCGATGTCGTTTTCCTCGAAGCTGTGGACGCGATTACGGCCCGCCTCCTTGGCCGCCTGACAAGCGCTGTCCGCGGCGGAGAGCACCGACGCCACATCGGCGTTATCCGCGGAAATCGGCACCACGCCGATGCTCGCCCCCAAGCGGAAGGTGCGCTCCTCCCAGGTGAACTTGAAGTTGCGCACCGCTTCGCGCAGCGCCTCCGCCGTTCGCATCGCCTCATCCAGCGAACAGCTCTCCAAGAGAATGCCGAACTCATCGCCGCCCAACCGCGCCAACGTATCGCGCCAGCGGACCTTCGATTTGAGCAGCGCACCGACTTGGCCCAGCAGTGCATCACCGGCGCTGTGGCCGCAGGTATCGTTGACGATCTTGAACTGATCCAAATCGAGCACGCAAAGTGCGTACGAAGTCTCCCGGGCCTTGGCGCTCTTCAATGCCCGCTCCATGCGGTTTTCGAACTCGCGGCGATTCACCAGCCCCGTCAGCACGTCATGGCTGGCGTGATAGCTCAAGCGCCGGTTCAGCTCGCGCGCTTCGCTGACGTCGTGGAATACCAGCACGCCGCCCGAGACCGCGCCGCTGCCGTCGCGAATCGGCGATGCCGTGCTCTCGACGTAGATTTCGTTGCCGTCGCGGCGGATCAACAGCATCGGCCGCACCGATTTGATGGATCGGGTGCGGCGGATCGCGACCGCCAGTGGATTTTCCAACGGTTCGCAGGTTTCCTCGTGAAACGCCCGGAAAATCTCTTCGATGGCGCGGCCCTGGCTATCCTCGAGGCGCCACCCCGTGAGCGACTCTGCGACTGGGTTCAAGTAGTCGATCACGCCCTTGGCATCGGTGGTGATGACCCCATCGCCGATGCTTTGCAGGGTGATCTGCGCGCTCTCCTTTTCGCGAAACAGCGCTTCCTCGTACAGCTTGCGCTCGGTGATGTCGAGTTCGACCCCGACCAGGCGCAACAAGCGGCCCTTGTCATCGACCTTGGCCTTGGCGCGGCTGATCACCCAGCGCCACTCGCCGGTGGCGTGGCGCATGCGATGCAGGCTCTCGAAAATCGGCGTTTTTCCCGCCACATGATCGCGAATGGCGGCCTGCACGCGCGACATATCGTCCGAGTGAACCAGCGTTCGCCAGTCCGGCGCCTGCCCCACGTCGGCTTCATCGTAGCCCAGCATGGCCTTCCAGCGCGGCGAGAGGTAAACGCGATTGTTGATGGTATCGAAATCCCACAGCCCGTCGTTCGCGCTATATAGGGCGAGTTCGTTGCGCTCTTCCAGGTCGCGCAAGTTTCGCTGAATCTCGATGCGCTCAAGGCCGGTGGCAAGGCTGCTGCCGACCAGCTTCATCAGCAGATGCAGCTGCACTTCCCAATTCTCGCGCGGGCGTGCGCCGGCAATCCCTAACAGCCCCGCAGCGCGCCCCTCGATGAAGTAGCCGATGACGAGCACCGATCCGATGCCGAGGTGGTTCCACACGGCGGCATCCTCGCTCTGATCGTCGCGAGGCTTGGCGGTGTCGCGCAATTCCGAGACCCGCAGCGGCGCCAAGCGCGACTGCAACCACGGGAAGGCGTCGAAGGACTGGCCCCGCAACTGTTCCGGGTTGCCGGTGGCGAGCATGCTGCGCGCCACCTGGATCTCATGAAATTGTCCCGATTCGGCGTCCAAGTGAATGTGAAAGGCCGCATCGGTGCGGGTCGCCTCGCGCAGCAGTTCCAAATTGACGCCGATGACCTCGGCCGCCGTAATCGCGGTCATGGATTGGAAATCGACCGCAATCTTGGTGCAGATCACATCGAGACCGACCGTGGGGCGATTGCCGTGCTTGGGCCAGGTCTGCGGCGACAATATGTCCGAGGCGGTCAGGTCCGGGTGGCGGGGATCGTGGGGTGCTATTGCCATGCGCCTTCGGACTTCCCAGGAAGATAGTTGCAGTTATAGATCAACAGTTTGCCATTGGAATCAAACGAAAAAGCGAATGCGTCACACAGTTCCTTGGGCTTCGCCCATGGCACATACACCTGGATTCTCGCATAAGTTGTAAGGAATACAAGCTAAGCGATTGTATTACTAGGGCTTGCTACCAAACCCTACTCGAGAGCAGCCAGTGCCTGTTCGAAGGCTGTCCGCAGCCGCTGCTCCATCGCCAGTTGTAGGCGCTCAAGGCCTGCGGCGTCCAAACCCTTGGGCACGTACACCGGCTCGCCGACGACGATTGCGATGCGCGACAGGGGCCAGGGGATGACGAAGCGATCCCACTTGACCTTCCAGGCATGCGAGGCCGCGTAGCTCAAGGGGATGATGGGCCGCCCGGACATCTGCGCCAGCAGCACGGCGCCGGGCTTGAACTTCCACGGCGGGCCTCGAGGGCCATCCGGGGTAATCGCGGGTGACACCCCATCATGCGCCAGCGCCTGGTAGTAGTCGCGAAGCGCCCGCGCCCCGGTATGCGTAGACGAGCCTCGGATCACCTCGGCGCCCAATTTTTGCACCATCATCGCTCCGATCTCCCCGTCCACGGACGGGGAGATCAAGAACCCCAATTTGAGTCCGGCACTGCGCTGCCCGAGCAGGTGTTTGACGCAAAGAAGGGTGTGCTGATGCCAGTACACTGGAATGAAAGAAGGCGCCCGTCGGAGCGCCGCCGTGATGTGTTCAGCGCCGATCACGCGACGTGCTCGCGACCAATTCACGACCAGGCGTATTAGGCAGACGCCCACCGGCACCAGCATCTTATATAGCAGCAGCCGGCCGCGCGTCAGCCGCCTGCCGGAACGGGTTTGCTGGTCGTAAATCGTATTTCGCAGGCCGCCGCCGGGCTTTTCTTCCACGAGGGCATTGTCGAGAACGCCGCCGCGCCGCGCAATAGCGGGAGGTACTGCGTCCCTACGATACAATATGACGATGCAAACCCTGGCACTCCCCCCCGGCCCCGCCGAGGGCTTCGATCTGGGCGGCAGCGATGAGTCGTTGGCGCGCCTGCGCCGCTACTTCGCGGAGTTCGGCGACCTGTATCGAGTCTTCGCGCCGGCCCGAGGCGTGTATAACTACGTTATCAACCATCCCGACGATATCAAGCGGGTGCTGCTGTCGAATCACCGCAATTACACCAAGGGTGAGGGCATGGATCGGGTCAAGATCCTGCTCGGCAACGGCATCATGACCAGTGAGGGCGATTTTTGGCGCCGGCAGCGGCGCATGATGCAGCCCTCCTTTCATCGCCGGGTCATTGACCAATTCAGCAGCCTGATCCGCGAGGTCAACGACAAATTCGCCGCGCGCTGGGCCGCCAAGGCGGCTCGAGCCGAAGCCGTCAACATCAGCGACGATACCAGCGAATTAACCCTGGAAATCGTGCTGCGCTCCATCTTCGGCACGGATCTTGATCGTCTGGAAAAGCAATTCGGCGTCAATCCGTTCGAAGTCGTCGCCAAGGAACAGAACCGCGACCTGAAATTCGCGTTTCGATTCCGCTCGCTCACCAAGTTGGTCCAGGAGCTGATCAGTCGCCGCCGCCGCGAGCCTGAGGAGCATTTTGATTTCCTATCCATGCTGATGGCGAGCCGCGATCGCGACAACGACGAAGCCATGAGCGACAAGGAATTGATCGACGAGGTGCTGACCCTGATCGTGGCGGGACACGAGACCACGGCGGCGGCGCTTACGTGGACCTGGTATCTCATCAGCCAGCACCCGGAAACCCAGGCACGGCTGCACGCCGAGGCGGATCGCGTCAGCGGCGAGGAGACCCTGGGGTTAGCCGCTGCGGAATCGCTGGCATATACGCATCAGGTGCTGCAGGAGGCATTGCGTCTGTATCCGCCGGGATGGCTGATCACACGGCGCACGATCGAGGCCGACGAACTCGGAGGCTATGCCATTGCACCGCGCACCGATGTGTTCATCAGCCCGTACATGCTGCACCGGCATCCTGCATTTTGGAGTGAACCGGAAGACTTCAAACCTGAACGCTTTGCCGGCATCGATGCCGCGGAGCGGCACAAGTTTTCCTACATTCCGTTCGCGGTCGGCCCGCGGCATTGCATCGGCGAGAACATCGCGATGTTCGAGATGC
>JBDUEQ010000067.1:0-25080 GCA_040002315.1 Gammaproteobacteria bacterium
GCGCGGCGTACGCCGCCAAGCGCTTCATGGTTTCATTTTCCTGCAGAGTGATCATCGAAAGATTCACTGAGATGGCGGTGGCCACCGTGTCCCGGATCGAGTCCGCCGTTTGATTCAGCCGCAGCAGGTGATCGTAGACATCGCGGAAATACACGCCGATGCCGGCGCACAAGATGGGAACGTGGGCGCCCGATAGATTCGACACGCCCTCGAGCAGCGGTGCGACCGCATGCTTCATGGTCATCAAGCGTTGCTTGAGCTCATACAACGCCTCGATGTTCTCGCGCGGCACCCCGTCGGGGTCGAAAATCCGCCGCTCGATCAAATCGAGATCGTCCTCGAGCATTTCCAACAGTGGAAAGTAACGGTCCACCACGGCATCCATCAGCGCGTACAGGATGTATCCCGGCCCCTGACGCAGCAGGTCCGGCTCGCGCTCGCAGCGGGCGCGCACATCCTGAAAGCCTTTGTCGGCGAGACTGCGCACCGAGAGCACGTAATTTCGGCCTGCGAAAACCGCCAATTCGCCGACCCGGAATTCGCCGCCGTCCGGTTCCACCATATGCAACACGGCAAACAGCGAATCGCCGTATTCTTCGATTTTCGGCCGCTGATGTCCGACCTGGGCGTCCTCGACGGCCAATGGATGCAGGCCGAAGGCTCCCTGCATCTCGGCAAGATCAGCCGCGGCCGGATCGCGCAGCGCCACCCAAACGAAGCAATTCGGCCGGCTCAAGTAATCGGCAATCTGACTGACATCGATGTCGCCGATTCTTTTGCCGTCCTGGTAGGCGGCGCAGGTGATAAGCATGACCGGATCTTACGTTGGTCACTCGCAACATGGAATAATCGAGGCCCGCTCAATTCCACGCAGGTGATCGATGCGCCTCATAGCCGCCGCCTTGAGCATTGCCGCTGCCGTAGTTGTTTCCGCAGCCGAGGCGCCGCCTCCGGTCTATGGACCCGCAGATCCGGTGATGAAGGATTTGCGGCACTTCGACGCAAGACGGCCGATATCGCAGGAGATGCAGACCGATGTACCGAATGGCTTCACGGTGGGCGCGGTGGGCGATCTCATCATATCGCGCCCGTTGAGCCAGTATTCCGAGCGCCTGCCGGCATTTAAGGCCACGCTCGAAGTCCTGCGCGGCGCCGATGCGCTGTACGGTAATCTCGAAACGACCATTTTCGATGCACGAAATTTCACGGGCGCACCCTATTCCTGGGACGGCGATTGGACCAACTCCAGCGTGCCGGCCGTCGCCAAAGATCTACGCGCCATGGGATTCGACCTCGTCTCGCGCGCGAACAATCATTCGCTCGATTGGGGCTTGGAAGGCATGCGGGAGACCAGCCGGCTGCTCGATGAGGCCGGCGTGATTCATGCCGGCATCGGCGAAGATCGCGGCCTCGCCCGGGCACCGCAGTTTCTCGAAACGCCCAAGGCCCGGGTGGCGTTGGTATCGATTGCATCGACTTATCGACCTACCTCCGACGCCTTGCCGCGCGCGGGCGCGGCACCTGGGCGTCCGGGTTTGAGCGCTCTGCACGTCACGCGCACCGTCGTGCTGCCGGAGGCTGCGATGCAAGCACTGGCGAAGGCGGATTGCCTGACGGCGCACCGTCATTGCAACGAAGTGCCCGAGACGCTCGATCTGTTCGACGTCAAATACCGCCGCGGCCCCGGGTTTGCCTACGACTATGCGATGGATCCGGAAGATCTCGCGCAAATTCTGAAGAGTGTCCGCGCGGCGCGTGAAAATGCGGACTTCGTCATCGTCTCCATTCACTCCCATGAATGCAGCAACGGCTGCGACGACGCCGAGCAGCCACGCGGCGCGGGAAATTTCCTCAAGCGCCTGGCGCACGAGGCGATCGATTCAGGAGCCGATTTGTTCGTCACCACCGGCAACCACAATCTCGGCGCCATCGAGCTGTATCGATCGCCGCTGCGCGGTGTGCGGCCCATACTCTATGGATTGGGGAATTTCTTCTGGAGCGATGTGCAGGTTCCGCTGCCGCACGATTTATTCCAGGGAAACCGCGAACTGCTGTCCTCCGCCTGGTCCGAGCCGCAGAAGGCGACCGATTACGATCTGACGGCGCTGCTGAATCGCGATTCCTTCGCGCACGATTTCACCTTTCGAAGCGTCATTGCGGTCAGCCGTTTCGAAGGCAATCAGCTGGCCGAGCTTAAGCTATACCCGGTGGAGGATGGCTACGGCGAGCGCTTGCCGTTGAGCGGGATACCGCGCCTGGTCCGGGATTCGGGCGCGTCAGCGGCGATCTTCCGTCAAGTTGCGGATGCAACCGCGGCCTTTGGGCTGCCGCCACTTGAGTTTACGATCAAAGAGAATATCGCGATTTTGCGGCCGATTCCTTCCGCGCCTCGCTGACCGTTGCGATCAGGAAGACGCGAAGGTGGCCGTGCTCGCCACGGCGCCGCCGGTTGCGGGTTGCGGGCTCGGAGCAAGCAGGGCCGCGCCCGGCGCATCCAGGGCCAAGCTGAGCGCAACGCGCAAACCCGGGTTCCGATCCGACAGCTCGAGTGAGCTGCCATGCAGCTTGGCGACCGCCTGCACAAGGCTCAGTCCCAAACCCACGCCGGGGGTGCCGCGGCTGGCGTCGCCGCGGTAAAAGCGCTCCACCACCTTGGTTTTTTCCGAGTCGGCAATTCCGGGACCATTGTCCGACACGGAAATCTCGGCGCTGTCGGCACGCTTTTGGACGCCGACCTCGATGGCGCCGTTCACCGGCGCGTACTTGAGGGCATTGTCGATCAGATTGCCGAGCGCCTGGGCAAGGAGAATCGGGTCGCCCGACATCCACAGGGATCCGTCAGAACGGAATGTGAGGTCAATCCCCTTGAGCTCCGCAGCGGGCGCATAGAACTCCACCGCGTTCGCGGCCAGGTCGGCGACGTCGAGCGCCACGAAGCCGGAGCGGCGCAGGCCGGCGTCGATCTCGGCAAGCCGGAGCAGGGCATCGAAAATTCGAATCACCCGATCGACGTCCGCCACGGCACCGTCGATCTCCGCGTACGTCTGTTCGACGGGCGGACGAATCAGCGCCAGCTCTTCGAGCCGGGAGCGCAATTCGGCAAGCGGTGTGCGCAGATCATGCGCGATGGAATTGGACACGTTGCGCACGCCGTGCACCAGCAATTCGATCTGCTCGAGCATGCCGTTGATGGTGCGCGACAGAGTATTGAGTTCATCATCATGCAGCTGCGTCGGCAGACGATGTTTGAGATCGCCGTGAATGATGGCCGATACGGTTTGCCGGATGCTGTCGACCCGCGAGAGCAGCGCGCGGCGGGTCATGAGCCCGATCAGCAGACCGGCGACCGACAGCACGGCAATGGCGGCGGCCAGGCCGTACCAGAAATGCGTTTGCAGCGGCGCAAACAAGGCGTTATCCCTGCCCACCAGCAGTTTATAGGTACCTAGGTTGGCGACGTGTGCCAGTGCCGTTTGTGTGCCGTGTTTGGCGACGGCGAGCCGGACAGTGTAGTTGCCGGGAGTCGCGGGTACATCGGCGGGCCAGTTGGGCAGATTGCCCGCGATGGGATGCAGCGACGCGTCGGTCAGCAGCAGGATTCTCTCGCCGGCGATCTGCATTTGCACCCGGGCGTCGATGAAACTCTTCACGCCTTCGGGGCCGTCGCGCCGAAAGACGTCGCTGAGGCGTTGTGCATCGGCCTGCAGAAATTCCACGCGGCCCTCTTGAATGGTGACCTGCCAGGCGTACCACAGGGGCGCCGCAAACAATATCAGCGCGGCGATGCCGAGTGCGACATAGCCGAGTGCCAGCGACAGCGCAGAGGAGCGCATCATGCTAGTCATCGGCGCTCACCGTATAACCCGCATTGCGCACCGTTCGCAGCAACGGACGCTCGAATTCGGTATCGATTTTCTGCCGCAGCTTGCTGATATGCACGTCGACCACATTGGTTTGCGGGTCGAAGTGATAATCCCATACGTTTTCCAGCAGCATGGTTCGTGTGACCACCTGGCCTGCATGGCGCATCAAGTATTCGAGCAATTTGAATTCACGCGGCTGCAAGCTGATGGGGCGGTCGCCACGAGTGACCTTGCGCGTCAACGGATCCATATGCAAGTCACCGACACTGAGCGGAGTTTCCGTGTTCACTCCCTGTGCGCGGCGATGCAGGGCGTCAAGTCGCGCCAGCAATTCTCCGAAAGCGAAGGGCTTGGTCAAGTAATCATCGCCGCCGCTGCGCAGGCCGCGGATCCGGTCATCGACCTCCGAGAGCGCGCTGAGGATCAGAATGGGGGTGCGTTTGCCGGTTTTGCGCAGCACTTCGATGATGGCGAGCCCGTCGATGTCGCCCGGCAGCATGCGGTCCATAATGATCACATCGTAGGGCTCGCTGGCCGCAAGGAACATGCCTTCGCGGCCATTGCCGGCATGATCGGTGGTATGACCGGCTTCTTGCAGGCCTTTGACGACGAATTGACTGACGCGCTCGTTGTCTTCGACCAGCAGGATTTTCACTCAGGCGCCCTCGGGCGGCGCTAGGGCATGTCCGGGTGAGGCGGCCGCGGGCTCGGCGGACGACGCGGCGGATTTCTTGCGCCGACGCTTGAATTTCAGGCTCAGTTCATCGAGATACAGGTAAATGACGGGGGTCGTGAATAGGGTCAATGCCTGGCTCAACACAAGTCCGCCGACCATGGTGTAGCCCAGCGGCTGCCGCAGCTCCGAGCCGGTACCGCGACCCAGCGCCAGCGGCAGGGCGCCGAGCAGGGCGGCCATGGTCGTCATCATGATGGGCCGGAAACGCAGCAGGCAGGCCTGGCGGATGGCGTCATGCGAGGACAAATGTTGCTCGCGTTCGGCTTGGATCGCAAAATCCACCATCATGATGCCGTTTTTCTTGACGATGCCGATCAGCAAGATAATGCCGATCAGCGCCATGACGGACAGTTCGATGTGCAGTATCAGCAGCACCAGCAGCGCGCCCACGCCCGCAGAAGGCAGCGTGGAGAGAATGGTCAGCGGATGAATGTAGCTCTCGTACAGCATGCCGAGGATGATGTACACGGCCACCAACGCCGCGAGAATCAGGTAGGGTTGACTCTTCAGAGAACTCTGAAATGCCTGCGCCGTGCCCTGAAAATTTCCGGTGATGGTCGCGGGAAGCCGCATCGTGACAGACGCGCGGTTGATTGCGTCGACGGCATCGCCGAGCGCCGCGCCGGGGGCAAGATTGAATGACAGCGTCACCGCCGGAAACTGTCCCTGATGATTGATCGAGAGGTATGTCACATGCTGCGTGTCGTACTTGGTCATGGCCGACAGCGGCACCATCTGCCCGGTCAGGGGGGACTTCAAATATAACTTGTTCAGCGAAGCCGGGTCGGATTGCAATGCAGGGGTGATCTCCAGCACCACGTGGTAGCTGTTGGATTGAGTGAAGAACTGTGCGGCCTGACGCTGACCGAATGCATCATAGAGCGTCTGGTCGATGGCGGCCGGCTGAATGCCGAAACGGGCGGCCTGATCACGGTCGATGGTCAGCGACAGCATGCCGCTGCTGGTCTGCTGATCCGACGCCACGTCGCGCAGCATGGGCAGCTGCTGCAGCGCCGCCAGCAGCTTGGGCGCCCAATCATTGAGTTCGTTGATGTCCGAATCCTGCAGCGTGTATTGATACTGGGTACGGGCGGTGCGGCCGCCGACGTTCAGATCCTGCGCCGCTTGCAGGAACAGCGTGGCGCCCGGCACTTTCGCCAGTTGCGGCCGGAGGCGATTGATGATCTGGTCGGCACTGGCGCTGCGCTGATCGCGCGGCTTCAGGCTGATGAACACGAAGCCATTGTTGATGGGCCGGCTGCCGCCCAATCCCGTGCCGTAGCTGGCGATATCCGGATCCTTGGCGACCACGTCGAGCAGTGCATGCTGCCGCCGCACCATTTCCGAGAACGAAATATCTTGGGGCCCATCCGATAGGCCGGAGATGATGCCGGTGTCCTGCTGTGGGAAAAACCCTTTGGGTATCTCGATGTACAGCAGCACGGTGGCCGCGAGCGTGATCAGAAATACCACCAGGGTGGCGCGTTTGTGATCGAGGCAGAAATCCAGCCCGCGCGTGTAGCCGGCCAGCAGCCGGTCGAATGCTCTTTCGATGACCAAGTAGGCACGGCCGTGCTTTGCGTGCTTCTCGTCGCGCAAGAACAGTGCGCACATAGTGGGCGACAGAGTCAGGGCCACGAATGCCGAAATGACGATGGTCATGGTCATGGTGATGGCGAATTCGCGGAACAGCCTGCCGATGATGCCGCCCATCAGCAGCAGCGGTATGAACACGGCAATCAGCGAGACGCTGATGGACAGGATGGTGAAGCCGATTTCGCCGGCGCCCTTCAGCGTCGCCTGCAGCGGTGACAGACCCGCTTCGATGTGCCGATAAATGTTCTCCAGCATCACGATGGCGTCGTCGACCACGAAACCCACGGCGATGGTCAGCGCCATCAGCGACAGATTATCCAGGCTGTAATTCAGTATGTACATCATTGCCGCAGTGCCGAGCAGCGCCAGCGGCACGGTGACCCCGGGGATGATGGTAGCCCAGGCATTGCGCAGAAACAGGAAGATCACCATCACCACCAGGGCAATGCTGAGCGCCAGCGTGAACTCCACGTCCCGCACCGAAGCGCTGATGGTGGTGGTGCGATTGGCGACTGTGTCTACTTTGATTGAAGGCGGCACGGACGCCAGCGCGTGCGGCAGCAGCTTCTCGACACGCTGCTCCGCTTCGATGACATTCGCCCCAGGTTGCTTGTAGATGAGCAGCAAAATGCCGCTATGGCCGTTCTGCCAGGCCGTGAGCAGCGTATTCTCCGGCCCGTCCACCGCCACACCGATATCCCGTATTCGCACCGGTGCGCCGTTTCTGTAGGCGATGACCACGTCGTTCCAGGGTGCGGCTTTCAGCAGCTGGTCGTTGGTGTAGATCGTCATGCTGCGCTTGGGGCCGTTGATCGACCCCTTGGGCGCGTCGACGGTGGCGGTGGCGATGACGCCGGCGACATCCTCCATTTGCATGCTCATTGCCGCGAGCTTGGTGGGATCCACCTGCACTCGCACCGCCGGCTTTTGCTGGCCGCCGATGGAGACTTGCGCGATGCCGGGGATTTGCGAGATCTGCTGCGCGAGTATGTTCTCGGCGTAGTCATCGACGGTGGTCACCGGCAGCACGTCCGAACGAACGGCGAGGATCAGGATGGACGAATCGGCGGGGTTGACCTTGCGATAGCTCGGCGGCGTCGGCAGATTCTTCGGCAATTGTCCGCCGGCCGCGTCGATTCCCGTCTGCACGTCCTGGGCGGCCGCGTCGATATTGCGGTTCAAGTCGAATTGCAGGGTGATCTGGCTGGTGCCGAGCACATTGGTCGACGTCATCTGCGTCAAGCCGGATATTTCCGCGAATCTATATTCGAGCGGCGTCGCCACCGACGAGGCCATGGTTTCGGGGCTGGCGCCCGGCAATGAGGCACTGACCAGAATGGTCGGGAAGTCGACCTGCGGCAGGGGCGCAACCGGCAACAAGGGGAACACGACCAGACCTACCAGGAAAATGCCGCCCATCAGCAGCGAGGTCGCGATGGGCCGCCGGACGAATGGTTCTGAGATGCTCACGCCGAAATACTCATGACGCCGCGGTCACCGACGTTCTGGCGGCGTCATTGCCGGCAGCTGCAGCATTGACCCTCACATGCGAGCCCGGTTGCAGACGATATTGATTGCTGGTCACGACGCGCTCATTCAAGTGGAGGCCGGAATTGACGACGGTCAAGCCGCCGCTGTCCTCGCCGATCTGCAGCGGTCGCGCCTCTACGGTGGAATCGGCCTTTACCACATAGGTGAACGGGCCTTTAGGCCCCAGCTGCACGGCGGCGCTGGGCAGCGTCAACACATTGTGCGCTATGCGTACCAACACGCGCGCGTTGACGTACTGCCCCGGCCACAGCGTGTTGTGCGCATTGCTGAACGTCGCTTTGAGTCTGGCCGTGCCGGTGGATTGGTCGATCTGATTGTCGACCAAGGCGAGCGTGCCCTGGTCGAGTTCCATGCCTCCGTCGCGCGCGAGAGTCGTGACCTGCACCGGGCCGGCGGCAAGCGCTGCACTGATGGCGGGCAAGTTCTCCTCGGGCAGCGTGAAAATGACTGAAATGGGCTGCACCTGCGTGACCACCACAATGCCCGTGGTGGCCGCCGCGTGCACGATATTGCCCGGATCCACCAGGCGTATGCCGGTGCGTCCGTCGATCGGCGACGTGATGCGGGTGTAGTCGAGCTGCGTATGCGCATTGTCGATCACCGCCTGATCGACTTGAAGCTGCGCGGTGAGCTGGTCCACCAGGGCATGCTGGGTATCGACGGTCTGCTTGCTGGCCAGATCCTGCGGCTGCAATATCGTGTAGCGATCGAGATCCCGTTTCGCATTCGCCAGCTGCGCGGCATCCTTGGCCTTGGCGGCGAGGGCTTGTTCGTAGGCAGCGCGATTGGGGCGAGGATCGATTTGTGCAAGCAGGTCGCCCTTGTGCACGGTTTGACCTTCAGTGAACGCCACCTTCTGCAGCTGGCCGTCGACCCGTGCGGTGACCGTCACCGTAAAAAAGGCTTGTACGGTTCCCAGCCCCAACATATAAATCGGCACGTCGGCGTGCGACACCGCGGCCGCGTCGACCGCGATTGCAGGCGGGGCCTTGTGCGCGGTGGCTTCCTCGCGCTTGTGGATCACTATTTGCCACGCGAATAACGCCAGTGCTCCCGCCAGGAACAGAACTCCAACCCAGGCGTATTTGCGGACTCTCAACATATCGTTCATCGATGCTTCACCCTTGCTGCCAGCCGCCGCCGAGTGCGGTGAACAAGTCCACCAGCGCTTGCAGATGCAGGTAGTTCACTTGTACCAACTGATCCTGCGCGCTAAACAGCGCGTTCTCCGTGTTGAGTACGGTTAATATATTTACGGTCCCGGCCGACATCAGTCGTTTCGCAAATTCGAAGGCGCGCCGCGCCGTAGCGACTGCGTCCTGCTGCCGCTTTTGCTGCTCGGCGGTCTGCTGAGCCGCCACCAACGCGCCCTCCACATTGCTGAATGCCGTGAGCACGGTCTTGTGGTACCTCGTCAGCAGTTCGGTATAGCGCGCCTTGCTATAAGCCACTTGCCCGCGCAGCGCGCCGCCATGGAAGATCGGTTGCAGCAGGCCCGCACCGACCGAGTAGACGCGATTCGGCGGGCTTATCAGCGAGGTCAGCGTCGAACTCTCGTAGCCGCCGCCGGCCGTGAGCTGGATGCTGGGAAATAATGCGGCCCGCGCCACGGTAATGTCGGCATTGGCGGCAATCAACTGTTGCTCCGCCTCGGCCACGTCCGGACGGCGCGACAGCAGCTGCGACGGCAATCCCTCGACTACGGCGGGGCTCGACATGCCGTCAAGAGTGCCCGCGACCTCGAACGACTCGGGCGGCCTGCCGATGAGCACCGCGAGCGCATACACAGTTTTGCGAAACTGCTGGAGCAGCGGTGGCAGGGCCGCGTTCAGCAGCGCCACCGCGGTTTCCTGCTGCGCCACATCCAGTCCGGTCGCAGTGCCGGCGGATTGCTGGGCCCTAAAGCCCTTGAGTATCCTTTGACCGTTGTCGAGATTCTGCTGCGCCACTTGAATACGGTCACGCAGCTCGAGCGCCTGGAAATACGTCGTCGCGACGCTGCTGATGACGGTGAGCGCAACAGTTTGCTGATCGTAGCGCCCGGCCACCGCGGCAGCGCGTGCGGCGTCGCGCAGGGCGCGGTTCTTGCCCCAGAAATCAAGTTCGTAGCTGGCCGTCAACTCAGGATTGTAGGTGTTGAATGCTCGCGGTCCGGCCCCGGACACCTGGGCGCGCTCGCGACGGGCCGTTGCCCCCACGTCGAGGGAGGGCAGCAGGGCGGCGCCTGCAATGCGCACCTGCGCATCCGCTTCTCGAACGCGCGCAACGGCGCCGGCCAGATCATCATTGCTGCGTTCGGCTTCGGCGATCAGTTCATCGAGCCGTGGCGATCCGAATCCATGCCACCAATCCGCAGCCGGCCACACTGAGGCCGAGGCGCCGGCCGATTCATGCCAGCCTGCAGGCAGGGCAGTATCGGGGCGTTTATAGGCTGGCCCCACGCTGCACCCGCCCAGCGATGCTACTACCAAAGCAGAAAGCGCCACCGCCGAAGGTTGCCAATTCATGGCCGCCACCCTGGGCTTGCGGCCATTAAACGCGAGTGGCCGGATTGTTAAGTTCAGTTAATCCGGGGCGAGGTAAGCGTTGATGACTGCGCGCACGGCGGGTAGGGCCGCGGAAATTGGTCCGCTGCCCGCCGGAAATATCAGTCGCGTGAAATGGCCGCCGTCCAGCAGCAACATCAGGGCGTCGCCGAGGCTTTCGGCATCGCGCGCGCCCATCGCATGCGCCATGGCGTGCAGGCGCTTTCGCACCTGTTCCTTATACGCCCGCACTAGATTGCTCAGCACATCCTCATCGTCGGAGATTTCCACAGCCGCATTGCCGAGCGCGCAGCCGCGGCATGTATTGGACTTCGCAATCTCCAATTGCGCCTCGAACAGCGCCTCGACCTGGCGCCGGGCATCCTCAGGAAATCGAGCTACGGCGGCGTCCCACCACGCCCAATATTCACGCTCCTGCTGGTGCAGATACTCGATGACGAGAGCGTCCTTCGACTCGAAGTTGCGGTAGAAGCTCATCTTGTTCGATCCGGCCTCTGCGGCGATTGCGTCCACTCCGACGCCATGAATGCCGTGACGATAGAAGAGGTCGCAGGCCGTCTCAAAGATGCGGTCGCGCACGCGGCTTCGGCCGTCGCTTGTGCAAGCTGTGGATGCCGGCTCTGCAGCGCCGCGGCTTAGGCCTGTTTTTTGACTGCGCATGCCCAACTCATTGTTGACAACAATGTTACAGACTGGTAACCGGCCGACGTGTTACTTACTGGTAACTCACGTACACAGGATCGCCGTCTCGAAGTTCGCCGTCAAGCACTTTTACCGGCACATGCCGTGGCCGGCGCGCCGTGTGTGGCGCCTTTGTGCGGCGCCGGGCGCCGCAAAGAAAAGGCAACGCCGCTGTAAGCCCACAACAGCAAAGCGATGACGCTGCCGCCCGGCAGGGCCAGCACTTCAGGGTCGAAACCGGCACCGATGCTCTGGATTCGGTTTGCTATTCGGCCGGCTTTCGCTTCAATAAAATTCAACATTCCCCTCTCCTGCGGCGACGGCCGGATGCCGTCGCTGTAGCTGCCTGCACAACATATGCCTGGGCAACAATTAACCTCAAAAAAAACTCAACTATTGGCAAGCATCAGCTTCAGAGTCTTTTCCACTTCGCGAACCTGTGTCTTGGTCACGCCCTTCAGCAATCGATTGAGCACCTTGGCAAGGCACGCCTGCATTTTCGGAAACGCCGCCTTGCCGGCCTCGGTCACTTCCAGCGCCACGGTGCGGCGGGTATGCGCCAGCGGCACCCGCCGAATCAATCCCTTGGATTCCAGCCTGTCGATCATTCGACTCATGGCGCCGCGGTCGTAATCCATGTATTTGCATAGCTCGCAGGCAGAATGCGCATGGCCCTTGAGCACATTTGCAATGATCACGAATTGTGCGGCGGTGACTTCAAGCGATGCGACCGCCGCGTCCCGCAGGAACTCCTCATCGACGCCGCTCAACATGGCCATCCGAACCTGGCTCAACAAAGGAGCGAGGCCACCGTTCAGATCCACGGATTTCGCTTCGTGGGTATTGCTCACTTCGGCAATATAGTTGCCGCGGCAACTATTGTCAAGGCAGCAGCTCAGTCGGGAGGGCGCCAATGCAGCAGAAAATCGCTCACCGCGGAGGATTGCATGGCCCGCATGGCCTGAAATTCACCGGTCCGCTGGCTGTAAAGAAGTTCGCCATGCTCTCCCAGGATCGCCAGAGCGGGAACGCCTTTGCGCAAGGGAATCAGGTAGTGATCAGCGAGATCGAGGTTTTCATCCATGCGTCCTATATTGATGTGCACCAGGATGTAATGAGCTTCGAGGATTGGAGCATTTGTTGCGTTGTGAAAATAATGATCCAGGACATGGCAATCCGCGCACCAATTACCGCCAAAATCCAGAATGACACGCTTGTGGTTTGCTGTCGCCGCGGCCAACGCGTCGCCCAGATCTGTTTTTGCACGATCGGAAGAAGGGTAGATATCGGGTTCGGCGGCAGCGGCGGGAACAGGCGAATACGCCATCGTCAGCAAGAGGATCAACCTTGCGGAAACCCACGCCTTGCGGTACGGAATCATGACAAACGATACCGCCTTCGCAACGGGGTTTCAATCTGCGCAGACGCTCGACGCGCCAACACGGTCTCCCCGAGGGCAACCGTCGGGCGACGGCGCCCTTGGAAAGGGTCTGCCGAGGATGTGCGGTAAGGCACCAAACGTCGGGCGCATTCGTCAGCGCGCGTTGTCCTCGCTGCGTCCGTCCGTACCCATCGGCGGCGTGTCATTGTCTACTTCCAGGCCGTCGGTGAACAGGGTGTCTTTTTCATCGTTGACTCGCAGCACGGTGTCGGGATTGTGGCCCTTCTCGTAGACCGTGTGGCCGGCCGCGCGTTTTTGTTCTGGGCCGTCAAGAGCGGTGCCTCTAAGCTCGCTTTCACCGGATTTGTCGGCATCCGCAGCGTCGCGATCAGTGGGATTGCCCATACATGCACTCCAATTAGTATAAGGAAGGAGATAGCGCAAGCAGCCTATTCCGCACATCGCACCCCGGCTGTCCGTGGTGCGGCAGCACAGTTTGTAGGCGTCAGCCGACAAAATAGCAACGGTACATCGGTTATTCTTCCCGGTGAATGACTCAAACCGTATTCGCGCTGGTGATTGCCGTTACGGCGTCCGTTACGGCGTCAGTTACGGCGCTATGTTCCGTCGCGCATGCGGCCGACCCTCAGCCGTACCGGGTGGAGATCGCATCTATCGGCAATAGCGAGATGGATACCACCCTCGAGGCCACTTCCGATCTGGAGTCCCTGCGCGGGACGGCGCCGGTCAGCCCATTCGGCCTGATTGCCCGCGCGCGAAGCGACGTCGACCGGCTCAAGACTGCGCTCGAAAGCTATGGTTACTATCAGAGTACCGTCGCCATCAGGATCAACAGTCTCCTGGTCACCAATCCTGGTCTCGGCGAGACATTGACCGCGCTGCCGGCAGGCACCGATGCCCAGGTCCAGATCAGCTTCACTTTGGGTCCCCTCTACCACTTGGGCCGGGTCGATATAGACGGCGAGGTGCCGGAGGCAACTCGTATCTCCCTCGGCCTCAAGTCAGGTCAACCGGCTGTCGCCTCGAGCGTGCTCGAGGGCGGTGCCCGCATGTTGACGGCCCTGCAGGAGCAAGGCTACGCCTTCGCCACTGTGGATCCGCCGGTCGCCTACGAGTCCGCGGACGCTCCGGTGCTCGACTTGCGTTTTCACGTCGTGATGGGCCCCAAAGTGAACATCGGTGAGGTCCGCATAGAAGGATTGAAACGGGTGCGCGAGTCGCTGTTGCAAGGGCGGCTAATGTTGCACACCGGCCAGCCGTACAGTTCCTCGGCGGTAGAGAGGGCACGCCGCGATTTATTGGCGCTCGGCGTGTTCAGCCAGGTCAGCTTGAGTATCGGCACCGCGGTCGACGATTCCGGAGGCGTCCCGATCACCTTCAAAGTTCGTGAGCGGCTGCGCCACACGTTTACTGCCGGCGCCGCATTTTCCAGCGACTTGGGCGGCAGCGGCACCATCAAATGGTCCGACCGCAATGTGTTCGGCGGCGCGCAGCAATTCTCCATCTCCGCATCCGTACTGAATCTCGGCGGCAGCGACACCACTGGAATCGGTTATGACGGCACCGCAACCTATCTGATGCCGGACTTTCTGCACCGCGATCAGACATTGCAGTTCGCCGTCAGCGCGCTCAAGCAATCGCTGCAGGCTTACGATCAGACGGCGCGCACCGCCAGCGTGACCATGGCCCGCAAGCTATCGAGCATCTGGTCGGTCAGTGTCGGCGGATCAACCACGGATGAGCAGATCGATCAGAACAAAGAAACCCGCTTTTATACCCTGTTGGCGTTGCCGATGACGGTGGCCTACGATTCGACCAACTTGGGCTCGCCGCTCGAGGATCCCCGTCATGGCATCCGCGCCTCGGTGAGCCTGACCCCCACTCTCGCGCTCGGTCATCCGGACGCCAAGTTCTTCATCAGCAGGATTAATCTCGCCACGTACTTCGACTTCAATCACCTGCTGCCCACCGACCCCGGCCGCACCGTGCTAGCGCTTCGCGGCCTGGCGGGTATCGCCGCGGGGGCGGGCGAGCTCAGCTTGCCGCCCGATCAACGTTTCTACGGCGGCGGCAGCGGCACCATTCGCGGCTATCAATACCAGTCGGTAGGGCCGAAATTCCCGCTCCATACACCCGCTGTTGGCTTGCCCATCGGCGGCACGGCGATCACGGCGGGCAGTGCGGAATTGCGCCAGCGCTTCGGCGCCAATTGGGGTGCGGCTTTTTTCGTCGATGCCGGCCAGGTGAGCGGCAGCCTCAAAGCCGTGCCGGATCAATTCAGCATCGGCGTCGGCGCCGGCATGCGCTACTACACGCCCATCGGTCCCATCCGCTTCGACATCGCCGTTCCGACCAAGCGGCAGGACTCCGTGCAGGATAAATTCGAGTTCTACATCGGTCTGGGGCAGTCGTTCTGATGCGCCGGCGGTGGAAAATATCCGCATGGGCGGTGGGCGGTGCGGCGCTGCTGCTGCTGTTGCTGGTGGCCTCTCTATTTGTTGCCGGCAATACCGACTCCGGCCGCGCGATGATCGAGAGGTTGACTAGCCGATTGACCTCCGGCCACGTCACGCTGTCCGGACTCGCGGGTTCGTTTCCGCAGCAAATGTCGCTGGCACACTTGGAACTCAAGGACGATCGCGGCGTGTGGCTGACGGCCGACAGGATCGCAATCAGCTGGACACCGCTCGCGTTGTTGGCGCGTCGGGTACAGGTCGAAACTCTGCATGCGGCCAGCGTCGATATGCAGCGCCTTCCGGAATCATCGAACTCGCGCAGCAGCGGCCCCGTGTCCATACCGCGTATCGACGTGACGGACCTTAAAGTGGACCTGCTGAAGCTCGGCCCGGCGCTCGCCGGTAACCCCGCCTCGCTGGTATTGGCGGGGAATGCGCACTTACGTTCGGTCGAGGACATGGTGTTCGATGCCATCGCGCATCGCATTGACGGCGATGGGGAGTACGAGCTGCATCTGCGCTTCGATCCGAAGCGCATGGATCTTGCGTTGAATTTGCACGAGCCGGCCGGCGGGCCTCTCGAGAATCTTCTTCGACTACCGGGTTTGGGCGCCTTGGCCGCGACCGTCAATCTCAGCGGTCTGCGTTCGGCGGAACGACTCGAGCTGTCCGTCGATGCCGGTGCCGTGCGCGGCCGCGCGCAGGGCAGCGTGAACGTGAGCGAGCTGTCCGCGGATCTGGATTTTTCATTCGACTCGCCGCCCCTCTCACCGCGGCCCGACATCGGCTGGGAGCGCGCCAACATCCATGGACGGTGGCAGGGCAGCATCAAGGCGCCGCGCGCGGATGCCCATATCGAGGCTGCGCAATTGCGCCTCCCGGGAGGCACGTCGATCGCCACGCTCAATGCCGATGTCACGGCCGGCGCCGGCAACGCCGCCTTGCATGCGCTCGTCGGTGGACTGCGGATTCCCGGGCTCAAGCCGCAATTGCTCGAGAATTCGCCGCTGAAAATAGACGCCGCGATGCGGCTGGACCAGGCCGCGCGGCCTCTCGATTTGACCGCATCGCATCCGTTGTTCTCCTTGCACGGGGTCACGGAGTTGACGCCGGCGGCCCCGGAGCAGCGAGCGGCGGCACTGGAAATCAGTCTGCCGAATCTAACGCCGCTCGCGGCTCTGGGCGGCCAACATGTTCGCGGCAGCGCAGTCGCGAAAGCGCAGCTGCGTCAAAGCGGTGAAAAGTTCGCTTTGACGCTCGACGCGAATGCCACCCTGGCCGCGGGAAAGGAATTCTGGTCGGGCGCGGTGGGAAATCGGGCCACACTGCGGCTGTCCGGCGCGCTGACCGACCGTGCCATTACTCTCGAGACCGCAAGATTCGCAGGCCGCGCGCTAACCGTGGTCGCCAGCGGCGAACTCGCGCGCGCCGCTGGTGCTCAAAGTGCGGGCGCCCGGGCTCTCGGCGCGCGCTGGGAACTGAGTGTCTCGGATCTGAAAACACTATCGCCGGCGATCGCCGGCACCCTCAAAGCGTCCGGCTCCTTGAACGGGGCCACCAATGCGTTGGCCGGCGAGGCGCAAATCACCTCGACCCTGTCGGTTCGAGATTCGCCTATGGGTAGGGTTTCCGCCGCAATCAAATTGCACGGACTGCCGGCAACGCCGAGCGGCACCCTGCTGGCGCAAGGAACCTTCGACGGGGCACCGGTGGATGTCGACGTGGCCTTTGAGCGCGGCCAGTCCGGAGCCGTGCGCGCGTTGGTCAAGCGCGCCGATTGGAAGAGTGCGCATGTCGACGGTGATATCACCGTCGCGACGGACGGCGGGCAAAGCCGCGGCCAATTGAGCGTCGGCCTTGCGCGGCTCGCCGATCTGCGCGACTTGCTTGGCAGGGATCTCGGCGGAAGTCTGACAGGAACTGTCGTGCTGCATCCCGAACACGGGCGCACGCATGCGCAGTTGCACTTCGACGCCCGAGATCTTGTGGCCGGGCAGTTCGCCGGCAATGCGCAGCTGGCCGCCGACGGTGTGTTCGATGCGATAGGATTCAAGCTCGATGTGCAAGCGCCGAAACTGCAAGGCGCAAAGGCCAGTCTGTCCGCGAGCGGGTCGGTGGATCTGGAGGCTTTCTCGGTGGCTGTGGAAACCGCGGCGGCCAACTATCACGGAGTAGACCTGCATCTGCTGTCGCCGGCGCGGCTGGCGCTGGCGAACGGCTTATCCATCGACATCCTGAAAATAGGTTCGCAATCAGCGGTATTTGAACTCAAGGGTGAAATATCGCCGGCACTCGATGTGGAGGCGTCGTTACTGCATGCGCAGGCTTCATTGTTTAATGCTTTCATTCCCGGTCTGTTGCAATCGGGCAGCATTGAAGCACACGCGCAGCTGCAGGGCAGCTTGGGCTCCCCCACGGGCGAGGTGCGACTGAGCGCGAAGGGTTTGGCGGCCGCAGACGATGCCGCCTTCGGACTGCCGCCGCTCGACCTGACTGCGACGGCACAATTGCAGGGCGACACCGCGGATATCGATGCTCATCTGGTGGCCGGCACTGCCTCGCGCCTGAGCCTCAGCGGTAAGGCGCCGCTGTCCGCCGACGGGGCGCTTGACTTGAGAGTCAACGGCAAGCTCGATGTCGGTATGATCAATCCGCTGCTCGAGGCTCGCGGCCAACACGCTTCGGGCGAACTTGCCGTCGATGCCACCGTGACCGGTAGTGTCGCGGAGCCGCAGATTGACGGCACGGTGAATTTGACCAAGGGCAGCGTGCGCGACTATGCGCGCGGCGTGGGGCTCACCGATATCAATGCTGCTGTCGTCGGCCGCGCAGGAACTTTGCAGATCCAGAGCTTTACTGCAATCGCCGCGCCCGGCACGGTGACGATGACGGGCGAGGTAGGCATATTGCAGAAGGGGATCCCGGTGGATCTTAGGATCAAGGCCGTCAATGCCCAGCCGCTGGTGAGCAAATTGGTGACTGCCAACCTCAACGCGGATTTGCATTTGAGCGGCACCGCGCGCGAGCGGCTCGACATCGCCGGCACGGTGCACCTCAACCGTACCCTGATCGGAATTCCGAACGGTCTGCCGTCGAACGTATCCGTGCTCGACGTTCGCAGGCGGGGCAAGACCGCACCGCGGATACCGGACAAGCCGCTGGTGGTTGGCCTCGACGTGAACGTGCAGGCGCCGCAGGAAATCCTGGTCCAGGGACGCGGCATCGATGCTGAGATGCACGGCGATCTGCACGTCGGCGGCACCACCGACTCGCCCTTCGTGACCGGCGAATTCGACTTGCGGCGCGGCAATTTCACAATGGCCGGCAACAAGCTCAACTTTTCCACCGAGAGCCGTGTCTCCTTCAACGGTGCGGGGCTCAAGAACAAGATCGATCCGACATTGGATTTCAGGGCGGAGGCTACTGTGGCCGATGCGACCGTCACCTTGATCATCAGCGGCTACGCGGACGCGCCGCAATTCGAGTTCACCAGTAGTTCAGGTCTGGCGCAGGACGAAATTATGGCGCGTCTGTTGTTCGGCGTGTCCGGCTCGCAGCTGACGGGGCTGCAGCTGGCGCAGGTCGGCGCCGCGCTGGCAACATTGAGCGGTGTGGGCGGCGGCAACGGGCTCAATCCCCTCGTGAAATTGCAGAAGAGCCTGGGATTGGATCGACTGACCATCGGTGCCGGTTCGAGCAACACCGCGACGGGGACCGAAAACACCGGCGCCAGCATCGAGGCCGGGCGCTACATTTCGAAGCGCGTCTACGTCGAGGCGAAGCAGACCACGACCGGCACCAGCCAACTCGAGGCGGACGTGGACTTGAGCAAGCACTTGAAGCTGCAAACTCGATTGGGAAACGGCACATCGACGGCGATCGGCACCACGCCGGAGAATGATCCGGGCAGCAGTGTCGGATTGATCTATCAATTCGATTATTAGGATCGCGGTACTGCGAACGCATACAATACGGTTTTTGGCGTCGCGGAGAATAAATGATGACTGGAAGGTTTCGATTCTTGGCTGGCTGTTCCCTGTTGAGTGCAACGCTCGCGGCATCGCTGTCGCAGGGCGCAGAGCGCTCACCGCCGAGCGATGCGCCAGCCACCAAAATAGCAGTAGTTCCCGAGCCCACCGAGTCGCCGCGCTACCTGCGCGATGAGTCCAAGACGGTGCAGGGGTCTGTCACGATCGGCGGCCGCGCGCTCAACTATCAATCCGAGACGGGCATCCTCGTGGTCCACGTGAAGGATCCCATGGATGAGGAACCGCCGCCGGTGCGCGAGGACAAGAGCGGGCCGCCGCCGCCGCAGCCGCCCGAAGCGGGGATGTCGTATGTCGCCTATTTCCGCGGCGACAAAGAGGACGGGCACCGGCCGATCACCTTTCTCTACAACGGTGGTCCGGGTTCGTCCACGGTCTGGCTGCACATGGGTGCCTTCGGCCCGAAGCGTGTGGTGACGGCGGACGACTCCCACAGCCCCGCGGCTCCGTACCGCCTCGTCGACAACGAGTACAGCCTGCTTGACGTGAGCGATTTGGTGTTCATCGACGCGCCCGGCACGGGATTCGGTCATTTGCGCGGAACGGACAAGGAAAAAGCCTTTTATGGCGTCGATGAGGACGCGCATGCCTTTGCCAATTTCATTGTCGAGTTCCTGTCGCGGCACAATCGCTGGAATTCACCGAAGTATCTGTTCGGCGAGAGCTACGGGACGACGCGCTCCGCAGCGCTCGCCAACATACTGCAAAGTGAAAAGTCGCTGGATCTGAACGGCATCATTCTGCTGTCGCAGATATTGAATTTCGATACGAGCGCCGATCAGCCGCAATTCAATCCTGGCGTCGACCTGCCTTATGCGCTGGTGCTGCCGACTTATGCTGCGACGGCTTGGTACCATCACAAGCTGCCGAATCAGCCTGCGGCGCTCGAGCCGCTGCTGAAGGAAGTCGAGAATTTCGCGATGACCGACTATCTGCAGGCGCTGGCAGCGGGGGCGACGCTGAGTGCCGAACGCAAGACGGAGGTGGCCGCCAAGCTGCACGCCTACACAGGCCTGCCCGCCGACTATATCGAGCGCGCTAACCTGCGGGTCAACGGCGGCGAATTCGAGAAAACGTTATTGGGAAGCGATATCACGACGGGGCGGCTGGACACCCGCTTCGCGGGCCCTACCATCGATCCCATGAGCAAAGAGGCCGACTACGATCCGCAGTCGGCGGCAATTTCCTCGGCCTATGTGTCGGCGTTCAACGATTACGTACGGACCACGCTCAAATTCGGCGAGCGGAAAACCTATAAGGCGGAGATGTTCGATGTCGATAAGGTGTGGGACATGCTGCACCAACCGCCCGGTTCATCGAGTAAGGTCGCCGGGCCGGTGAATGTGATGCCGGATCTAGCCGTCGCCATGAAGCAGAACCCGAATCTCAAGGTGCAGTTGAACGGCGGTTACTACGATCTCGCTACACCCTATTTTGCCGCAGTGTATGAGCTGCGCCAGTTACCCATTCAAAGTGCGCTCCAGGGCAACATCGAGATGCATTTCTACACTTCCGGCCACATGGTCTATGCGCATGAGCCGGATTTGAAGGCGCTGCACGCGAATGTCGCGGCCTTCATCGAGAAGACCCGGAACGGCTCCGGCAAATGAGCAAGACTCATGCAAAAACTGCGGAGTAGCATGTAGGAAAACACTAGACGTATAATTGCGACCGTTCGGTGACGTTCTCGTGGCTCCGGGGGTGTCTCATGCAAAATCAATTGCACACAGAAGCGGCTGCGAGCGCGCATGCGGCACACTCGCCGCATGCGCCGGCACATCTTCCCTCGGCGGGACCTTACCGCGGCGCGGAATTGGCCGCGGACCTCTTGTCTCGGCTATTCCGCCGTTTGCCGATGCGGCTCATGTTGCGATTGTGGAACGGCGAGAATCTACATGTGGGTGCGGCCGACGCGGCAGCGTCTGACTCGCCGTTCGTACTGGTGTTTCACAACCCCGAGGTGGTGTGCTCGGCGGTGCTCGGACGGGATCCGCTGCGGTTGGCTGAGGCCTATTTTCGCGGCGATATGGACATTGAGGGCGATTTCTTTGCCGCTCTGCACCTCAAGGATCATCTCCAAGAACTGCAAATGTCCGTCGGCGAGCAGATCGGCGCGGCCGCCGCGGCGATGCGCTTGCGCACGCTGAACGCGGGCCGGCACCGCGCCCTGGAGCGCGGCGCGCCCACCCGTGGACGCATCGTCAAGGCGCATTCCAAGGCGGAAAATCGCGACGCGATTCATTTCCATTACGATGTATCGAACGACTTTTATGCACTCTGGTTGGATCAGGCCATGGTGTATTCCTGCGCTTACTTCGAAACGTCCGATGCGACCTTGGATGCCGCGCAGCGGACCAAGCTCGAGCATATTTGCCGCAAGCTGTCGCTCAAGCCGGGGGATCGCTTTCTGGACATTGGCTGCGGCTGGGGCGCACTCGTGACGCATGCGGCCGAGCACTACGGGGTCAATGCCTATGGAGTGACCTTGAGCGCGCAGCAATTAAAGGTGGCGCGCGAGCGTATTGCCGCGGCCGGCCTTGAGGGCAGGGTCCACGTCGAATTGCAGGATTACCGCGACATTCCCGGAGATGCCGTCTATGACAAGGTTGCCAGCATCGGCATGTTCGAACACGTGGGCTTGAAGAATCTGCCCGCATACTTCGCCATGGTTCATCGCCTGCTTAAGCCGCATGGTCTGTTTCTTAATCATGGGATCACGCACAACGCGGATGGCTGGCAGAAATCCATGTCCACCGAATTCATCAACCGTTACGTGTTCCCGGACGGGCAACTAGACAACGTCAGCAACATCCAGCAAGCGATGGAGCGCGAAAAATTCGAGATTGCGGATGTCGAGGCGCTGCGCCCGCACTATGCGCTCACCCTGCGTCACTGGGTCTCGCGGCTGGAGCGTAATCGTGAGCGTGCATTGCAGTTCGTCAATGAAGCCACTTACCGGGTGTGGCGCATGTATATGGCGGCGTGCGCCCTGGAATTCGAGGAAGGCGGTGTGGGCATCTACCAGGTCCTGGCGGTCAAGCGTGCCGCGGCCACTCTGCCACTGCCGCTGACGCGGCAATACATGTACGAACGAAAGCCCGCAACAGGCTGCTAGCCTTGTTAAGGAACATATATGCATAGAAAATTCATGGCCCTGGCGGCGGCGGGCTTAATCGGGTCCGCATCCGCGCACGCAGCGTTTAAGGATTGGCCGAGCTACAACAATACGCTGACCTCCGAGCGCTATGCCACCCTCGATGCCATCGATTCGAAGAACGTCAGCGGCCTAAAAGTGGTTTGCAGCTTCGATACCGGAGAGCAAGTGGCATTTCAGACCGGGCTGCTGGAAGTGGACGGCGCGCTGTTCGCGACCACCGAGCACGACACGATTTCCATAGACGCCAACACCTGCAAGGAAAAATGGCGTGCGCATGCCGAGTTCGCATCGGGCTTTCTCAAAGTCAATCGCGGCCTGGCATGGCTGGACGGCAGAGTGTTTCGGGGCACAGTCGACGGCCGCGTCATCGCCTACAACGCGAAGAACGGCAAGCCGTTGTGGTCGACCGTCATTGCCGACCCTGTCAAGGGCGAATCGGTGCCGGCGGCGCCTATTGCCTGGAACGACTTGGTATTCATCGGCACTGCCGGCGGCGACTACAAGGGTGTGAAGGGACGGATGTATGCGCTCGATGCCAAGAGCGGCGGCATCGTTTGGGAGTTTTACATGGTGCCGAAGGCGCCGGGCGATGCGGCACGCGGACCGCAGGCGAAAGGAATGCCGGCCGAGGCAGCAACGTCATGGAAGAACGCGAAGGACACGCCGGTGAGCGGTGGTGCGACATGGACCTCTTATTCGCTGGATCCGGTCAAGGGATTGCTGTATGTGCCCGGTGGGAATCCGGCTCCGGATTTCGTCAAGGCTGCGCGGCCGGGCGACAATTTGCTGGCCAGCTCGATTGTGGTGCTGGATGCCAAAACCGGAGTCTATCAACGACACTTTCAGCTGGTGAAGCGGGATTTCCACGATTGGGATGTATCTAGCGCACCGGTGCTTTTTCTCAGCAATCGAGGCCATAGGATGTTGGCCGAAGCGCCCAAGGATGGGCATCTGTACCTGATCGATCTGAGCAGCGGGGCAACGGTGTTCAGAAAACCGGTGACCAAGATACTGAATGCCGAGGCGCCCATGACGGCGCAGGGCACGCGATTTTGTCCCGGGACGCAGGGGGGCGCCGAGTGGAATGGCGCCGCTTTTGATCCCGCGGACAATCTTATTTTCACGGGCGCTGTCGACTGGTGCACGACGGTGCGTCTGGCGCCGGAGGCATCGCTGGCCGGCGTGAAGGTCGGCGCGGCGTGGAGCGGGGCGACGGAAGGCTTTGGTCAGATGGACGACCCCAAGCGTTGGAGCGGTTGGTTGACGGCCACCGATGCCGTCAGCGGCGAGCGCAAGTGGCAGTTCCATGCGCCGTTCCCCATCATGAGCGGCGTGACGCCGACCAGCGGGCGGCTGCTTTTGTTCGGCGATATGGGCGGCAATTTCTACGCGTTCGACGCGGCGAGCGGCAAGAAACTGTGGTCGACCGACTTGGGCGGAGCGATTGCCGGCGGCGTGATTACCTACGACACGGGTCAGGGGCAAAAAATTGCGGTCGCGGCGGGCATGACGTCTCCCATTTGGCCGACCCCCAAGATCAACGGCAAGGTGGTTGTACTCGGGCTCTGAGGGCGCGCTACGAACCGCGATCGGCGCACACGAGGCGCAGCGAGCTCATCTGCTCGCCCCACCATAGGCCTATCATGCGGCTGAACTCCGCTCCTTGGAGCCCATGGCGGGCGGGATGGTCGGGTCGCAAGGCGGACAAACCATGATGGGTCACCGTCACCAGAGTGCCGGCGGCGGCGGCGGCAAATTCAACTTCTACTTCGGTGCGTTCGTTGGGCGCAAAGTTGATGTTGCGCCAGGTGAACGCCAACAGCCGCGGCGGATCCCACACCCGCACCCGTCCCACCTCGAAGACCTGCGGGCCGTCATCGCCGTCGACCGATTCGAACAGCCGGCCGCCCACTTTGGGCTCGATGCGCAACAACCCTCGGCGGGCGCCGGCGTGGCGAAATTTAACGCCGCGCCGCCACCAGCGATCGATCTCGTCGGTGAAAATCTCGAAGGCCAGCGGCGGCGACACCTCGACCGTGACGCTGATCCGTGCCCGGTCACCGATCATGTCCTGGCCTTGCGTGCGCGCGGTGAACCCTCGGCATAGGTTTTGAAGGCCCGCAATTGTCCGCGCCACATTTCTTCGACTTGCGCCAGCCAATGCTGCACGGGTTGAAAGGCGGCGGGGTGCACGCTGTACACACGCACGCGTGCATCGTTCTCGATCCCTTCCTCGAAGACCAAGCCCGCCTTGCGCAACACCCGCAGATGCCGGCTGAGCGCCTGCGGACTCATGTTGACGATTCGCGCCAATTCACCGGCACGCTTCGGCTTGTGCAGCAGCGTGCGGATCATTTCGCGGCGCGACGCATCGGATAGGGCCGCAAAGGCTGCGTCCAGATCGGGCTTGGAGGAAATCTGCGGCACGGTAGACGGCGCTCAACTAAGCAGGCGGGTTGCGCAAACGCTGGGTTATCCACCACAAATGACCTTCCAGATCGAGAACTCCATAGCTTAAGTCGGCCCAATAGTCCTCCCCGTAATCATGGGTAGTGGGCTCATCCACGATGCGCGCGCCGCGGGACCGGGCATGGGCGCAGTGTGCCTTGGCATCGTCGACGAACAGCATGAGGGACTGAGTGCATGCGCCTTGCAGAGATTTGGGACTGCGCATCGTACGCTTCCAAACTTTCTCCGCGTCGGGTGATTCCTGACCGACCATGATCAAGGCTTCGCCGTACGTCAGTTCGCTGTGCTCGATCCGCCCATTATCGCCTTCCACTTTGAGACGCAACGAAAAGCCGAAGGCATCGCACAGCCAATCGATGGCGGCCGCCGCGTCCTGATAGAAGAGCCCGCTGGACAACCTCGGCCAACCGCTGGGAGTGGGTTTCATCTCTGCCTCCGTTGATAAATATTAACAATACACAATAATGTTAACGAAATCGTTTAATAAATGCAAGGCCGCCCGCGGGTCAATCCATGTGGGGTTGCGGCGCGCAGCGCCAGCTGCAGCCACCGCCGCCGCAGCTACGGCTGCCGCAGC